>JBHIDH010000018.1:0-23065 GCA_046759985.1 Thermoplasmata archaeon
GTCGCCCTCTTCTCCTGGCGGACGGTTCACTATTGGAACCGCTTTCGGCGGGCCCCCGAGACACCGGTCAGGGTGGATGCCCCCGACGAGCGCCTCCGGGTCCGGAACTGGAGCCTCCTCCTCGCCGGTCTTCTCGTCCTCCACGGCTGGCTTTTCGTCACGGTTCTCAGCCTCGGCGATGTCTTCTTTGCCGGCGCCCTCGCGCTGGCCATGGCGATCTTCGTCTACCGCCTGGGCTACTACGGCCTGCGTTACGCGCAGCTCCGCCGGGCCGGCCGAGGGGCCGAGGACGTCCCCCGCCTGGAACCCTCGACCAACCCGTCCCATCCCACGTCGTCGGACCAGGATCCGGAGGAAGCGGGCTAGCTCCGTCTCGCGGCGACGCGTCGGTCGTCGGCCCGTTCGAAGGCCGCGAGCCGTCAACCCGAGGCCGAGGACCGCGACCCCCGCGCCGATAGCGATCCAGGCCGGGCCGATCATGAACGTCGTCGGGACCCGGCCCGCCCCCTGGAGGGCAAACACGGTCCCCATGAGGAGAATGAGGATCCCGGGGATGACGAGGATGGGGCGCATACGCGGCTCGGAGGTTCGCCCCTCCTGAAAAAGGTTTCATCCCCCTCCGCCTGAGGGCGCGAGAAGGTTATAGCCCGGGTTCCTTGTCCCGCCATGGGCCTCCTCCCGGGCCGGGGGCGTGGGATCCGCCGCCTCCCCTGGGGGCGGATGGGGGGCGGCCTGGTCGCGGGGGCCGGGGCGCTGGCCGTCACCTACCTCCTACGCCTCCTAGGCCTGGGGGTCTTCCTCCCTGAGGTGGCCCTGGGGTTCGTGGTTGACGCGATTCCCGGCGCCATCGAGTCCTTCTTCATTCGGACCATGGGGGAGGGCGCCAAGACCCTCGGCCTCGTGGTGGCCCTCGGCCTCTCCCTGGTCCTCTCCGGCCTCCTCGCCCTTCCCTTTCCCTGGCTCCAAAGGAGGCTTCGGCGGCGTTGGGCGACCATCGCCGTCTTCGCCTTCGGGTACGCGGGGGCGGCCCTCCTCGTCGCCCTGCCCCTCCTGGGAGGGGGCCTCCTCGGCCTCGGCACCGCCGTCGGCGCGGGCCCCTCCCTCTTCAGCCAGCTGATCGCGGGCTGGATCTACGCCGCCTTCCTCGACTACTTCTTCGTGGAGATGGCGGCCCGGTACCCCCAGGGGTTCCGGTTCTCTCGTCGGCAGTTCCTCGCCGGGGTGGCGGCCACCGTCGCCCTGGCCGCCCTCGCCTTCTGGGGTCTCGGCCGGCTCTTCGGGGGACGCCGGCGCCTCGTCTTTGGCTCGGTGGGCGAGATGGCGGCCAAGGAGGTGACGCCGACGGGGGAGTTCTACGTCGTCACGAAGAACCTCGTCGACCCGGTCGTGGACCGGGCGTCCTGGCGGTTGGTGGTGGAGGGGCTCGTCACGACCCCGCGCGCCTACTCCTACGCCGACCTCGAGGTCCGGGCCGACGCCGAGGAGCACATCACCCTGGAGTGCGTGAGCAACGAGATCGGTGGCGACCTCATCAGCACGGCCCGCTGGGAGGGCGTCCGCCTTGCTGACCTCCTCCGGGAGGCCGGGCCGGATCCGAAGGCGGACTGGGTCGCGTTCACGTGCGCCGACGAGTACACGGTGGCGGTCCCGCGGGCCAAGGCCGAGGAGGCGACCACCCTCGTGGCCCTCATGATGAACGGCACGCCCCTGCCCCCGAGCCACGGCTTTCCCGCCCGGGTCGTGGTCCCGGACCTGTACGGCATGTTCTCGGCCAAGTGGCTGACCCGCATCACCCTGGTCGAAGGGGAGTTCCTGGGGTTCTGGCAGCGTAAGGGATGGACGAATCGGGGGGAGGTGCGGCCCAAGGCCCTCATCGCCACGCCGGGTGCCGACGCCGTGGTGACACCCCCCCTCACCCTGGGGGGCGTGGCCTTCGCCGGCGCGAGAGGGGTCTCCCAGGTCGAGGTCAGCACGGATGGCGGGATGACCTGGTCCGCGGCGACGCTCCGGTCCCCGCCGCTCTCGCAGCTGACCTGGGTGCTGTGGACCTTTGACTGGGACCCGCCCGCGGGGGGCTCGTACCGGGTCATGGCTCGCCTCGTGGACGGGGGTGGCCGGGGCCAAGACCCCGCCCCCTCGCTCCCCTTCCCCAACGGGGCCTCCGGGTACGACGCCATCGTTCTCCACGTGTCCGCCTGAGATTCCGGGACCGGCAAGCCTTAAGAGCGCCGCCCCGTACGTCGCGACCGCATGATGGCCGGCGGCCCCCGGGAGTTCCTCCTCCAGCAGATCGAGAGCGGGGTCGGTGCGGCCCCGCCCGACGTCATCGCGGACTGGATCGAGGGGAAGATGAGCATCGTGGACATCCTCTTCGAGCCGAACCGGGAGTTCCTGCGGACCTTCAAGGATCAGGCCCTGGAGGTCCTGCGCGGCGTGTCGGGCGCCGACATCCGGGACGCGTGCCTGCGGGCCGCCCCCCACCTGGCGGACGTCTGGTACTCCCCCGTGGCGACGGCCCGCTTCGAGGGGGAGATCGCCATCATGACCCGGTTCGTCCGGGAACTGTGAGGCCGGACCCCGCGCGTTCGTCCGAGCCGTTTTTATCCACCCGTTCCCTCCCACGCAGGGAGACCATGGGAGAAGCCGCGTCACCGCCCGTACGCATCGTCCACTTTGCCGACCCCTGGTGCTGGTGGTCCTGGGGCCTGGACCCCGTCCTCCGGCGGTTGCAGGCGGTGTACGGGGACAGCGTCGAGGTCGTCTACCGGATGGGGGGCGTGTTCGACGACATCGACGATTGGCGAAACCACTACGGGGTGGATGAGGAGACCACGGTCACGTGGGTACGGGAATCCGTCGCCCTCACGGGAAATCCCCTGGACGCCGACTTCTATCGGAAGGCGGGGTGCACGACCACCTACCCCGCCTGTCTCGCCTTCAAGGCCGCCGAGAACCAGGACCCCCACAGGGCGGACCGCTACTTCCGCCGGCAGATGGAGGCCTTCCAGGTGGAGGCCCGGCCGGCGACGGAAGGGGAGCTGGTCCGCCTGGCGGAGGAGGTGGGCCTGGACGGGGAGCGGCTCCTCCGGGACATGCACTCCTCCGCGATCAAGGAGGCCTTCCTGAAGGACAAGGAGGCCATGCAGAGCGAGAAGGCGGACTTCCTGAGCCTCGTCATCGAGGCGAACGGCCAACGCACCGTGAAGGGGGAGGCGTTCACTGCGAAGCCCTACGAGGAGGAGATCGACCGAATGGCCCCCGGGCTGCCCAAGCGGGCCCCCACCGACATCCTGGAGTACCTGGAGAAGGTGCCGGGGCACCTCGTCTCGGCCCACGAGGTTGCCGAGGTCTTTCGCCTGGCGGAGGAGGACGCCCGGGCCCGGCTGGAGAAGCTGGCGGAGGCCGGCTTCATGGAAGCCCGATCCTTCGACTTCGCCCCCTTCTGGGTGCCCCAGGCCGTGGGGACGAAGACGCTGCCCCTGGAGGTCGTTCGAACCTCCCACGTCCCCCCCGAGGCCCAGATCGAGTCGACGGCGGACCTGGCCCCCATCGTGATCCAGGCGGTCCAGAGCCTCTACACGGAGGTCGCCACGCGGCCGGAGAAGGAGTACCACTTCCCCCTGGGACGGGCGGCGCTGCGCTACGTGGGCTATCCCGCGGAGGACATCGAACGGATCCCGCCCACGGCCGTCGAGTCCTTCGCCGGCGTGGGGTACCCCTTCGTCGCCGACGTGATCCGCGAGGGCGACGTGGTCCTGGACATCGGCTCGGGCTCCGGGACGGATGCGCTCTACGCCTCGCTGCAGGTGGGACCCAAGGGGAAGGTCTACGGCCTCGACATCACCCCCGCCATGCTGGAGAAGGCTCGCAAGAACGCCGCGGCGATGCACGCCCATAACGTCGAGATCTTGGAGGGGAACGTCATGGAGATCCCCCTCCCCGATGCCTCCGTGGACGTGGTCACGAGCAACGGCGTGCTCAACCTCGTGCCCGACAAGGAAACGGCCTTCCGGGAGATCGCCCGCGTCCTCAAGCCGGGGGGGCACCTCCAACTGGCGGACATCGTCGTCCAGGAGGACGTGGGGGCGGTGTGCGGCCTCAACCCGCAGCTCTGGGCGGACTGCATCGGGGGGGCGGCCGTGGAGTCGGAGTACTTGGAGACGATCGAAAAGGCGGGCTTCGCCGACGTGCGGGTCCTCAAGCGCCTCGACTACTTCTCCCAGAGCTCGTCCGACGCCACCAAGCGCATCACGAGGACCTTTGGCGCGGAGAGCGTGGCCCTAACCGCCCGGCGGCCGTGAAGCGAACCCCCGGTGCCCCAGCCTCTGGACCTGCCTCCTTCGTCCTTAGCTGGATCGACAGAGGGCGGTGAGGATCGCGTTCTCGCGTCGCAGCACGCCTTCGGAGGTCCGGAGGGATTCCAGCCGTCGCCGAATCTCCGCCTTCGTGGCCTCGGGGAGGGCTGCGTAGGCGTCCTTCCGCCCTCGGACGAGGCGCTCCAAGAGCTCTTCCTCGGTGTCGTAGTAGGTGCGGACCTCAAACTCGGCCTCCCCGAGCAGGTCGAACTTCTCCTCGAAGAGGGTTGCGTGTTCCAGGGCGAACCGCGCGTCGGACACCAGGCCGCCCTCATCCGTTACCAGGTCGTCCCGCCGCGCCGTGATCAGGTAGGTAATCGCGCCCCGGCCGAAGGGCTGGTAGGGGGAGGGCTGGAGGCTCACCAGGTGGCCCTCCGGCCGGAGGACGCGCCACGCCTCGTGGAGGGCATCCTTCATGTTCGAGGCGGAGGCCATGCAGCAGAGGGACCAGGAGAAGAACACGACGTCGAAGGCACCGTCCCGGAAGGGGAGGTCCTCCCCCGCCCCCACGGCAAGGGTCATTCGGCGACGAACCTCCGGGGGGGTGGCACGCCAACCGCGAGCGACGTCGTCGGCCACCGGGTCCAACCCAAATGCCTCCGTTGCCAAGGTCGCGAGCTTGGCCGTGAGCCGTCCCTCCCCGCATCCCACGTCCAGAAGGCATGCGCCATCAAGGGAGACAAAGCGTTGCATCGTCTCGAGTTCGGCGCCCTCCGGGTCCATGCGTCGCCCCATCTGGTATTCCTCGTGTGGGCAGTGCAATCCCGCCGACGGTAAAAAGGGTCGGGGACCCCGGGCCCGCGCCGCCCCCTGGCCACGCCTGGAAAAAGGCTTAATCAACCCCCGCCTTGGGAACGGCGTGAACGAATCGGACCGGGAGCTGCTGACGGGGATGGGGAACTGCTACGATGTCTGCGGCGCGGACTTCGAGGAGACGGTCCGCATGGTCTCGCAATCCCGGGGTCTTACGGTGGAGGTCGTCAAGGCCCGGTTGAATCGGATGCGGGAGGAGTCTGGGGAGACGGAGGTCTACCGGAGCCTGCGGGCACGACTCCCTGCGGAGTTCCCTTTCTAGCCGCCCGGCCCCCCGCCGGTTCGAGTCAAGCTTAAGGCAGGTTCGGACGTACCAACTTGTCCCGGGGGACCCCAATGCGGTGCGTCGTGTGTAGCCGGTCGTTCGAGGCCTACCCGACCCTGGCCCGGCACTTCCTCAAGCGAGCGGCGGCCAGTGACCCCGGTCACGTCATGTGGCTGAACCGCAACATCACGAAGCAGCGGATCGGCGAGGAGGAGATGGCGCAGCGGCTGGAGGCGTATCACACGGAAGCGGGCCACCTCGCGAGCTGGGTGAAGCGGACGTTCATCCGGAGGTTCTACGGGACCAAGCCCCACCCCTTCGTCCTGGCCCTCCAGCGACCCACCCGCAGCACCCTCCTCGGGTACGTCGTGGAGCACCAGCATTTCCTCCGCCAGTGGGTCCGCTCCGCGGCGAGCGTCATCGCGAAGACCGACCGGCGGGACGTGACCCTCTACGAGATCGACAACATCGTCACCGAATTCGGCGGCCAGGGGGCCGACGCCCCGTCCCACTACGAGCTCCTCCTGCGGATGGGGGAGGCCCTGGGTCTCCCCCGGGAGGAGGTCCTGTCCACGAGCCCCCTCCCCCGGACGAAGCACGCACTAACCTTCTGGCGGAAGCTCGCGGAGCGAGGCCATTGGGTCGAGATCATGGCCGCCATGCACGGCCTCGAGCTCATTGCGAACCGCGATTTGGTGAAGGAGGGGGCCACCCTGCGATACTTCGACCCGGCGATCCTGAAGGACAAGACGGTTCCGCAAGAGGTGAAGGACTTTCTGCGCGAGGGGTATGAGGCGGACGTGACCCACTCGGAGGAGGCCCTGGCCCTGGTTGAGAAGTACACGAAGGAGTTCGGGATGGAGGACCGGGTCCGCGCGGCGTTCCTGCAATCCCTGGACGCCTTCGATACCTACCTGAACGCCCGGTTGGAGCGGGCGCGAGATTATGAAAGTGCCTGAGTCGGCGTGTGCCCTCTGCAATTCCGAGTGGGGGGACCACTGGGAGGAGGTCGAAGGGCAGCGGATGTTCTTCTGCTGCTGGGTGTGCGCGCGGGCCTTCGACAATATGGTCCGGGAGGTCAAACGGCGCACCGGCTGGGAGGACCTGGACGAGATTCAGATCGAGGGGGATTATCGTGGCCGGACCTGCGCGGCCATCCGGGGGGAGGAGGCCTACCGGTTCCGCCTTCGGTTCGACCCCGAGTCGGGGGAGCTGCTGACCTTCGAACCCGTGGCGTCCATCTAGCCCGTTCGCGGGCCCATGGCACGCGGGCCGACAGGGCGGTCCCGACGGGCTCGTGCCCCGGATAGGACCGCGGGATTGCCCCGCTACTCCTGCGGGTGGGCCGCCGACTTCCAGAGGGCCATGGTCGTGCCCTCCGGATCCTTGAAGATGGCGAACCATCCCTGGTTCGGGACCTCGCTGGCGGGGACGAGTATCGTGCCCCCTGCGGCTTCGACCTCCTTGGCCTTCGCCTCGACGTCCTCCACCAGGAGGTAGGTCAGCGTGCCCTGGGGGGTGAACTGCCCCTCCTGCGGGACGAACAGACCTCCTCCAGGCGGGGTCGCAGCCTCGAAGAGGGTGTAGTTCATCTCAGGGTGGTCCTGGAACTTCCAGCCAAAGAGGTCTCCGTAAAACTTCTTGGCGCGCTCCGTGTCCTTGCACGGAAGCTCGACGTGAACAATGCTACCGGGTCTTGGCTCCTCTGCCAAATCTCTTTCCTCCGTAGCGCGATTCACCTTTTGGTCCTTTTTTAACCCTTCGGTGGGGGGACGGTGAAAGTGTGCCGGCGGGCCCCGTAGGACCCTGAGACTCCCCCGGGATTGCCCCTGGGCGAAGACGGCCATGCCGGAGGGAAGGTGCGTGGGGGGCGAAGGGTCTCACCCATGTCCCAGGCCGGCCACGGGAATCCCTAGGGACCTCTCCCCCCTCCTCGCGGAGGATCCTCGCTCTCTCCTTCCTGGTCGTGTTCGGGATTATCGCGGGCGTTCGGGAATCCTTCGGTACGCGGTTCTCACGCCCTTGAAGGGCGACACCATCCCAGACGGGCTCCTGCTCAGGGCATGGGAGCGAGGTCTGATCGGACCATCGCCAGGAGTCGGTTCTGTTCCTGGGGAATCCCGTCGGCCAGGCGAGCCGCCGCGACCGGGAGACGCCATGCCACGAGGTCGTCCAGGGGAAGCGGTCGAAGCCCTCGGTACCGCTTGAGGTACGCCCGGAGGAACCGCCGACGGAGCCGATTAATGAGCCAGCGGCCGCGCGTACCCTCCGGAGGTTCGCCCACGTGGAGGAGGAGGGATGTCTTAGCCACGTCCGCCACGGGGTGGCCGCGATGGGCGTCGATCCAGTCGATGATGACGGGGCCACCAGAGGACATGAGGATGTTGTCGGGATGAAAGTCCCCGTGACAGATGATCTCGTCCTCCGGAAGCCGCGAGAGAGCGCTCAGGGTCCGTTCCTTCTCCGCTGCTGTCAGGCCGGGGGCGTTCTGGATTCTCCTCTCGAGGGCATCCCGCAACCGCGGTAGGTCGGGTTGTCGTCGGACGTGCATGGCTGCATGAAGGTCCGCGAGCCGGCGCGCCGCGCGGGAGACGGGCCAGGGGGCACGGGTGACCTGTGCCAGCATGGAGGGTCCATCGACCCGCTCAAAGATGACCCCCGGTCGGCCGTCCACTTCCGTCACCCCCTCCACCCGAGGGACGGAAAGGCCCAATTCATGGAGGCTTCCCGTCACACGGGCCTCGTCCTCGGCCATCTGGGGGGGAAACCCCTCGTACAAGAGTTTGAGGACGAGGCCATCTCCCCACGCCAGGATTTCCGCCGTCCGGCCCACACCCACCTGTGTTCGTTCGATGAGACTACCTCGCTGGGATGCCTGCTCTCTTCGGACAGGGTCCGTCGGGGCGCGGCTTGGGGGTCGGTGGCAGGCCTCGAATCGACCTAGGCAGGCGCCACGGCCGTTCCTTCAATCGGATAGCCGGCCTCCTTCCACTCTTGCAGCCCCCCGTCGAAGTGGTAGACGTGCTTGAAGCCGGACTTCTCCAGGACGTTCGACACGATCCGGCTCGCCGCACACGCGCGATCGGAGCAATAGCACACGACCTCATCCTCCGGGTCCAGGAGTTCCTGTGCCCGGTCCTTGTCGGACACCCAGAGGGAGCCGGGGATGTGTTCGGCCTCGAAGTGCCACTGGTTCATCGTCATGACGAGCTTGAAGTCGTCGCCCCGATCGATCTTGGCCTTGAGTTCCTTCGCGCTGAGTATCTTCACCATCGGCGTCACCCGGGATTCGGGTCTCCCGCGACGAGCATCCGGGAACCGGTGCTCCGCCCTTCCTCTCCACGAGGGCCGCTTATTTGACAGCTTCGCTGCCTGGGCGTGGATTCTCGGAGCCTTCCCGGAGGGAGAGGAAGGCGACGACCTGAAGGATCCCGGCCACGAAGAGGACGACGAACCCCACGAAGATGACGAAGGTGGCCGCCCCGATGAGATAGAGGAGCCCCACGGTGGCGAACATCGGGAGGTCCAGCCCATCGGCAATGGCCTCGAAGCTCCTCCGGAGGAAGAAAGCGGAGAGGAGAAGGAGAACCCATGCCACAACGAGGATGGAGAAGAGGGACGCGATGGCCTCCGGGGCGAAGACGTCGGCCGCGTTCGGCGGCCTCGTCGGATCGAGGGTGAAGAGCTGGGGAAGGAGGAAGATGATCAACGCGACGGTGGCGACGATCGCGACAACAACCACGACCACCGCGTATCGCATGTTGCCGAAGATGGCCTCGTCTCCGACGCGATCGGCGATCTTCCTCACGGCGAGGAGGACCAAGAGAAAGCCCACGACCCCGAAGAGGAAGCCGATGCCGGGGAGAACGATGAGCAGAATCAGGACGGAGCCGACGCCGCCCATGATTCTGGCCTGGGAGAGGGAGGCCATAAGGACGAGTCAGCCTGCGGAGGAAAAGCCTTCCGGTAAGGCGACAGCGGCCCGCCAAGACCGGGATATCTCTGCACTCCCTCGGGCAAGACAGGCGGTCCTCCTGTGGCGCGAAACGCTTATAACGGCCCTTGCTCATCCCGGCCGCAGGGGGGAGTGAAACGGCTGAAAGAGCTACTGCGGCCTTTGTGCTTGCACTGATCGGGGCGATTTTCCACACCATCGGGGGCCTCTTCTTCATCTTCGTAGGGAGCCTCTTTATGGGCGCCGGCTTCGGGGGGATGGGGCCGGGAATGCCGGTCGGGCTAGCTGGCATCGGTTTGCTGTTCATCGCCCTCGCGGTCATCTTCATCGTCCTGGCGTTCCTCGGTGCCTTCTGGTTGTACTCCGGGAACAAGACGAAGACGATGTATGGCGGGGTTCTGACCCTGGTCATTGCCATCATTGCCTTCCCCACCATCTGGGGATTCTTCCTCGGCTCCCTCTTGGGCTTCATTGGAGGCATCCTGGGCCTTGTGTGGAAACCGGAGCCCGCGATGCCAGCACCGGCCCCGGCTGCGCCGCCCGTGGCCCCAGCCCCCGCGCCGGAAGAGCCGCCCGCCGAGAGCGAAGAGTGAGGCTCCGGGCGGCCCGAGCGCCATATGGGCCTCTCGACAGCTCCAGGCCAGGGCCTCTCGACCGCTCGATCGTGATCGACGCCTCTCAGCCGGTCCTTTGGTGACCACTTCGTCCCACCAAGCCTAACCTTCTGACCGTTCTCAGAGGGACCAAGGTGAGAATCATGTGGACTACTCACCTCGGAAGTGTCGTGCTGACCGGACACACCCCCCGATATCCCAAGGGGCGTGCCGCGTGTGTCCGAACCGAGTTCGGGGAGACGGTTCTCGCGTGGTTCCTTGCCGAAGCTTGTCGAGTCGCCAGGAGTCCCAGGGCGAAGCGCTCCCCCCGGGGGACCCCGCCTAAGTACCGGACCCTTCAGGCCACCGGTTGACCCGACACGGCGGACACCTCTCACCCATGGTTCGTCAGCAGTCTTAGCTGGTCGCGGGAGTCCCGTCCTACAGGAGTCTGAATGGGAAACCGCCCTCAGCGCGGCGTCCGCTGCCTCGTTCCCGCCGGGTCTCCCGCAGGACGCGGCGCACAATCCGAAGGATGTCCGTCTGGCGTCGGTAGTGCCGCGCAAGTTCCCCGGCTCGCCGTCGACCCATCCCGTGCTTCCGCAGGCGCCGCCTAAAGGACCACGCCGCCCGGCGACTCCCAAAGAGGAGTCGCAAGAAACTCGAACTGATCCCGGCGATGAGGAGGGGAACCCGGGTAACCACGACGCCGAAGATGTCGCGTGCTTCGCTCATTCGATGTCGATCTCGAAGTCCTCGTCCTCGAGCGTCTCCTTGATCTTCCTCTTGACCTTCTTTTCTATCTTCGACTCCCAATCGCCCCGCCGGTGCCCCGTCCACTCCCCCTGGTTGAAGAGTTCCTGGAGCATCCCCGCCAGGTTCGTGCGGTCCATGAACACCTTCGTCAGCTTGAAGGCCTTGTCCTCGTCCATGCCCGCCTCGCGGAGATTCGTGTAGAACTCGGAGACGGCCTCGGCGTACTTGCCCGTCTGCTCCGCGCCGAAGAGGGAGTCCGAAATCGCGTTCAGGAGCTTGGGAACCTCCGAGGAGACCCAGGTGAGGATCTCCCGGACCTCCTCGATATCTGAGTCAGCCATGTCTTCACCCCAGAGAACCAGCGACGGTCGGGGCCTTAAAGGAACTGGGCACTTGTGACCGTTCCCCTCGCCCCCGCCACGCTCGCGCCGGTTGTCTCAGCTTCGACAATCGGAAGCCGGGTTTAATAGGGGGCCCCTGCTTCGGGAGGGAGATGTCCATGAAAGCCACCCCGGACCAGTTGACCCGCTCGGCCCAACACCTCCTTCTCGTCGGAGGCATCCTGACCCTCGTCCTGGCCCCCCTTCTGCTCCTGCTTCGGACGCCCGTCCAAGACATCCAATTGAACGCCCTCACCGGAGAGGTCACCACCGTCATCCTCGCGGTCATCCTCATTATCGCGGCCCGCCAGGCCAAAGAGAGTCCCCTGACGGCCATCCTTCTCGGCCTGGTGGCGTCCATCGCCCTCCTGCTCCTCGGAGGCACCCCCGGCCTTGTTGGCGGGCTCTTCGGAATCGTGGGAGGGCTGGTTGCCTCCGTGCCCTACGTGCAGAGCCTCGTGACCTGGGAGAGCTGAGCCGGTTCTCCGCGGCGACGACCGTTGGGCCCGTCCCAGGGGGCGGTCATTCCGTCTCGTCGGGGCTCTCGTCGGACGTGACAAGCCCCAGGACGCTGGCCCAGCGTCGGATGGTCTCGTCGGACACGTCATAGACCCTCCCACGTGACTTGGCGACGGCCACCACGATGCCCTCCGCCTCCAGGGTCTGAAGTCGTTCCCGCACGATGCGGCGGGAGGCCTTGCCCCGGAGCTTCCGCACCCCCTCCGTAACCTGCGAGATGTTCCGGCCGCTCTTCTCGAACAGGACCTTCACGATGTCCCGGGCGATGGGGTCCTTGAGCGCGGGGATGGCCATCTCGGGGGAGACGGAGCCGTAGCGCTGCAGGAGGTCGAGGAGGCGGAAGTAGGAGCGGGCGATTTCCTGCAGGCGCTTCAGGTGGTCCAGGAGTTCGCCATAGGGCTCACGGAGGCGGTCCACGGTCCCCTCGAGCCGGGCGATTTTCGAGGCCAGATCCTCGAGCTTCTCCTTCTCCCTCTCCTCCTCCTCCTCTGACATGGCCCGCCGTTCCGAGGTAGGCGGGGCTACATAACACCGTCCTTGGGACAGAGGTTTCGGTCGACGTGCGGCCCTGTCCCTACTCGTCCCGCTCGCGGAAAGGAACGGGCACAGGCCGAACCGGCGACCGGATCTTCACCGCTCGTCCAAGGGCGACCATGAAGATGGCGTCCTTCCCCGCCGCGTGGGGTGAAAAGAAGTCGACGATCTCGTCGTCGTAGAAGGTGAGGCCCGTGGCCCCCAGGCCGAGGGCGTAGGCGGCCAGGTACATCCTCCCCCCGAGGATCCCGGCCTCGAGCTGCGCGATGCGGTAGCCCCGGTTGCCAAAGCGCCCCAACACGCGCTGCAGGTCCGCAAGGAAGAACACGACGGCGCTGGCGTCGGCCGGGAGGGCTTGTTCCAGGCCCAGAAAGCCGGCCCACGGCCGAAACTCCCCCTCCCGCAGGAGTTCAAGATGGCCTCGGCTCCCCGCGAAGTAGTACGAACCTCCCGGGAGTCCCTCCACCTCGTTCGCCAGGAGGTAGAGGTCCACCAGGCGTGTGTCGGGCCCTTCGAGGAAGTCGGCTTCCCAGCCCTGGGTCGCATAATACAGGATCGAACTGAGTTCCTCCAGGGCGATGGGGGTCCGACGGAAGTGGCGGGTCGAGCCGCGACCCAGGATGACCTCCCCCAGGGGCCTCCCCTCGGTCTCCCGGACGCTGAGCGGATAGGTCCGTTCTCCTGCCGTGGCAGCCCCTCGGCGGAGCGCACCTCTCCACGCCCGAACGGACCCGGGGCTGTCGAGATAGGAGGCGCGGTGCATCCGTCGAATCTGGGGATAGTCCACTTCCTCCCGGCTGAGGGGAGGCGTCGCCAGGTCCAGGACCGGCGCGTCCCGAGGTGCCGCAGGCCGCTCTTCCAAGGGGCCCAGGGGGACGAGGCACAGGCTCCCCTCCCGGTCCCCGTCGAGTCCCAGGAGCCTGTCCACCTCGGTGTCGACGAAGCCGGTCACCAACCGGGCGGACAGCCCCGCCGAGGTGGCGGCGGCCAACAGATTGGCCAGTATGGTCCCCGAGTCCCAGAAGCAGTACCGGTAGGATCGAGCCTTGTACTTCCAGGCGCTGCGCCAAAAGATGGCCGTGAGGACCACGGTGGCAGGGGAAGCGCCCCCTCCTTCGCCGGTGGCTTCCGCGAGCGGGGAGCGAAAGTCACCCGCCCGGAGCTGCGTAAGCGCGAGTTCGCGAGGCGCTAGGTGGTACACGCCCGGCGGCAGGCCGTCGAGGGCTCGACAGGCGACGTACACCTCGATGGGATAGAGCGCCCCGGCGCAGGCGGCCGCGCGAAAGTGGTGTGTGGACCCATCCGGACCTTGTGCCTCCTTGGTGATGCCAGCCGCGAAGTAGAGGATCTGCGCGAGGGTCACCAGGTCCAACGTGGCTCCCTCCCCCGCCGACGAAATCGTCCTCAGCGTTGCCATCGCGGGAGGGGCAAAGTCCGTGGGGAGCGGGTAGTAGGGCAGGTCCTTGTAGCGCTTGAACAGGGCCGGCTTGTTGGCCCAATCGAGCTGGTGAAGCGCCGACCGAATCCCAGCGGGGGAGTGCTTCGTCTCCTCGTGGTAGCCCCGGGCGGCCTCGATGTCCACGTTCTTCGCCATAGCCTCCACCGGGCGTGGCCCGCGCCCTTCGGCGCCCCAGGTACGAGGCATCCGTACCCTTTAACGTATTTTCCGCGCTATCACGGAGGCCGCCATGGGTCTGTACGAAGCGATGCGAGGCGTCCTGGCCAAAGAGCCCCTCAATCTGGTACGCGCGGCCACCCTGTTGGGTCGCCTGGGGACCTCCCCGCACGATGCGAAGCGGGTCAGGGCGCAGCTCGAGAGAATGGGCGCGGAGCTTCGGAATCGCCTTCATCGGGGTCCCGCCGGGAAGGACCGCCTCGCATTGCTGAATCGGTACCTCTTCGAGGAGCTCGGCTTTCGCGGCAACGCGGAGGACTTCTACGACCCGCGGAACAGCTTTCTCGGCGCGGTGCTCGAGAGGAAGACGGGGCTGCCCATCACGCTATCCCTTGTCTATGTCGAGGTGGGCAGAAGGGCGGGCCTTCCCCTGGAGGGGGTGGGGTTCCCGGGGCACTTCCTCATGCGGTACGACGACGCGGACGGCCCCGTCTTCGTGGACCCCTTTCATGCCGGTCGGGTGCTGGAGGAGCAGGATCTCCGGGCGTTGCTCGACGAGATGTCGGAGCAACCCGTCCCCCTCGATCCCACCCTCCTCCGCCCCGCCACGGAGCGGGAAATCCTCGCGAGGATGCTCCACAACCTGAAGGGCCTCTACCTCACCTCGGAGGAGTTCGAGGAGCTCCTTCAGGTGATGGATTTCCTCCTCCTTCTCGACCCGGAATCCCCCCTCGACCTCCGAGACCGCGGCCTGTTGCACTACGAACGAGGCGATTTTCGGAAGGCACGAGACGACCTGCGCGCCTACCTGGAGCGAGAACCCACGGCGGGGGACGCCGGGATCATCCGGGCGCATCTCGATGACATCGAGAGCCGACTCCGCATGTTCCGGTGAGTCGGGAGGCCCTCAAAGCTGCTTCACCTCGGCGACGAGCTCCATCACCTTGTCCCGGGCGTCCCCGAAGAGCATCATCGTTCGTTCGCCGTAGAAGAGCTCGTTGTCGATGCCGGAGAATCCGGGGTTCAGGCTCCGCTTCATCACGATGATGTGCTTCGCCTGATCCGCGTTCAGGATGGGCATCCCGTAGATGGGGCTCCCCTCGTCGTGCCGCGCAGCCGGGTTCACCACGTCGTTGGCCCCGATGATGAGGGCCACGTCCGCCCGCTCGAAGTCCGGGTTGATGTCGTCCATGTCGTAGAGCTTCGTGTAGGGGACGTTCGCCTCCGCCAGGAGGACGTTCATGTGTCCGGGCATGCGGCCGGCCACGGGGTGGATGGCGTAGCGGACGTCCACGCCCCGATCCTCCAGCCGGTTGGCGAGGTCCGCAACGGCGTGCTGGGCCTGGGCTGCCGCCATGCCGAAACCGGGGACGATGATGACCGACTGGGCGTACCGCAGGAGGAGCGCGGCCTCCTCCGGGTCGATGGATCGCACCGTCTTGTCCACCGCCGCCGTGGCCCCCGGGGCCTTGGTCTCGACCCCGACGGCGCCGAAGAGGACGTTGGGGAGGGTCCGGTTCATGGCCTTCGTCATGATCTTTGTGAGGACGAGGCCCGCCGCGCCCACCAGGGCGCCCGCCACGATCAGGATCTCGTTCCCCAGGATGAATCCCGCGGCGCTGGCGGCGAGGCCGGAGAAGGAGTTCAGCAGGGAGATGACGACGGGCATGTCCGCCCCGCCGATGGGAATCACGATGAGGACGCCCAGGACGAGGGCGACGGCGAGGAGGAGGAGGAAGAGGGGAATCTGAATCCCCACGGCCACCAGGTACCCGCCCAGGCCCACGAAGAGGATGAGGAGGGCGGCGTTCACGGGCTGCTGGAGGGGAAAGGTCTTCGGGGATCCCGACAGGACACCTTGGAGCTTGCCGAAGGCCACGAGACTCCCCGTCAGCGTGATGCCGCCGATGAGAACCCCCGCCAGGATCGTGACCAAGGTGTCCACGGCCAACTCTCCCGCCGCAGCGCCGCGGAGGTATTCGGCGACGGCCACGAGGGCGGATGCCCCGCCGCCGAAGCCGTTGAAGAGGCCCACCATCTGCGGCATGGCCGTCATCTTGACCAGGCGGGCGCCCGTGGCTCCAAGGATCGCACCGAGAAGAACGCCCACCGCGATGAGTTCGTAGTTCAGGACCCCCGTGTTCAGCAGGGTGACCACGATGGCGATGAGCATGCCGGTGGACGCCAGCAGGTTGCCCCGTCGCGCCGTCGCGGGCGAGCCTAGCTCTCGGAGCCCAAGGATGAAGAAGGCGGCGGAGACGAGGTAGACGAGGGTGACGACGGCGGGGTCGAGCTGAACCATCCCTCACCCTCGTTCCCGCTTGAACATCTGGAGCATGCGGTCTGTCACCAGGAAGCCGCCGACCACGTTGATCGTCGCTAGCACGACGGCAACCAGGCCGAGGATGACGGAGAGGTTCGCATCCCGCGGACCCGCGACAAGGAGGGCCCCGATGAGGACGATGCCGGAGATGGCGTTGGCCCCGGACATCAGCGGCGTATGGAGGGTCGGCGGGACCTTCGTGATGACCTCGAAGCCCGCGAACATTGCCAGGACGAAGATAAAGATGCCAATGATCAGCTCGACCGTGTATCCCCCTCCTCAGTCCCCGCTCTCCGCGGCGATGGCGTCGCGCACCCGTTCATTCCGCACCTCCCCCGCGTGCGCCACGAGGCTGGCGTCGACAATCTCGTCCTCGAGGTCGAGATGAAGCTCGCCATCCTGGATGATCGCCTCCAGGAGGGTCATGATGTTCTTAGCGTACATCCGACTCGCGTGGACCGGAAGGGAAGAGGGTAGGTTGGCGGGGCCGAGGATCGTCACCCCGTTGTACACGACCTCCTCATCGGGCCTCGACAGCTCGACGTTGCCACCCTGGTCCGCCGCGAGGTCCACCACCACCGAACCGGGGCTCATGGCCGCCAACATGTTCGCGGTCACGAGCACCGGCGCCTTCTTCCCCGGAACCTGCGCCGTCGTGATCACCACGTCCGAGCGCGCCACGTGCTCGGCCAACAATTCCTGCTCCCGCCGCCGCGCCGCCTCGGAGACCTCTTGGGCGTAGCCTCCCTCCGCCTCCGTCTCCTCCTCCAGTTCGGCTTCCACGAAGCGAGCCCCGAGGCTCTGCACCTCTTCCTTGACCACCGGCCGGATGTCGAAGGCCTCGACCTCCGCGCCGAGGCGCCTGGCCGTGGCGATGGCCTGCAGCCCCGCCACCCCGGCCCCGATCACGAAGACCCGGGCGGGTCGCACGGTCCCCGCCGCCGTGGTCATCATGGGAAAGAACTTTCCCAAGGCGCTGGCCGCCAGGAGGGTGGCCTTGTACCCGGCGACGGAGGACTGGGAGGAGAGGGCGTCCATGCCCTGGGCCCGGCTGATGCGGGGGATCATCTCCATGCTGAAGGCCGTCGCCCCGCGATGCGCCAACCTCTGGACGAGGGCGGGGTTGCGGAACGGGTTGAGGAAGGCGATGACGACGGACTTGGCGGAGAGGAGGTCGACCTCCTCCGCCGTGGGGGGATTCACCTTGAGGATCACGTCGGAACGCTGCCAGACGGAGGCCGCGTCCGGAATGACCGTGGCGCCGGCGGCCTCGTAGTCCGCGTCCTCGTGGAAGGCGCCGGCACCGGCTCCGGCTTGGACGTCCACGTCGATGCCGTTCTTCGTCAACCGGGCCACGGAGTCGGGGTCGAGGGCCACACGCCTCTCCCCCGCCGCCGTCTCCTTGACCACCCCAACCCGCATGAGCGCAACGTCCTCATCGGTCCGCGCTGGGAGTCGGCCGGCGTGTCTGGTGCTCGGTCGTCTTCCCGTGAAACATGCCTACGCTCCGAACCTCCCACGCCTGGTCGCCTGTCGAACCGATCGCCCTGCGGGGTCTCCCGCGGATGGACCGTCGCCGGTTCCGTCCATTACACGAGGGCCGCGATATAAGTTTCGCGTACGTACGTCGCTTCCCCACCTATTTAGGAGAGGGCCGGATACTCCGGCGCCGCTAGGAGCCCCTTTCCATGGCCCTCCCCCGCCAGCCCGGGACCCCCACCTCGTACCGGGAAGCCCTGCGGGGGTTCTCGAAGAATGCGAAGCTGTACCTCGCCTACGCCACGATGTCCCAGATCAACTCGGGCATCTTCATCGTCGCCTTCGCCTTCTACCTGGAGGAGCTCTTTTTCCCCCGGGTTGTGGTCCTGGGGGTCACCCTCGGGGTGCTTCCCTTCGTGGGAATCGCGCTGGGGCTGAACTTCGTCGCCCACGGCTTCAACTCCCTCCCCGCCGGTTTCATCGGCGACAAGTACGGTCGGAAGCGCAGCTTCATCACCGCCAGCCTGGTGGCCATCGCCGCCGGCGCGGCCGTCCTCGTCGTCAACGCCCCCCTGACCCTCATGCTCCTTGGCGTGGTCGTCGGGCTCGGGGAGGCCTTCCACGGGGTCGTGGGCGCCCCCTTCATGATGGAGAACAGCCGAGAGGCGGAGCGGATCCACCTCTTCACCATCAGCGGCGTCCTCACGACCATCTCGACCATCGTGGGCGCCGCCCTGGCGGCGATTCTGCCCTCCGTCATCGGAGCGTGGCTGGCCGGTCTCCCCGCGGGCTCCCTCGGCTTCCTGGAATTCGGGACGACGCGGGCCGCGGCCCTGCGACTCACGCTCTTCATGTCGGTCCCCTTCGGCCTCGCGGAGCTCGTCCCCCTGTTCTACATGAGGGAGTCCTACGCCCTCGCCCCGGAGCCCCTCCGCGAGATGTTCCTCCTGAAGCACGTGCGGAACAAGCTCAACGTGGGCAAGCTCTCGATCCTCAGCCTGGCCTTCGCCCTGGGCCTGGGCCTCTACTTCCCCCTCCTCCCCCTGTACTTCGGCGGGGCCTACGGCGTCGGCACGGAGGAATTTGGCAGCATCGTCATCGCGAACAACCTGGCCATTGCGGCGGCGATCTTCGCCGTACCCCTCCTGGTGGCCCGGTGGGGGAAGGTCCGGTCCATCGTGTACACCCGCCTCCTCGCGGTCCCCTTCCTGGCGGTCCTCGCCTTCGCCCCCACCCTCTTCCTCGCCGGCCTCTTCCTCGTCGTCCGCGGCGCCTTCTCCAGCCTGGCCTTCCCCGTGGTGGGTTCCTTCAGCATGGAGGTCATGGAGCGGAACGAGCGGGCGACGACCGCCGGCATGACCCACGCCGTCTTCGACCTCTCCTACGGCGGCATGGTCTTCCTGGCAGGGTTCCTCCTGGATGCCGGGGTCTTCTTCCTCGCCTTCCTGGTGGGCGCCGGGCTGGTCCTGGGCCACGCCGTCCTGTGGTACCGCTGGTTCGGGGACCATCCCGTCGACCGGGCGTCCCGGCCGCCCCCCGCGGCAGTCGGGGTCGCGCGGTAGGGGAGCCCGGCGCGCCCCTCCGGCCGTCCCGAGTCGCGGAGGACCCGTTCCAGGCCACCAAGAACCCTTATGCCCGAGTCGAGATGGTCCCCTGCGAGGGGAGGCCATGTTGAGCGAGAGTCTGGATCGAACCGCGGCCGATGTGCTCGTCCATAAACTGCGGGAGTTCGGGGTCGAACGGATCTTCGGCATCCCCGGCGACGCGATCAACGGGATCGTCGACGCGATTCGTCGCCACCCGGAGATGGAGTTCATCCAGGTGCGCCACGAGGAGGCGGGCGCCTTCATGGCCTCCGCCTACGCCAAGCTGACGGGGAATCTGGGTGTTTGTCTGGGCACGGCCGGTCCGGGGGCCATCCACCTGCTAAACGGGCTCTACGATGCAAAGCTCGACCACGCGCCCGTCCTCGCCATCACAGGCCAGGTGGACAGCGACGTCCTCGGGACCCACTACTTCCAGGAGGTCAACCTCCGCCACCTCTTCGACGACGTCACGGTATACAACGCCCAAGTCGCCACGCCCGATCAGGTCGCCCACGTGGCCACCCTCGCCGCCCGAGAAGCTCTCTCCCAGGGAGGCGTGGCGCAGATCACCTTCCCCCTGGACATCCCCAACCGCACCGTCTCCCGGGACGCCTCCGACTTTCCAGCCGTGCATCCCGAGGAGGCTCCCGTGCCGGAGCCGGCGGAGATCGAGCGGGCGATCCGGGCGTTGAACGAGGGAAAGAACATCGTCCTCCTCGTCGGGCGGGGGGCCCTCGACGCCCACGAGGAGGTGGAGGCCCTGGGGGAGCGCCTCGCCGCCCCCATCGTGAAGACCCTCCCCGCCAAGGGACTCCTTCCGGACGATCATCCCCTGGTCATAGGGGGGCTGGGCTTCCTGGGAACCCGTCCCGGCCAGGAGGCCATGGAGCATGCCAAGACCCTCCTCATGGTCGGGACCTCCTTCCCCTTCACGAACTTCCTCCCCGACGACGCCTTCACGATTCAGATTGACAACGACCCCGGGGCCCTGGGCCTGCGGACCAACGTGGACGTGGCCCTCCTCGGGGACGCCAAGGCGACCCTGAAGGAGCTGGGCACGCGGGTGAAGGCGCGCACGAACCGCCGATTCCTGCGAACCTACCAGAAGGCCACGGAGGCGTGGTGGAAGTACATGGCCGAGGAGGAAGGGCGCGAGACCGTCCCCCTGCGGCCGGCGAGCGTGGCCAAGGCCGTGAGCGACGCGGCGGACGTGGACGCCATCGTCTCGGTGGACGTGGGGAACGTCACCACCTGGACCGCCCGCAACTTCCGGGCCACCGCCTGGAGGCGGTTCATCTTCTCCGCGAACCTGGCCTCCATGGGCTTCGGCCTCCCCGGGGCCCTTGCCGCCCAGCTCACCTACCCCGATCGCCAATGCCTCGCGATGTGCGGCGACGGCGGCTTCACCATGCTCATGGGGGACTTCGTCACGGCCGTGAAGTACCGCCTCCCCGTGAAGGTCGTGGTCTTCAACAACTCCAAGCTGGCCATGATTAGGTACGAGCAGGAGGTGGCGGGGCACCCCGACTTCGGGACGGACCTGCAGCCCATCGACTTCGCCCGGTTCGCGGAGGCCTGCGGCGGGCGGGGGTACCGCGTGGAGGAGCCTGCCGACCTGCGTTCGACGGTGGAGGAGGGCCTCGCCCAGCAGGGACCCGTCCTCCTCGATGCCATCGTCGACCCCGACGTCCCCCCCTTGCCCCCCCGAATCCAGGTCAAGCAGGCCTACCGGTACGTCTGGGCCCTCTTCCGGGAGAAGTTCCCCTGGGCCCACGTGGAGGAGGGGGCCTAGGCGGCTCGAAAAGGTCCTTAAGGCCCTGGGGGATGACCGGGCCGGGGGAAGCATGACCCACATCGGGAAGGTTATCGAACTGGTAGGGAGCTCCTCGGACGGCTTCGACGACGCCGTCCGGAATGCGGTGGCGGAGGCCGCCAAGACGGTCAAGAACATCACCGGCGTGCGCGTCCTAGGGATGACAGCCAAGGTGGAGGGGAACCGGCTGACGCAGTTCCGGGCGAACGTCAAGATCGCCTTCGCGGTGGCGCACGGCTAGGCTGACCGCGTGGCCCTTGTCGGCCCTCCCTTGGGCCCTACCCGAACATCTTGTCGGCCTGGTCCCGGATCATCCCGGCCTGTTGCGCCTGGGCCTCTGCGTTCTTCCGGAGCATCTCCTCGATGACCTGGGCCTGGGCGAACAGGGGGCCGGGATCGATCTTCAGCCGGGGCACGAGGGGGGCCATGGACTCCACGAGGCGAGCGGCGGCCCGGGCGTCGGTGGGCTGTCCCGGCGACTCGGTGAGGAGAGACATGACATCCAGCCCGTAGTCGCTGGCCTTGTACAGGAACACCCCCGTCATCCCGCTGAGCACCCCCTCGGTGAACCGCGAGACCCCCACCTCCTTCAGACAGGCCTCTCCCTTGGAGGAGTTGCAGACCCCCCAGACCGCGTCCGAGGGCTGCGCGTTCTCCCGGCGCAGGGCATCGAGGACGAGGACCTCCTTCACCTCCCGCTCCTTCGCCCATCCCAGGATGGCGTCGGCCGTGGGCAGGATCTCGGACCCCCGGAGGGGCACCTCCGAGACGACGACGGCCAGCTGGTCGCAGTCCCCCTCCATTCCGCAGACCGCGTCCCCCAGGCCGATGCGCACCAGGGCCATGGGCTGTCCCTTGCTCACGACGGCGCCCAGGGTGAACTCCCGGGCTTCCACGGAGGCCACATACCGCAAGGCCAGGGTGTCCCACAGGTAGCTCCCGGCCACCGGCCCCGCCAGGGTGGCCCCCGAGAACCCCGCCACCAGGAGGGCGTTGCTAAGGTCGACCTCCTCTCGCTCGACAATCTCGACCATGTGTCTTCCCCCTAACCAGCGGGCTGCTCGTCCTTATGTTCTGCGAAAGGACCCTCGTCGCGCGCTCACAGTCCGAGGAGTTGCAGCACCTGGCTGAGCAGGCTCAGGGCCGAGGCCTCGGGGGCGAGGAACGCAGCGAAGGCGAACCCGAAGACCAGAATGACAGCCACGTGGGCCAGGAGGATGACGGCCGGCATGCGAGGCCCCCGCCGCATGGGCGGGATCAGGAACTGGATGATGACGATGAAGGTGCCCGCGAGGACGAGGCCGAAGAGGACGGTGAAGGGCCAGCTCGCCCCCAAGAGGAGGGCGTGAATGATCCCGAAGGACGCGCCGTTCGTGTAGTGCCAGAGGTAGCCGCTCCCCCGGACCTTCCAGGATGGGACTCCGCGTTCCTCCAAGACGTCCCTGAAGGCCGGCTTCAAGAGCTTTCGCATGGTCGGCAAGGGCAGCTGGGGGAACCCTTTCTCGTCCATCAGCTGGTCCGAGGGCACCCCTTGCTGGATTTGCTCATTGATGTGGCGCAGGACACGCCCCATGACCCGCTGCTTCAGACGCTTGTCCAGACCCAGGATCATCGTGCCGAAGCGCATGGGGAGGTCCATGGGCATGTTGCCCGTGAGGTACCCGGGAATGCGGATGCTGTCCAGGGCCAGGGTGGCCAGGATGCCGACGGCCACCCCCACCCCGATGGCCCCGAGGAGTACGGCGTGGTTCACCGCCAGGAAGATGAGCAGCGCGAGGAAGAAGACGAGAGCGGGGATGCCGGCGAGGCGCAGGGATCGCGGGGCGCGCATGATTCCGAGGACGTCCCCTAGGAGCATCTGCGAAGGGACGGCGGCCGCCGCGAGGGCTAGCAGGACGAGGAAGAACTCGGCCATTGAGGTCATACGAAACTCGCCTCCCCCTAAGAATGAGGGGATTCAGGCATTTATGATGTGCGGACAACCCCCGAGGGCTCGGTCGACGAACGCCCCGGGGGGTGCGTTCGGCCTCTGAGGAAGTCGATATCCTTCGCTCCTTCCTCGTCGAATGGACCCAGCGG
>JBHIDH010000019.1:0-21281 GCA_046759985.1 Thermoplasmata archaeon
TCAGGAGAGCCCCCGACACGGAGACGAAGGCGGCCAGGAAGAACCCGTGGAGGACACGCAGGGCCGTGAGCTGTGCAGGTGTCGTGGCATAGACGAGGAGAAACAGGACAACGGCGATTCCCCCGAACCCCAGAAGTAGAAAGGCCTTCCGTTTCCGAAGCTCGTCCGAGGCCCGGCCCCACAAGAAGCCCCCTATGATGGAGGCAAGGGAGAACCCTGCTTCCATGAAGCCGATTTGTGAGAGGGAGAGCCCGAGGCTATGGGCGTAGAGCGGGATGGCGGGCCCACTCGTGCCGTCGGCTACCTTGAAGGGGATAATCGACTTAACCCATCGTTGACCAGTTGCCTTCGGCGTCCCTTCGCTCAACGCTTACCTCGAAGACCGGCCACATTCCCCCCTTCTTCTTAAGGACGCGCCCTAGCGGGAACACTGCGTCCCCATCCATCGACCGAGGGGGGCCTCCTGGTCCCGACCGGGACCTCCGACCCAGCGACCCTCACTTTCACCGCCCCCCGCCCGGCCTTTATAAGCCGCCGCCGGTTGGACGGAGGGGGAGAACCACGGCGCCCTCTTCCGTCTCCGCGCCACGCAGCACCAGCGTCGCAGCCGCAGCCTCGGCGCTTCCCCTCCCGGAAGGCCCCGCGGGGTTCAAGGTCCTGGCGATGTACCCTTTCCTCGCGGAGGCCTCCCACTACATCCGCGAGCACGGCCTGCCGCTGGAGGAGGTCCTCGAGCACCGTGCTTTCCAAGGGGCCCGAACCCTCGCACGGGATCGGGTCTTCACGTCTCTGGAGACGGGTGAGCTACCCGAGCCGCCGCTCTCAAGTTCCGCGGAGTCCCTCGCCGCAATCTACGCCTACCCCCTCGCCCGCATGCTCGTCTCTTGTGTCGGCAACGGGTTCCTCGTCCGTCGGTATGCCCTGGCGGAGGCCGATCTGGCCCGCCGCCGACTCTCGCGGGAGGAGGATGATTTCCTGCTCGCGGCGAGTCGCGCCCTGGGGCTCGACGCCCTCCGGGACGGTGCCTATCGCCTCCACCTTGGCGACTTCCTCCGTGCCACCCGCCAGCTGCGGGGCAAGGAGTGGAAGCTGATCAATCAACCCGTGCATGAGGGCTTCGTCCTCCTGAGCCGAGATCGCTTCCTCCGGGTCGTCGAGGGACACCTGCGCAACCGCTTCGAGGCGGAGCTCCCTCTGGAGGTCAACCCAACGCTGCTACGCGCTTTCGAGAGGGAGGTCATCGAGCTGCAGGGGGCGTTGCGCGAGCGACGCGCGAAGTTCCAAGGCCAGGACATGGGGGCCATCCGGGTCACCAACTTCCCCCCGTGCATGGAGAGACTCCTGGCCGCCGTCCTGGCCAGCGAGAACGTCTCCCATCCGGGGCGGTTTGCCCTCGTGTCCTTCCTGAACAACATTGGCCTGGGCTTCGACGAGATCTATCAGATCTTCGCCTCCGTGCCCGACTTTCGCGAGAGCGTCACCCGATACCAGATCGAACACATCACCGGGCAGATTTCGGGCACGGTGTACACCGCCCCTGAGTGCAGCACGATGATGTCCTATGGTATCTGCCCCGGACCGGACCGTCTATGCCAGCAGATCACCCATCCTCTCTCCTACTACCGGTTGAAGACGCGGCTATCCCGAAAGGCGCCCGGGAAGGCCAAGGAGGCGACGCCCGCGAAGCCCGCCGCCTAACCGGACCCCTTGGCGCCTCCGAGGCGATTCCAGGCCTCGACCCCCCGTTGGATTGCCGTGAAGTTTCCCAAGACGCCGAAGAGGAGCAGGGCATATTCCATCATCGTGAAGCGGAACCCGCCGATTCCCAGGAGCAGGGTCCCAGGCTGATCGAGGAACAGGTGCAGGAGGATCACCAGCAGGAGGATGACGAGGCGATCCGCCCGGCCCAGGATCCCTCCGTACAGCCGACCCGCACCCACCGCCTGGGCCTGCGTCCCGAGGTAGCTTGTGAGCAGGACCCCCAGGAGACCGAGGAGGGCGACCCACGCCCGAGAATAGACGCTGAAGAAGAGTCCCGCCAGGATGAAGACGTCCGCGTACCGGTCGAAGACGTGGTCGAGGAAATCGCCCCGGGGCGAGGCCACCCCCGTCAGCCGCGCGACCTGCCCATCCAAGGCGTCAAAGAGGGAGCTGAGAGCGAGGAAGAGGAAAGCCAGGGCGAGTGCCAGGCCGTGGCCTACGAAGGGGGCCAAAACGAGGAGGACGCCGGTCGCCGCGGCTGTCACGAGGCCGATCCAGGACATCAGGTTGGGACTGGTCCCTTGGAGTCGCGTGGCCAGAGGACCCAGGAGACGGTCGAAGGCCGCCCGATAGGAGTCTAGTACCAACGGAGAATCGCCTCGCGCCAGTCCACTCTATCCGCCTGCGGTGTTCCCTCGGACACTTCCGGAGGCTCAACGCGTCCGCGCCCCCTCCCTGTTGGTCGTGGATACGGTAGGGATTCCGTACGGGGCCCCCTAGGATCGCGGCAACCTCGATCGATACGTGGGTGCCATGTGTAACGGCCCAGAAGGCCAGGCCGTTTAAGCGTTTCCTCGTTCTCCGACTGGACGCATAGGTGGTTACCTTAAAGGGTCGTTCGAGCATGGGAAGGAAAACCCATGCGTGAGCGGGACCTGTTAACCTCCCCCCGCAACTGGATCCATCGGCATCCCCGTGTCCTCCCTGCCATTTATGTGAGCCTTGTTATCACCGGCATCATTCTAACCATCCTGGCATCCTTGGTGGACACGCGCTTCCTGGAGACCCGGACCTTCCAAGGAAGCGTCCCTCCTCTCTCGGAGGGCCGGGAGGCCCAGGGCGTGCCGGAGGCCACTTACGAGGGGTTGGGCTTCACCGAGGCGCGGGCCTCGGAGCTGATGTGCGGCGTCGCAGTACACTTCCTTACGGATGCGCAGTCGAAGCAGTATCAGGCATCGGGGAATCTTCCGCCCCCACAGCTGCATTGCCAACGCAATGCCGCCTTCCTCCCGGGATCCATTGCTGACGTTCGTGTCGAGAACCAACGTCTGAACGCCTCGACCTGGAGCTTCGAACTGGACCTCTTCGAAGTCTCTCGCCCACGCAGCTATCTGTTTCTGCCCGCTGCCGCTGTCATGCTCGTGGGCGGAATCGGCCTCGCGGTCTCGTTTTTCCAATGGGCGCTAGGCCGTTGGCTCGAAGGGATCAGAAAATAAAAAGAGAGAAGTGGACACCGGTTCCCCGGTGTCCCTTCAAGGGGTCGTTCTTTCTGTTTCGCCGGTCAACCCGGTGGCGGCATCCGCCGTAGGATGACGAGCAGCATCACCGCCGGGACCACGATGGCGATGACCGCTAGGGCCAGGACCGCTGTCAGCAGTGTGGACAACGAATTGGTCGTGCCCTGTATGGCGCCGACGCTGTCGTCTAACTGCGTTGTCTGATCGCTCAATCCCGCGAGCCGGTTCTCCAGCTCGTCGATCAGGGCACCGAAGATGTCCGCCTGCGAAATCACCGTGAAGGCGAAGCTTCGCACCTCTGCACCTGATATGCCCTGGACGATCACCACGAGCTCAAAGGCGCCGGTCTCAAGCCCAACGGTCTCCGTGGACAAGAGTTGCACCTCGAACTCGCCAAGCGACGTCCGGACGGGCTCACCCTGGAGGACCAGGAAGCCCGTAGCCACCTCCCGGACGAACCAGCGGGCGTCCTGCGGATCCACGGGCGCGCCAGCCAAGGTCGTCGAGAAGGTCAGAGTCGCACCTTTTCCAGCATCGAGGTTAGTCGGGAAGGTCCCGAAGCTGAGGTCCGGAACCTCACGGATCTTCATGTCATCCCACTGATCGGGGGTGAAGGGGTACCCGTCCCGGAAGGCGGTCATGACCGTCTGCTTGAGGTTTGCGTCGATGCTGGTGAGCACGAAGGGTCCGTTGCTGGCGTACCAGTGACCGAAGTCGGTCCTAAATTGCTGGGATGCGGCGTACCGAGCGGTCGCTTCGGCCTGGGTAATCCAGGCCCCCATCCCTTGCGGGATGCGGCCGGCGCCGGCATTCTCCGCGCTGATGGCGGTGAAGGCCGTGTCCATGGCAGCGATGCTGGCGGGGTTCCGGCCCAGGTCCAGCCAGATCTTGTCTTCCAGCGTGGCCGTCTGTTCGTGGACGGCCGTGACGTTGTCGATGATTGACTGGAAGGCGGCCTCCTGAATCTCCCACGGCACAGGGGCCTCCTCCGCGGACAGGTAGAAGAACCCAGCGGCTGCCATCTCTTGGTTATCGACATGCCAGAAGTCGATGTAGGCCTCGATGGTGTTATCGTCGAGGACCTTGAATCCCTTCAGGATGTCCGTGTAGAACAGCTTGGTACCCGCTCCGGCCGCACGGGGATCGCCTCGTGATACGTCCCCGAAGGCACGGCGGTTGGTCCCCGCAATGCCCGCGACGACGTCATCCATGGTGATGTCCATTCCGTTGTGCCACTTGCCCCATTCCGAGATTGTTGAGGTGACCTTGGTGGTGGCCGTCACGCCCGTCCCTACCTGGACAAACTGCTCCTGGGTGGCGTTCCAGACCATCGCGTCCGTGGGAACCGGCAGGGAGCCCGTGGGACCCGCCGTATCGACGGCGGTGTTCACACGAAAGTCCGTCCAGAGGCCAGTCTGGGGGTGCAACCACATGCCGACGTCGCCGATGGCCCGCCGCTGAATCGCGTCGTAGAGCCAGCCCGGATCCGTCCAGGGGTTCCATGCGTCGTTGAACGCGATGAAGTTCAGGATCTGCAGTTCGCCCCCGACGCCCGTCTCCGGGTCGACACCCGGCTCGCCTGCGAGCAGCCTCGCCGACTTCAGGGTGTAGAAGGTCCAGGGTCCGCCGAAGGAATCCATAACGACGTCCTGGATACGGTTGCTGGTGGGGAAGACCGCCTGCTCGGCCTGAAGCCACATCCTGTAGTTCGTCTCCGCCAGCGTCCGAGGTGTCAGATCCCGAATCAACTGCTGGCGCTCCGCAAGGCTGGTGTACCTACCGAACGCAAGGTCTTCGGACGCGGTGTCGAAGTCAGTCGGGGGGAAGTACGTGCCCGGCGCCCCGAAGCGGCCGCAGAATGGCTCGAAGACGCAGTCGTGGAAGACCCAAATCTGCCCATCATCCCACGCCGTGTTGGCGGTGAAGGCCCATCCCTCTGTGTAGATGTGCCAGGCGCCGATGCTCGGGTCCCCGCCGTACACCAATGGAATCGCATCGGACGACGGCGACGGATTGACCGTTACCTGGAAGTCCACGGCGCGCAGCTGCTCGGCCACGTAGTTGCCGATGTCCAGCCTCTCGTCCTCGATCCGCGCGATGATCTGCAGGTTGATGACGGTTCCGCCGCTGTCTTCCCAGACGCCCGAGGTCGCCCCGATGGAGGCCCCCAGCGCGGTCATCCGCGTGTTGATGACGTTCTTGGCCCGCGTGAAGTCGGCAGTGTACGTGGTTTCGAGGGTGTTAAACGTGTCAAGCTCCCGGAAGTAGTCCGCCGACTTCGGATGGAAAGGCGTAACGAACGAAGTGGCGAACCCATCCAGAATCTCACGGTTCAGGAACTCGCGGTCAATCAGCCAGTTCATGGCTTCTCGGATCTCGGTGTCCGTGAAGGGATTCATCAGGGAATCGGGGCCGGCCACCTGGGTATTGGGGTTGATTAGGAGGCCGTTCACCGAGCCGAACGTCGAAAAGGTTAGCACGTTGGGCGACTGGAAGGCATCCTCCTTTTGGGCGGCGCCTTGCAGGCTGAACATGAAGAAGTCAGCATTCTGAATCTTGATCTGCTCGAGCGCCAGGGCCGCGTCGGCCTGCTCAGACCACACGAGTCGGTCCACCCATGGACCGCGTGGGAGAGCGGCTTGCGCGAGGGCGGGTGCCGGTAGGGCTGCGAAGAGACTGACCAAGAGCGCGACTACCAGTGGTACTATCAGCAGCTTAATTTTCATCGATCTTCCTCCCGTTTCCGCAACCTGTCCATGCCTGATGGACAGGGAACAGAAGAGGGAAAAAGGCGCTCTATAAATACCTTCTCTCGGCCTGGCTCGGACCTGGTTCCCCGGGAAGGGAGTCGAGAATCCGGCCCCATTTCGCCCTCTCGGGGGCCCCTCACCGGTCTCGCTGAGGGGCCCGTCCCGCACTTCTTCGGATGGGGATACACACCCGCTGGTGGTCACTCGGCCGGGTGGCAGGCGACCTCGTGGTCGGGTCGGAGTTCACGCAGCAGAGGTTGCTCGACGTCACACAGCCCTGCGATTGCGATGGGACACCGTGGGTGGAAGCGGCACGCCGGCGGGGGGCTCATCAGGCTCGGCGGTTCGCCCGGAATGGACCGCATGCTTCGATGCCGGTTCTCAGGATCGGGTTCAGGGAGAGCTTCAATGAGGGCCTGCGTGTATGGATGCAACGGTTCCCTTACGATGTTCTCGGAGGGGGCAATCTCCACGATCCTGCCCGCGTACATGATGGCAATCCGTTCGGAGAAGTGGCGCGCGGTGGCCAGGTCGTGGGTAATGTAGACGAAGCTAATGCCATACTTGTCCTGGAGCGCCCGAAGCAGGTTCAAGATGGAGACCCGCACAGATGCGTCCAGCATGGAGACCGGTTCGTCCGCGACGATGAAGCTGGGGTCCAAGATCAAGGCCCTCGCGACCGCCACGCGTTGACGCTGCCCGCCGCTCAACATGTGCGGGTACTTCGCGGTGAAGAGATCGGGAGGCTCCAGCTTCACCTCTTCGAGAGCCTTCATGACGCGCTCTCGCCTCTCCTCTGCGTCCCCTTCCTTATGGACGGCGAGGGGCTCTTCGAGGATCTTCGAGATCGTAAAGCTGGGATTCAGGCTCGAGTAGGGGTCCTGGGGGATCATCTGGGCCTTCTTGCGAAACCAGAAGAGGTCCGCCTCGTCGAGATCGGTAATGTCGCGACCATCGAAGATGATCCTTCCACCCGTCGGATGCAGGAGACGGAGCAGGGTTCGACCCAGGGTCGTCTTCCCGCATCCACTCTCCCCCACGATGGCGAGGGTCTCGCCGGCCTGGATGGTGAGGTCCACGCCGTCCACGGCCCGGACGGAGAGCCCCCTGCGAAAGAGCCCTCCCCCGACCTCGAACCACATCCGAAGGGATTCCGTCCGAATCAGCGCCCTTCCCCGCTTGACCTCCGGGGGTTCCAGGACCTGGCGCATCTTCAGCTCGCCTCCTGGACTTCGGGCAGCCAGCAGGCGGCCAACCGCTTCGCCCCTAGGAGGGAGGGTTCCTCGGTGCACTTCTCGAACGCGAAGGGACAGCGCGGACGGAATCGGCATCCCTCGGGGAGTTCAACGAGGTCCGGCGGTGAGCCCGGGATCGACTCCGGCGAGGCGTCCGAACGCAGCCGCGGCACGCTGTTCATCAACATGCGAGTGTAGGGATGGAGGGGGCTCGTGTAGACCTGCTCCGCGCTCCCGATCTCGACAATCCTCCCGGCGTACATGATCGCCACTCGGTCCGCAAGCTCGCTGGCCAGAGCCAGGTCGTGGGTAATGAAGATGTACGAGAGGCTCTCTTGGGTCCGTAGATCCTTCAGGAGGTTGATGATGTTCGCCTGGGTCATCACGTCGAGGGCAGAGGTGGGTTCGTCGAGGATGATGACGTGGGGGTGCAGAATGATGGCCATGGCGATGACGGCGCGCTGCTTCATGCCCCCGCTCAGCTCGTGGGGGTACCTATCTACCGTCTCCGAAGGGAGCCCCACGCTCATCAAGGCCCTTTCCGCCTCCTCGATGGCCTCGCTCCGCTCCGCATCGGCGTGGTAGATCAGCGGCTCGGCCACTTGGCGCCCGACCTTGATAACCGGGTTGAGGGCGTTCATGGCACCTTGAAAGACCATGGAGATCCCCTTCCACCGCACCTCGGTCCGGAAGGTCTCGTGATCGTAGTCCATGACATTCTGGCCGTCCAGTTGCACCATCCCGTCGAATCGGTTGACGTTGCGCGGAAGGACCCTCAGGATGGCGTTGGCCGTTGAGGACTTGCCACACCCGCTCTCCCCAACCAGCGCCAGGGTCTGGCCCCTCTCGACCTCGAAACCCACGTTGTCGACTGCCCGGACCGGTCCACGGCTGGTCCGGTAGTAAAGGTGGAGGTCTCTAACGGTCAGGATCGACATCGGTCCCCCATCCCCTCTACTCCTCTCTCAATCGGGGGTTGAGAATCTTGTCGAAAGCATAGCCCAGGAAGGCGAAGCCCACGGTCACGAACAAGATGCCCATGGCGGGGAAGGTGATCCACCACCAGGCCCCACTGAAAATGGCCCCCCCGCGGTAGGCGTCGCCGAGTACCTTTCCCCAGGTCGGGAGAAGGGGATCCCCCAGTCCCAGGAAGGAGAGGGCGGCCTCCAGGAAGATGAACGACGGGACGGACAGCGCGATGAGGGCAAACGTGTAGGGCATCGTTCGCGGCAGGATGTAACGAATCAGGATGCGCCCACGTGGCGCCCCGTACGACTTCGCAGACTCGATGTAGAGGTCCTCCTTCGCCTGCAACACGATGCTCCGGATGACCTTCGTGGCCCCCCCGACCAGCGAGAAGAAGACGACAATGATGAGGATATTCCAGATACTCGGCGTGTAGAAGGCCCCAATCAGGATCAGTACCGGGAGGACCGGAAGGATGAGGAAGAAATCCGTGGACCGCTGAATCATCTCGTCCCAGCGTCCCCCGTAGTAGGCCCCCAGGGCGCCAAGGATCACCTGTGAGAACACGGTTAGCAGGGCGGCGGCGGTTCCAAAGGCAAGGGCCACGGGGGCGCCCCAAAGGATGCCGACAAACAGGTCCCGCCGCGCCTGGTCCGTTCCAGCCAGCCCGTAGATCTTCCCGTAAGCGAGGAACTTGCCGTCGATATCGTCGTCCGCGGCGAAGGCAAAGACCTCCAACTGCAACGTGTAGCGCCCACGCAGGACGGCGGCGGAGCCCGGGTTCAGCATGTTCCCCACGTTGGCGGGGTCCGCCTTCGCGAAGATGACGGATCCGGGGCGGATGAAGGCCTGGTCCTCCGCTCCGAGCTCCAAGGCCCAATTGCGGATCGTCTCGCGCACGACCTCGTCCTGGGAGACGGAAATCACGTTGATGTCCGGCAGGCGCCGGTCCGGAAAGAGGTTGAAGATCTCAAGGGATTCGCCATCAGGGCGCAGCCAGACGGCCTTTACCCTCGGCGGGGGGGTGCCGTCCTGCCAGGTGGCGAAGAGGCGGATCACCACCTCGGAGGGGAACTCGTCCGCGTTCCACTCGAAGGTGCGTCGGAGGGTGATCAGCTTAAACGTCCCTTCAGGATTGACGCCCGAGCTCTTGACAAACTCGTCCGGCTCCACGATGAGGGAGCGCGCAAGGTCCCTGGACGTGATGAGGTCCATCCACTCCGGGGCGGCGGTCTTCGGGTTGTCGAGCCACGGCTGACGGCTCGACCAGGCACTGACGACGTCGAACGGGGCGTAGATAGGGACAACGGCGACGGTAATCACAAGGAGGATCAACATCCCGAAGCCAACCATGCCTGCCTTGGTCTTGGCGGCCTCGAGAACCACCTCCTTGGTCGTGAGGGTTCGGGAACTTCGCGCCGCCATGGCTACCGACCCAGTGCCTTGATCCGGGGATCGAGGAAGCTGTAGATGACGTCGAGGATGAAGATGGTGATGACGAAGAGGAAGGCGTAGACGACGGTCAGCCCGATGATGATGGGGGGGTCGATGACGAGGATGGCGTTCCAGTAGAGGAGGCCGAGCCCAGGCCAGTTGAAGACGAGCTCCGTGATGATGGCGCCCGTCCATGAGGCAATGAGGGCCAGGGCCAACGACGTGACGATGGGCGGCGAGGCGGCCCGCAGGACGTACTTGTTGAGGACAACCTTCTCAGGCAGGCCCTTGGTCCGGGCGGCCGTGACGTAGTCCTCGTCCATGATCTGCAGAACCAGGTTGCGCGTTATGTAGGACCACGAGCCGAAGGACGAAAAGGTCACCGTGACCAGCGGCAGGAGCAGGTGGAATCCCAAATCGGCGCTGAAGAGGAAGGGATCCGTCGGGGCGGGCGCACTGACCATCCCACCGGGCGGGACCACTCGGAAATAAAAGGCGAAGATCAGGAGGAACAGGATTCCGAAGATCCAGGAGGGGACGACGAAAGTTGTGATGGAAAGGACGGTGAAGCTCCGATCCATCGTCGAGAGGGCTCGCCTCGCCATCCGGAGCCCCAGCCAGATCCCGAGGACGGCGGAGGTGACCGTGGCTGTGGTAAAGAGGAGCACGGTCCTAGGCAACCGTTCCGCGATGTGGTCCCACAAGGCCTGGGATCCGGTCCCGGTCTTGAGAGTCACGGCTTTGCCTAACTGTAACGTGATGGCCTCAGCCGTCTGGCGGAAGGACTTTTGGAGGAACGGCTCATTCAGGCCTCGAGCCTCGATTCGATCGGCCACCCGTTGGTCAAACTCATCGTTCCAGCACTCAGGACACTGTGCCTGGAGCCGGCGCAGCTGTTCGTCGTTGTTCATCTCTTGGAGGGTTTCAATCCTGATCTGGTTGATCAGAAACTCGTCGATGAGGCCGCCAAAATTGGCGATCACGACGACGACATAGCTGGCCACGACGAAGGTAATCCCCAGGTATAATGCTCGTTTCCCCAAGAACCGCGCGACTCCCACGCTCACTAAACAGGGGGGGCCATTAGTTAAACTTTCTTCCCAGGGGGAATCGAGGCCGTGGGGGTGGCGAACAGCTTAAACGCCGGAGGTGAGATAGCCAAGCAGCCATGCGGCTGGCCGCCCTGTTCGTCACCATCCTACTCACTTCTCCGATCGCGGCTTCGTTCCTGGCCGGGGCGAGTGCAGGTCCGCCCTCTTCCGACCCCCAGGCCAGAGACGACCGCAAGGAAAGGGAACTCACCACCGCCGAGCCTGAGGATTTTCGGCTGGACCCGGGTGCCCAGGAGTGGGTAAGTTTCGCGCCGCAACGGATCCTCATTCAAGTGGGGAATCCCGCCTTCGAACTACGTCCAAATGCCTCCTTACTGCTCCTCGATGAGGTCCCCCTGGACGTGACGTGGCACGCTGCGACAGGAAGCATCTGGTCCTCCCCCCTGCCAACCCTAGAGGACGGGCTCCACGCCGTGAAGGCGATCCTCGTCCCCGTGGAGGGGGAGGTCGTCACCTTAGAGTGGGCTTTCGGTCTCGACACACAGGTGCCGGAACTCGAGATTGAGGCGTTGCCAGACGTGACCGCGAATCGGACCCTGAACATTCAGGGAACGGTGAAAGAGCCGAGGCTGGTTGGCCTGCGGGTTCGGGGAACGGAGGTCCCGGTGGAGAACGGCACTTTCTCCATGGAGGTTTCCCTCTGGCCCGGGGTGAACGACCTGACCGTGGAGGCCGAGGACGCGGCAGGCAATCTCGGTCGTTTCCGCCATGCCACTCAGCTGACCTTGGACCCACCCTACGAAACCTTTAAGACCTGGGTCCACCCGAACAGCTCCTTCGCCCTGGACCTCCCGGAATCCTGGCTCGTGAGGCAGAACGTCGTCGTGGGTTCGGGTTCCCGAGCGGACATCGTCTCCATCGGCCCCTTAACCCCCGGCCTTCAGACGAGCCTCATCGTGACATCGAGGCGCAGCCTCCTGGCCTATCCCCGCGGGACCGCCCTCGAATGGATGGATCTCCTCCTATCCTCGGTCGAGGCGGGGGGGCAGCTGGCCCTCGTCGTGAGCGAGCCCCGGATCCTCGATTCTGTCGCGGGAACCACATCCGTCCAGGCCAGCTACCTTCATCGGTTCACAGCCGACCTCGTCGCCTTCAATCAGGTGACCATGGTCTGGAGCCAGAGCCTCGGAAGGCAGTGGGTTCTAATCGCCTCCCTCGATACCCGGAACGTCGAAGAGGGGTGGCCCTCCCTCGGCGTCTCGATGGCCAGCTTTCGGGTGCTGGAGGATGCCCCCTCGACGGGGATCGAGGAGCAGGAGTCCCGGCTCGTCTTTAGCACAGTTGTCGTCGTGACCGCTGCCGTGGTGTTAGTCGGCGTCCTCTCCGTGGTCCTACTCGAACGGCCCTTAGCCAGATGGCGAGATCGCAAGGCTCAACGGTGGCGGCCTCCCCGGAAATGGCGCCTTTGAGCCGTTCACTCGTCCTGAGATGGCCCCCTCGGCGGCGCGCGCCTTACCCTCCGATACCACCAAAGAATCAGCCCGACGGATACGGCAACGGAGGCGGCCAAGGCCACGATGAGGACCATCAGGAGCTGGACCAGGGGGGAGGCTGGCGGGCTCTGCGCCAGAAGCTGTTTCGCGAGGTCGATTTCGCCAAGGCCAACTGAGAACAGGTCGGATCCCGCCAGGAGCGTGGCTTCCGAGGGATCCCTGACCCCGTCTGCGTAGAGACCGATCCCTGTGATGGTGTCGTTCAACCCTTGCGCCACTAGCCCGTTCGCGGCCCGGTAGCGCTCGGGCACCACCAGGACCAGAACCGTAGAACGGATCGCGCTGAGTCCATCCCTCGATGCGTTAAGCCTGACCACAATGGGCATCGGATCGGTTGTGCACTGGACGAGGTCCCCCGCGCAGGTCAATATCGCATCGCTGGCTTCCTTGAGGTGAACCTCTGCCGCCTCGATCAGGAACCCGATGTCGCGAAAGTACTGCTCCTCATCCTGAGCCTGAGCCCCCCCCACAAAGGGTCCTTGCACGGTGAGAGCAAGGAGGAGAAACAGAAGGGCGATGGCACGGCGCCTCTTCACCCCATGCCTCCGCTTCGGCTGATGCTGAGGGACTCAGGTGGCCGAGCCCCCCCTGCCAGTGCCTCGATCTTGACCATAGCGGTTCCTGGCGTCAGTTCGTGGGTACGCGTCGGTTCAACCAGGCGTAGGCAAACACCAGGCCTACGAGCCACGCGAGGCTCGCCCAAGGCATGGCCGCTGATGCGAACTGCGCGAGCGGCAGCGAGGCCTCGGGAGAGATGATGAATACCAGGGCGGGGGGGACGGCGGACGCCAAGACGCCCTGATAGAGACCGGTGAAGCTCACGAGGTCGGTCACCCCTGTCGTAAAGGTCAGGGCCTCCTCAGCACCCAGAATCGTTGCCAGGCGGGCGGACAGGATGAAGGCGGTCTGTCGGATTGCGTTGAATCCCAGCCAGATGAGGATTAGGAGGGAGGTCACCGTTCGCGGCGTGAACATGGTGGTAAGCAGGAGGGCAAGAGCGAGGTAGAGGGCGGTTAGCAGCAAGTTCGCGACGACGAAGGCTGTCACAAGCTCGGAATTCAGGGGCGTCCCCACGACCACTTGGATGGCAACGGCGCTCCCTAGGCTGAGGGCAATCGTCGGAATGGAAGCCGCCGCTGTGAGACCGATGAACTTACCCACCGCCGGCCCCCACGGGGGAACGGGCTTGGAGAGGGCCAGTTCGGAGAGGCGGCTGGAGCGGTCTCGGGCCACGCTGACGCTGACGAGGGCTATCGGCAGCGCGGGGAGTAACAGGGGGATGAGGCCAAAGCCGATCGATGTGAGGATCCCGTCCCCCCCGCTGTGCCAAACTTCGAGAGGGTCCGGAATCCCCTCAGGGGGCCCGTCGTCAGGGGTCGGAATGCCCAGGAAGACCAGGGCCAACGCTACCCCAGTGACCACGACCAGCGTTGCCAGGATGACGGAGATGGCAAGGAGGCGGCGACTGGCGAGGGCGCCCAGGAAATCCCTGATGAGGAAGGCCGCCATTGGAGGGAGGATTCTTTGGAGCATCCAAGCCGACCTAAGGGTGGATCGAGCTGAAGACATCGCCGAGCTTGAGCTTCGCCTCCCGGATTCCCCGGACTTCTATGCCTTGAGAGGCCAGGACATCTCGGATCGAGTCAGGACCTACCTCGCCCGGCCTGACGTACACCACGGTGGCCGTCGCCGCGGAGCGAACATCGACCACGCCCTTCAAGCCCTTGAGCGATTGGATGGCCTTGGACGGCAGCGGGTCGCTGTCCACGAAGATGCGGGCGTCCTTCCCTTCGCCGATCTTCCTCAGCAGGTCGCCGATCCCAAGAACCTCTGTGAGGCGGCCTTCGGACATGATGGCCACCCGGTCGGACGATGCTCGAATGTCTTCCAGAAGATGCGAACTCAGGACAATGGTCTTGCCCTCCTTCGCCAATTCCTCGAGCTTCCCCCCGATGAACCCTCGCTCGAACCCGCTCAGGCCGGTCATGGGTTCGTCAAGGATGAGGACTTCCGGATCGGTGAGCAGTGCCTGTGCCAGGGTAATCCTCCTTAGCATCTCGACGGTGAGTTCCGTAAGGTCCTCCGTTACGTGGTCCCCGACCTCCAGGTACTCCACGACCCGCTCGATGGCGGCATTCCTCGCCCCGCCGGCGATTCCGCTCACCATGCCCCAGAACCGAAGGTACTGTTTCCCTGTCCCCCACCCTGAGAGGTCCATGCCCTCAGGCATGTATCCGAGGTGCCTCCGTGCGGCCGCCGGCTTTCTGATGCCATCGAGGTCGCCAAGGCGAAGGGTCCCTTCGTCGGGCCGTAGGGTCGTGCTGAGGATCCGGAGAAGGGTTGTCTTTCCCGAACCCTTGGTGCCCAAGAAACCCAACCTTGTCCCTTTCTTTGCGGAGAAAGAGACGTGATCGATGGCCCGGATGGTCTTCCTGAATCCAAACGATTTGACCAACCCGTCGGCCTCAATCACGGGCCGAGCACGCACTCGGTTGCTTAAATCTTTCCACCGGGGCGGAGTGGGGAATGCCGAGGGCGAAACGCCAAGTTTCAGGTGTCCGATTCGCGGCGAATCTCGAGGATACCTCACGTGGAATGCGGAATCATGGGGTGCACGAAAGGCGGTGCGGTCGGCCTGCCCGGTCCCCCGCGCCGTTGGGTTGGGAAGGAGGCTATCCATCGCCCGTTCTCACAGCTTCTCGCAACGTCGTCCCTCGGGCGTGTATCGTGGAATGCACATCTACCAGGACGAGGTTCTCGGGAGGCGCGGGCGCGAACCAGGGGCTTCCCCCATCCCGAGCCCGCTCGAGGTCGGCCCGCGATAGGGTGCTCCCTGGTCAGGCCGTGGATGAGGTCCCCTCGACGGTGCATACCCATCTGTCTCCGCGGTCCGTGAAAGCCGTTGGCGACGGGGGCCACCCCGGTGGCCCACCGCATGGGAAGGGTGATTACCCCGCGGGGGGATGAACCTAGGGATGTCCCAGTTCCAGGTCCTGCTCGTCAACCCGAAGGTCGACGGCAACGTGGGCGCAATCGCCCGATCCATGGCCAACTTCGATCTCGACGATCTTGTCCTCGTGGGAGCCCAACCCCCAGGGGAGGACGCCTACCGGAGGGCGAAGCACGGGCGTCACATCGTCGAGGGAGCCGGGACGGTTTCGACGCTGAAGGAGGCGCTCCAGGGCTCGGATCTTTCGGTTGGCACCACCGGGATTGTGACACGCAGCGCAGAATCGTTTCACCGGCACGCCTTGTCTCCTCGGGAGCTCGGTTCGAGACTTTCGCGGGTCGAGGGCCGGGTCTCTCTCGTCTTCGGCCGGGAGGATCAGGGTCTCGGCAACGATGAGCTCGGGCGGCTCGACCTCGTGGTGAACATCCCCTGCAGTCCCGCCTATCCCGTCATGAATGTGTCCCACGCCGCCGCTGTTCTCTTCTACGAGCTCTACCGTTCACGGGCCTCCGGCTCCGAATCGCCAAGGCCGTTGGCTTCCGGCTTCGAGAAGGAGATGCTTGTGGGGGCCCTTCGGGAGCTTCTCTCGACCACCCAGTATCCGCAACACAAGCGTCGGCGCACGGAGGTCCTGTTTCGGCGGCTCCTAGGCCGGGCCCTACCGACGAAGTGGGAGTTTCACGCTCTCATGGGGGTCCTGCGGCGGGCGTCCAAGACGATTAGAAGGCAGTCGGGATCCCGAGGGCCAGGTCCGTCTTCCTGATGCTTCGCTTTTTCTCGGACTCCAGCTCGAGCATGGCCCGAATCGCATCGACGTTCTCCGGCACCACATCGGCTTCCTGGTGGACAGCCTGGAAATAGTAGAGCGTGTGGCCCTGCACGTGGACCCCGTCCTCCCACACCGCGATTTCGTAAAGGTCCGACCGCGACCGCTGCAGGTCCCGGGCGAGCTCGATGATCTGGGCCGTGGAGGTGATGCCCTCGGCCGCCCGCACGAAGCGGATGCGGGGGGTATCCCGCCAGACCTCCAGGACCTCCTCCGTCGTCACCTCCTCCGTCATGTCCACCGTTACCGCGTGCAGGTGCATCATGGTGGTGGGGACCTTCACGGCGAGGGTCTGGATCGGCAGTGTCGCGAGGACGGTCTGAACGTCGGGGCCGTGATGGGAGGGCACGTGCAGTTCCGGCACGATGGCGTTGATGGGGCCCCGCTTCGTGTCCCAGGGGTCGGCGGCTCGGCGGACCATGACGGCCGTGACGTCCTCCACCCCGAACCGCGTTTGCAGCGGGTACAAGGTCCGAATGAGGCCGGTTGTGTTGCACGAGGGCACGCGGAGCCGGTCCGCGCCCAGGGCCGCCTCGTAGTTGGCGTAGGCGTTGAAGGACAGCCCGCTGAGGGCATGCTTCTCTCCCCCCTGCCAGACGGCCTTGACCCCCGCCTTCTCGTAGACGGGCTTGTACCCGCTTCCCTTGGGGGTGCCGTCCAGGACCAGGTCCGCGTCGCCGAGCAGGTCTTCCAGCGTCCCCTCGGTCTTCAGGCCCGCCTTGCGGAAGGCGGCGAGGTGCTTCCGCGAGGCCGTGTAGAGGGGGTAGCCGCGGGAGACCGCCATGCGGGCCTCGAAGGTGGGGCGGGTCTTCGTGACCCCCACGACCTCCATGTCCTCCTGGACGGCCACGGCGTCCGCCAGACGCTTTCCCACCGTGCCGTACCCGTTGATGGCGACCTTGGCCGTCATGCGCCTCGCCCGAGGAACAACTCCCGGGATGTTAAAGAACGCGGGTCAGGAGCGAGGAAGGTAGATGTCCCGCCGCAGGCGGGGAACCATCGCCATGAGAACCGCCGACTCCGTGAGCTCCCGCCGCGTGAGCCGAGCCTCCGTGAGGAAGCCGATGGCCCCCTCCTGCCGGCCGATGTCCGTAATCCCCGTGAGGGCCTCCAGCGCCTCCCCCACACTCCGGCCAGCTTCGACCGCCTCGAGGACGACCGGAGGATGCTGGAAGCCCGGCCCCGTCCCCAGGGTGAGGCGGTCGGCCCGGTCCACCACCGCGCAGAACTGGACATCGATGAGGACGTCGGTCTCCTCCTGCGGGACGAGCCCGGCCTCGATGCCGATCCCGAGGTCCGCCTCCCCGCGCGCCGCCCGGGCGCGGGCGACGGCCCCTCGCAGGGCCTCGGCTCCCCGGGGTTGGGACGGAACCCCCGAGGCCACGGCCCGGTCCTGAACCTCCAGGCGGTCGAAGATCCGACCCAGGACGCGCTCCACGGCCTCGATCTTCGCGGGGTTCGTCGTCCCCACCCGCACTCGCACGGTTCTCAGGAGCTTCCCCGCGCCGTCCATCTCGCCCTTTCGGATGCGCGTGGAGGAGATGGGCAAGCCATCCTCCGCGGGCAGGTACGCCACCTTCAAGATTTCCAGGGGGGCAAGCCCCCTCTTCTTTCGGACCTCGTTCAGGTCGTAGGCCGTCTCCTCCGTCTCGGGGGACACCACGATGCCCTGCAAATCCTCGATGCGATCCGCAGGCCCGAACCGCTGGTGGATCTCCTCGATCCGGTAGTGCGTCCAACCGCGGTCCCTCAGGTAGGCCTCCAGCTTCCGCTTTCGCTCCTCGAAGGGGGCGATTCCCCCCTCCTTCGGGGCCGTCATGGTGTCCGAGGCGAGACCGATGAGGACCTCCTCGGCCACCTCGAAGGCCTTCCCGAGCAGCACGGCGTGCCCGTCGTGGATCGGGTCGAAGGTTCCCCCCAGGGCGACCTTCATGCGGCCATCCCTCCGGCGGGAAGGGGGCGAATCGGGGGGTCGAAGAAGGGGATCAAGGACCAACGGGGGGAAACGGCCGAAAGATTCTCATGCCTTATGTTCAGATAAGTAAAACGTTGCGAAAGGATTAAGTAGCTAGACCGGCGATGCTCGCCCATCTCCCCCACCGGAGGCACTCATGAAGAGACTGGGCACCATTAAAGACTTCTCCTACCGAGGCGACCTCTTGGTCCGGGCGACCTTCGCCCCGGCCCCTGATGTCGGGGTCTTCGATCGCCGGAAGCGGTCCCTCGGCCGGGTGGTTCGCGTCTTCGGTCCCGTCCGGGCGCCCTACGTGGCGGTGAAGCCGACCAAGGAGCCCAAACTCAGCTTCCTGGGGTCGGAGGTTTACGTTGAGGATTCGACATGAAGCGAAGAAGCGTGGAACAGGTTGAGGAGCACCTTCACTGCCCAGAATGTGGAAGCACGAACCTGGCCTACGACGAGACCCGTGGCGAGCTGGTCTGTCAGGAGTGCGGCCTGGTGATTGACGAGGGGATGATCGACCAGGGTCCCGAGTGGCGCGCCTTCGACCTCGAGCAGGGCGAGAAGCGCGCGCGCACCGGCGCCCCCATGACCTACACGATTCACGACAAGGGCCTCTCCACCACCATCGGCTGGAAGAACAAGGACTCCTACGGGAAGTCGATTCCGACGAAGAACCGGGCCCAGCTCTACCGCCTACGGAAGTGGCAGCGCCGGATCCGGGTCAGCAACGCCACCGAGCGGAACCTCGCCTACGCCCTCAGCGAGCTCGACCGCATGGCGAGCGGGATGGGCCTTCCCCGCAATGTCCGGGAGACGGCGGCCATGATCTACCGCAAGGCCGTGAACAAGAACCTGATCCGCGGCCGATCCATCGAGGGGGTAGTGGCGGCCTCCCTCTACGCCGCCTGTCGACAGAACGGCGTGCCCCGGACCCTGGACGAGATCGCCAACGCCTCGCGGGTCACGCGGAAGGAGATTGGCCGGACGTACCGCTTCATGACCCGGGAGCTCAAGCTCCGGCTCATGCCCACCCGACCCCAGGACTACGTGTCCCGCTTCTGCAGTGAGCTCAAGCTATCCGGTGAGGTCCAGTCCAAGGCGATGGACATCCTGAAGGAGGCCACGGAGAAGGAGCTCACCTCCGGCCGGGGACCCACGGGGGTGGCGGCGGCCGCGATTTACATCGCCTCCATCCTGGGCAACGAACGGCGGACGCAGCGAGAGGTGGCGGATGTCGCCGGCGTGACGGAGGTCACGATTCGGAACCGCTACAAGGAGCTCACCGAGAAGCTCGCCATCGACGTGGAGCTCTGAGCCTCAGAAGAAGGGCCGAAAACGGTCGAGGACCTCCATATCCTCGAGAAGCTCCCGCGTCTTGCTGGGTCGTTCCACCAAGAAGAGGCGGGCCAGGTCCTTCGGCGTGTCGACGTCCAACCCGCCCTGGAGTAGGTCCACCACCTCGGCGGGGACGTCCTGCCGCATGGCCTCCTCCAGGTGGGTCAGGTGGTCGTCCCCCTCAAAGCGGGGTTCGATGGCGTCCGGGGGGGAGGTGACCAGGATAGAGGTCCCGGGGCCTATGGTGGAGGGGACCACCAAGACGGTGGGTCCCTTCGGGAGGCGCCCCAACAGGTAGCTCAGGTCGTTCGAGGTGAGGAGGGGAAGGTCGCTCGGCAGGGATACCAGGGTGTCCCCTCCCCGTTCCTGGGCGAACTGCACGCCCATCCGGAAGGCGCTGTCCATGTCGCGGGGGTCGGCCTCCTCGATGGGGACGAGGCCCCGCTGTTGGGCCCGCTCCAGGACCTCGTCTTCCGGGCTGATCACGGCGATCTGGCTGAGCTCGGGGCAACCCTGGGTCGCGTTGAGGACGTCCTCGAACATGGCTTTGGTGAGGGCACGTTGCTCCCCCACGTTCAGGACCGATGCCAGCTTGGGCTTTGTCTCGTGAAAGCTCTTCAGGATGATCGCGGCCACGGTCGTCATCGATGCCTCCTCCGAGTCCGGTCCCTCCGAATCCGAGGGCTCGTTGCGGGCTAACACTCTCCCCGCTACTTAACGCATCGCCGCGCCGCCCCTCAAAGAGGCGACGCTCCGAGGTCCAGGATACGGACTGGCGCAATCTTGATCAGGGTTCCCTCGCCCTCCCCTCCGGGCGAGTCGGTGTACTTCGCCGCCATCGCCTCCCGGACGGCCTGGGACTCTCGGTCGCTGCGCACCCTCTGGGCCAGCCCCTGCACGACGAAGCCCTGCAGGACCCCGTCTTCGGAGGTGTCCGCGAGGAGGGCGACGCGGCGATTGGCGCGCAGGTTCGCCATCTGCTCCGACTCCGCGGGGGAGGCGAAGTAGAGGGTGCCCCCGTCGAAGTAGAAGGGGACGGGCGCGCTGAAGGGATCCCCTTGCGGGGAGATGGTCGCCACCCGAAGCGTCCGGACCCGACCGAGGATCTTGCGCTGCTTCTCCGTCCACTCCGTCATGGCCCCCCGTGCCAACCTCGCCGCGATAAATATAGCTACGGGCACAGGTGTGGACGGCCCTCCCCGGAAGCAGCTATTTATCGCCCGTCCCCCTCGTCTCCCGAACATGGGAGCCCCGCCACGGGGGGAAGGAGCGCACGCCTTCGCCATCGCCGACAGGCGGGTCTCCGAGCGGGTCCAGCACTTTCCCGAATCGGTCATCCGGGAGATGACGCGTCTGGCGAACCGCCACGGCGCCATCAACCTCTCGCAGGGGTTCCCCGACTTCGACCCCCCGCGCGAGATCCTCACGGCGGCCCAGCGGGCCCTAAGGGAGGGGTACAACCAGTACGCGACCACGTGGGGGGCGGAGGAGTTCCGCCGGGCGGTGGCGGAGAGCGTCCTCCGATTTCGGGGGCTGGCGGTCGACCCCGACGCGCATATCGTCGTCACCTGCGGGGCCACGGAGGCCATGATGGTCGCCATGCTCTCCCTCATCAACCCGGGGGAGCAGGTCGTGGTCCCGGAGCCCTTCTACGAGAACTACGGGCCCGACGCCATCGTATCGGGCGCCCGCCTCGTCCTCGTTCCCATGGAGTGGCCCTCCTACCGGCTGGACGAGGAGGCCCTCAAGGGGGCCTTCCGGCGGGAGACGAAGGCGATCATCCTCAACACGCCCAACAACCCCACGGGCCGGGTCTTCGATGGGGAGGACCTCCGACTCGTCGCCGACCTGTGCACGGACCACGAGGTCGTGTGCGTCACCGACGAGATCTACGAGCACATCGTCTACGACGACCATCGCCACGTGAGCCTCGCCACCCTGGGGGACATGTGGGAGCGCACGGTCACCATCAGCGGCCTCTCCAAGACCTTCAGCGTCACGG
>JBHIDH010000020.1:0-20326 GCA_046759985.1 Thermoplasmata archaeon
CCTCGTCAATGAGGGCGAGGGAGCCCAGGCAGAGGTCCGTGAGAAAGTCCCGGGCCGCAGGACCGCCGGATTCGCTCGGTTCCGGCGCGTCCACGAGCACGAGCCGGATTCGGAGACCGCCCTCCACGTCCAGAGTATCCCCATCGATGACTCGGGTCACCTCGCGCTCGATACAGAGGCCATTCGATCTGGGACAATCCGAGGGCTCCGGCGGCAAGGAGGGTGGAGAGGTGGACGTACGCGGCGGAAGCGTGATTCCGATGTAAACACCGGCTGCGGCGACCACGACCACCGCAACAACGAGGATGACAACCCATACCCTCCTCCCTATCATTCCCTCGGTCTCCCGCCGATCGGGCCAAAGTTGGAAGACCCGCGACCAAACTTCTTACATGATTGGACAAGTTTTCGCAACTTTCAGGGTTTCCGGACCATCTCAGTCTCCTTTCGCCTTGCATGCCGAGCACACCAGAATCGTCTCTCCGCCCTTCTCCGTGAGGTAGAGATGGGCGACCTTATTCCCGCACGCATCGCACAGTATCCCGGGTCGTTCTTTTGTCATGGTAAACCTTGTCGTCCGCGCCGATAATGTTGTTCACATATTTGGGCAGGGGCCCGGAATCGCGCCTCTCGAAGCCCTGAAGCCCCCGGGAGGTTAACGCCTCCTGCGGAGGATGTCAAGTTTCGACACGAGGCCATCCGCTTCATATCCTCATCTCCTTCCAGGCGCGATGCGGAGGTTCTCTCCCCCAGGGTTCGAGCTCCGCGTTGTCGCCCTCCTCCACCTCACACAGGTCACGTTCCCGATAAGGCTTTCTTGAGAGGAGGGAGGCGTAACGGACGTCATCCGGCAATTGGAAGTGGCGCACCCCTCCGCGTCCGCTCATCCGACTTTCCTTTTTATCATCCTTAACATGATAACAATCACGAAGTCTTAAGCGGCAGATCCGGGGTCCACCCGCCCAGGTGGGGTCGTCCGTCCATTCAGGGGTTCACCACGACGTGGGGGTTGCGCCCGTGCAGATAGGCGGGCCGATCAACCTCGCCGAGGCTGACCCCATCCTTCGGTGGATTCTCATGGATCCGGACATATTCAACTCCCTCCGCGGATATGGGGCCCACAGCCGCCATTGGGGTTGTGGGTGCCATGGCGCGGGCTCTTCCCGTCTGGTTAGTGTGCGGCCATGAAGGGGAATTCCCTCCCCGAATGACACCACGGGCCGGGCTCTGGAGAACAACGTGCGTGGAACCGCTCGCAGCCGGCGAAGCACACCCCCTCGCACGGCCTGGAAGGATAACAGGCGACAAGCTGGCACGCCCTACGAAAAGCCATCAAGGGGTTTTTCGGAAGCCGGGGAATTCGGCCGGAAACGATAACTAGAAATGCTAGAATTCATATCTTCGGTACACGTCCGCCTGGGTCCGGGGTGAGGCGACGGGGCGGAGTGGGGTGCGATGGCATACCATCCGGAGCCTACGGCTAGTTCCGGGAACGGAGAAGGGCACGCCTCTCCCGAAGTCGAGGAGGGGCGTAGCCTGAGGCTCCCTCTCTGGGAGCCATGCCGACTAGACGCCGACGAATGGGTGCTCGTCTTCCCCGGAGGCTATGTCCTCCGCCTGGAGAAGGAATCCGACGCCCTGCGCCGGTAGGGAGGCGTGCCCTCCTTCGGATCGCCCGTATGCAACGGAGTGACCCGGAAGGGTTATCGCAACGTCAAGAACTCTCCCAATCCCCCGAACAAATGCGTTTTCAGATGGAGACGGATTCACGCCTGGATACCGGAACGACGAACGCTTCCCCGTATCGGGTCCGGCGCACCCCTCCGCGTCCGCTATCCCAGGGAGAGCACCGAGACGCATGCCGGCGGGGGGCACAGCACTTGAGCCGTGACAGGGTGTGTCTTGACTCCGGCGAGGGGAATCACAATGCGCGGGCGAACGAAAAGCGCCATCTTGCTCCTGGCCACCTCCCTCCTCCTCGCTCCGTCCGTCTTCGCCTGGAAAATTGTCGCTTCGTGAAGCCCTAGCTTCGTCGAGCTCTCTGCGGACGCCCCGCACCACGTATCCTCGACATCCATCCCCTCGACGGTTGTGGGGTCCGATCTGTGCCCGAAAGAGGTATGACTGGTCTGCTCGTCGTAGGGCTCGTGCAATGCGCGTTCTGCGAGAAGGAGGCTGAGTGGAAGGTCTTTCTCGCCGTGGGGAAGCAGCCGCCGAAGGCCGGCCGTTCCTTTCGCTTTCAGAGACCGGATGGACGCATCCACTACCTCTCTCGCGACCGAACGACTTTCCGGAAGCTCGAAGACTCGATGGTGGTCCGAATCCCCTTGTTCTTCAAGGAGGAGGGTACGCCCGTCTGCGAGAGCTGCTCTCACAGGGATGACGTGATCGGGTACCGCGAGCCTGAGGGAGGATGAAACCTGGACGTGCGGAATCCCTCCGACGCGGCCTGGTCAGATGGGAGACGGGAGGGGATTGGGCAGGCCCAAGCCCAGGAGGAGCAGGACGGCATAGACCAGGCTAAGAACCGCCGCGGTAACCGTAACCGCCCGACGAACACGCTCCTTCCGCCATCGTAGGAGGGGGTAGCTCATGCCCACCCCGAAGAGAATCATCCCGAGAACCACGCCCATACTGAAGGCGGCAACACTCGCCAGGAGACCCCCCAGGGACGTCACGCCCAGGGCGACCACCAGGAGAAGGAGGAGCTCGTCGTTGCTCGCCACCCCATGCATCACGCCGATGGAGAACATGGCCCCGTGAGCCCCGTGCTTCCCGACGTGGTGGTGCACGTGACGGTGGCGGAAGAGGCCGTGCCAGTGCTCGTGCACGTGAAGGACGTTGAACTCCCACAGGAGGGCGAGGGTACCCAGGAGGATCAGCATGACCACGACGAGAATCTCCAGCGACGGGAGGATCTGAGCGAGGAAGAACTCTCGGAAGGTGAAGAGGACGAGGGTGACGGCGGCGGCGGTCACCATATGACCGAGGGCCCAGCTCGCGCTCAGCAGGCTCGTCTTCTTCAGACTGTCGCTGCGGGCAATGAGGTTGGAGACCGCCACGACATGGTCGGGATCGTAGGCATGCTTGAACCCGAGGGCAATCGCGAGAGCCAAGAGAAACAGGATTTCGTAGCCCATCAGAACCGTCCCAGGATAGTGTCCTCCCGGCGTCTAGTCATGGTTCCAGCTCAGCTTAAGGGTTGGCCCTGCCAAGGGGGCGTTCCCGCCGACACGCGCCTCGCGGCCCTCCTGGGTCCTCAGGGGCTCCGCCGCGTCAGCCTTCGGGACCGAGAACCTCGAGGAGGCCCCGGGCCGCCTCCCGGGGACTCACCTCCTTGCGCAGCACCCGTTCGACCCACTCCGAGAAGGCCCGGCCCGACTGGACGGCCAGGCCGCGGGCCTGGATGGCCTCGGAGAGGGCAGCCAGGATTTCCCGCTCGACTCGTGTTCGCCGCTTCGCCTCGAGGTGTCGGGAATCGTCCAGGTAGGCGAAATGTGCCTCGATCCCGTCGGCGACGGCCCCGATGCCATCGTCCCGGAGGGCGGAGGCGAGGAGGATCGGGGGCACCCACGCAGCCTCCTCCCCCATCCCCAACATGACCTCGAGGTCCGCCACCACGGCCTCCGCGTCGCCCCGATCGGCCTTGTTTACCACGAACAGGTCCGCCACCTCGAAGAGGCCTGCCTTGAAGGCCTGCACGTCATCCCCCGTGCCCGGAATCAGGAGGACCACCAGGGTGTGGGTGAGGGCGGCCACGTCCACGTCGGTCTGGCCCACCCCCGCCGTCTCCACGAAGATGAGATCGCTCCCGAAGGCATCCAGGACGTTGATGGCGTCCGAGGTCGCCGCCGACACACCCCCCAACCGTCCCCGCGTTCCCATAGACCGGATGAAGACGCCCTCGTCCGCGGTCAGCTCCCCCATCCGGACCCGATCCCCGAGGAGGGCCCCGCCGGTGAGGGGGGAGGTCGGATCCACCGCGATGATCCCGACCGTCTTCCCGCGGCGGCGAAAGGCCTGCGCCAGGCGGTAGATGAGGGTGCTCTTCCCCGAACCCGGCGGGCCGCTGACGGCCACGGTCTGGGCCCGGCCAGTCTGCTGGTAGATGGCCCGGATGACCTCCGTCGCCTCTTCGTCCCCGTCCTCGATTAGGGAGATGAGTTTCGCGGCGGCCCGCTTGTCCCCCGCGAGGAGGGCCTCGACCAGGGACATACGGCTACTTCCCCGCGTTCGCCTTGATGAAGGCGACGACCTGCTTCAGGGAGGTGCCGGGGCCGAAGATCTCGGCGATCCCCGCCTCCTTGAGCTTCGGCACGTCTTCGGGCGGGATGATGCCGCCCCCGATGACCAGGACGTTCTCCATGCCCCGCTCCCGGAGGAGCTCGGCGACCCGAGGGAAGAGGGTCATGTGGGCACCCGAGAGGGAGCTCAGGCCCACGGCGTCCACGTCCTCCTGCACGGCAGCCTCCACGATGTCCTCGGGGGTCTGGTGAAGCCCCGTGTAGATCACCTCCATCCCGGCGTCCCGGAGGCCCCGGGCGATGACCTTCGCCCCCCGGTCGTGGCCGTCCAGCCCCGGCTTCGCCACCAGCACGCGGAGTTTTCGCATGGCCTCACCTAATAGATCAGGGGCTCTTCGTAGACCCCGAAGACCTCCTTGAGCGTAGAGACGGCCTCCCCCAGGGTGACCCCCGCCTTCACGCACGTGAGGAGGAGAGGCATGAGGTTGGCGTCCCCCTCCGCCCCCTTCCGGAGGGCCGCGAGGGACTTCTTGACCCGTGCCGGGTCCCGCTCCGCCCGGAGGCGTTCCAGCCGGCGAAGCTGCCGCTTCTCCGCCTCCCGGTCGATGTGAAGGTACTCGAACACCTCCGGCTCCTCCGTGGTGTAGGCGTTGACACCGACAATCGTGCGGTCGCCCTTCTCAATCTCCCGCTGGTACCGGTACGCGGCCCGGGCGATCTCGCGTTGGTGGAAGCCCCGTTTGATGGCGGGGATGACGCCGCCGATCTCCTCGATTCGGTCGAAGTAGCGGTAGGCCTCCTCCTCCATGTGGTCGGTCATCCACTCCACGTAGTACGAGCCCCCCAGGGGGTCCGCGGTGTTCACCACCCCGCTTTCGTGGGCCAGAATCTGCTGGGTCCGGAGGGCGATGCGGACGGCCCGCTCCGTAGGGACGGCCCACGCCTCGTCCATCGAATTCGTGTGGAGGGACTGGGTCCCGCCCAGGACGGCGGCCAACGCCTGGATGGCCACCCGCACAATGTTGATCTCCGGCTGCTGGGCCGTGAGGGAGACCCCCGCGGTCTGGGTGTGGAAGCGCATCCACCAGGATCGGGGCTTCTTGGCCCCGAACCGGTCCCGCATCTCCCGGGCCCAGATGCGGCGGGCGGCCCGGTACTTAGCGATCTCCTCGAAGAGGTCGTTGTGGGCGTTGAAGAAGAAGGAGAGGCGCGGAGCGAAGGCGTCCACGTCCATCCCCCGCTCCAGGCTCCACTTCACGTACTCGAAGCCGTTGGAGAGGGTGAAGGCCAGCTCCTGGATCGCCGTGGACCCCGCCTCCCGGATGTGGTAGCCGCTGATGCTGACGGGGTTCCACTGCGGCAGCTCACGGGCCCCGTACTCGATGGTGTCCACCACGAGGCGCATGTGGGGTTCGGGGGGGAAAAGCCACTCTTTCTGGGCCTGGTACTCCTTCAGAATGTCGTTCTGGAGGGTCCCGCGGAGCGCGGCGGGGGCGATCCCTCGGCCCTCCGCCATGGCGATATACATGGCCCACAGCACCGCCGCGGGCCCGTTGATGGTCATGGAGGTGCTGACTTGGTCCACCGGGATTCCGTCGAAGAGGACCTCCATGTCCCGGACGGAGGACAGGGCCACCCCACAGATGCCAAACTCCCCCTGTGCCTCCCGGTCATCGGTGTCCAGGCCGTAGAGGGTGGGCATGTCGACGGCCACGCTCAGCCCCGTCTCCCCGTGGTCCAGCAGGTACCGGTACCGGGCGTTCGTGTCCTCGGCGTCCCCGTGCCCCGCGAACTGTCGCATGGTCCAGAGGCGTCCGCGGTACATGGTGGGATGGATGCCCCGGGTGAAAGGGTACTCCCCGGGGAAGCCGAGGTCCTTCAGAGGATCCAACTCCGGGATGTCCAGAGGGGTGTAGAGCCGGCCCACCTCCTCGCTCGACGTCGTGAGAAAGCGCTCCTCCCGTTCCGGCCGGGAGCGGAGCGACACGGCGAGGACCTCTTCCTCCCATGCCTTACGGGCCGCTTCGATATCCCTTCGGCTACGAGAATCGACCATGACAACCCGGACAGCGCTTCTAGGGTCCGAGTCTATTTTTATCTTCCGATGTATTCGGCCGCGGATGCTGGCGTCTTGTCCTTGGGCCGATTCCGGGCGGAGGTTCCCCGCTCGTGGGCCGCCCTGATTAGGGCCTCGAAGGCTTCGCCGACGTTCGTCCCCGTCTTGGCGCTGGTGTAGTAGTGGGGGGCGTTCCACGTCCTGGCGAGGGCCTTCACGTCCTTCTTCGTGACAGCGGCCTCCCCCTTGAGGTCCTCCTTGTTGGCGAGAATCACAATGGGTAGCGACCCTACGGTGTTGGAGACTCCCTCGAGCCAGCCGTTGAGGGCCTCCAGGGTGGCCTTCCGCGTCGTGTCGAGGACGGCGAAGACCCCGTTCGCCCGGTAGAAGTACGCGTCCCGGAGGAGGTCCATGAACCCCTTCCGGCCCATGATGTCCCAGATGACCGCATCCACGACGGCGGGCTCGCCCTCGGCCCCCCCCACCTCGATGGTCTTCTTGCTGATCAGCGTGCCGATGGTCCGGATGTAGTCGTCCTCGAACTTCTCGGCGACGTACCGGCGGATGAGGCTCGTCTTCCCGACCGCCTCCTCCCCGACGGCGCAGATCTTCATCTTCATGCGGGGCTTGGGGAGGGCCTCCAGCATGATGCCTGCGTGCTCTCGGCCCGATTAAAACCCAGCGGCCAGATTATCCAATTTGAGAGTCTAGATGGCTTTGAAGTGAAGAATGTCCAGGAGGGAGCCCTGCCGCAGGCCGCGCGGGAGGTAGACCACCTCCACCTCCATGCCCCGGACCACATCCTCCTCGGGGAGATCCACGGTGTGGATGAGGCCCCCCTTGGCCCCGGGGAAGCGGACGAGGGCCAGGACCTTAGGGCGGGCGAGCTTCTCCCCTTTCTCGTCCGCGTAGGCCACCGTGAGGGCGTCGATGCGCCCCTTGTTGGGAATCTCCTCCCACTCGTTGAGCTCCGAGAAGCAGGTCTCGCAGTAGAGGCGGGGCGGGAGGTAGGTCACATCGCACTCGGGGCAGTACGTCCCCATGAGCCGCTCATTGTCCCGGATCTCGCGGAAGAAGCGATCCCCGGCGACGCCAGCCGTGTAGACGTAGAGGGTCTCCATGTCCCCCTCCCAGCGCCGGAACTGCTCGCCCATCCACCCCCTCCTAGACCGGCTTGAAGTAGCGAATGTCCGTCACCGACCCCTCCCGCTCCTTCTTGGGCTTCCACACGGCCCGCACGCGCATGCCGATGATCAGCTTCTTCTCCTCGACCTCGCCCAAGAAGTGCATGATGCCCATCCCCTCCGAGGCCCCGTCGATGGAGATGACCCCCACGTAGACGGGCTCCTCCAGGCGACGGGCGTCCGTGTCCAGGTAGGAGATGGAATAGGTCTCCACCTTCCCGGTGTTCTTGAGCCGCACGAAGCCCCCCGCCCGCACGAAGTCCTCCTGGCAGAAGGAACGCGGCGGGAAGTACACCTTGTCGCAGGTGTCGCACTTTCGGCCGACGAGATGGCCCTCCTTGAGCTCCTCCAGGAACCGACCGATGGACTCGCCCGCGCTCCAGGCGTACTTGGCCTCGGGCCGCCACTCGGCCGTGGCCACGCGGCGCTCCGCGATGTCGGCGGCCGTCAGCGGGGTTCCGGGCCACTTCCGTTCCACGGTCTCACGCCCTCATGACCATGACGCTGGAGAACTGCATGAGGTCCCCCCAGGCCTGGCAGACCCCCACCCGGGGGCTCCCGGGGACTTGACGCCGACCCGCCTTCCCCGCCAACTGCCAGTAGATCTCGCCCGTCTTGATGCCCATCGTGGCCGCGATGGGGTTGCCGACGCCCATCAATCCCCCCGAAGGGCAGGTGGGGAGCTCCCCGTCTCGCTGGGTCACCCCTTCCCGGGTGAGGGTCGGGGCCTCCCCCTTGTCCGCCAGCAGGAGACCTTCCAGGTGATGGAGCTCCTTGTAGTCGAAGGGGTCGTAGGGTTCGACGACGTCCACCTCCTTCCGCGGGTCCTCGATCTTCGCCATCCTGTAGGCCTGCTTCGCCGCCCGGGCGAGGTACTCGGGGAAGGACAGGTCCCGATTCGTCCACATGGTGGAGTCGATACACCACCCCACGCCCGAGATCCACACGGGTGTCTCGCTGACCCGGCGCGCCACCTCCTCGCTGGCCAGCACGAGAGCGGAGGCCCCGTCGCTGGGGGGACTGATGTCGAGGCGCTGGACGGGCCAGGCCATGACCTCCGAGTTGAGGACGTCGTCCACCGTGATGTTCGGGTCCGCCAGCTGCGCGGCCGGGTGGTCCACCGCGTTCCGCTTGTTCTTCACGGCGACCCGGGCGATGTCCGCCTTGTCGATGCGGTGGACGGTCATGTATCGGTTCATCTCCATGGCGAAGATCCACACCAGGTTCGGCTTCAGGGGCCGGTCGAGGATGGGGTCCCAGATGTTCGCGAAAGCGTACTGCGGGTGGGGCGTCACGGAGGACATCTTCTCCTCGTTCACCACGAGGACCACGTCCGCCAGGCCGGAGGCCACGTGCCACCAGCCCGCGATGGGGGAGAAGCACCCCGTCCCGCCTCCCGTGAACACGCGCATGTAGGGCTTCCCCACCCCGCCGGCGCCGTCGAGGAGGTACTCCCCCTTCATGTGGACGCCGTCAAAGGCATCCGGGGCCGAGCCCGAGACCACAGCGTCCACCTCGCCCAGCCCGAGGCCCGCCTCTTCCAGGGCCATGTGGGCGGCCTCGAAGCACAGCTCCTTCCCGGTCTCCAGGAGGCGACGGCGAAAGAGGGTCATGCCGGCTCCGATGACGGCCACGTTCCGCACCCTAGGCCTCCAACACGGCAACGCCCCCGGTGGCGGTGGGGATCCCACGCCACGACTGGGCCACGCCGATGCTTGCCCCGTCCACCTGGTGCTCTCCCGCCTGGCCCCGGAGCTGACGGACGACTTCCAGGACGCGGAACAGGCCGCTCGCCTCGAGGAGATTGCCCACGCCGAGGGAGCCGCCTGACGGGTTCACGGGCAGGTCGCCCGATATCTCGAAGAAGCCCTCCTGCAGGAGGTGGCCCGCGCGGTACCCGCCCGCGAGTCCGAGGGCTTCGAGGTGCTGCAGCTCCTTGTACGCAAACCGGTCGTCCACCTCGGCCACGTCCATACGACGACGGGGGCGCTCGACGCCCGCCATGCGGTATGCCTGCTGCGCGGCCCAACGGGCGTACCGGGCCTCGCGGAGGGATCGCGTCTCGAGCCAGGGGCTATCGGAGGACCAGCCGATTCCTCGGACCCACACGGGCCGGTCGGTCAGTTCCTTCGCCCTCTCCTCCGCGGCCAGCACGAGGACGATGGAGCCGTCGGCGAGGGGGCTGATTTCCGCGGACTTGAGGGGGCGGAAGAGGACCGCGGACTCCATAACCTCCTCCCGAGTGACCTTCCCCCCGAAACTCGCGGATTCATGGTGCCGCGCGTTCCCCTTGTTCTTTCGCACCACGTCCGCGCAGTCCTCCTCCGTGTTCTCGTGATCCTGGAGGAAGGCATCCATCTCCAGGCCGGCCAGAAAGTGAGGGTGGGCGTTCAGGGGGCGGTGAAAGATGGGGTCGAAGGCGAAGGTGAGGATCCCCTCGTAGGTCAGGAGGTCCGAGGCCTTGCTGTGGGCCTCGACGACCACGGTGTCGAAGTGACCGGTCTTGATCTGCATGAAGGCGGAGGCAAGGCCCTGGATGGCGTCACCGCTCACGGTAGAGGTTGGCCTCAGAACAGCCCCGAGTTGGTCAGGGGTGAACTCATCGAAGATGCTGAAGCCTTCCCAATAATCCTCAGCGCAGGTGATGAAGCTGTCGACGTCTTCCCGAGGATTGACGCCAGCATCCTCATAGGCCTTGAGGGCAGCCTCAAACATCAGCTCCTTCCAGGAGTACTGAGGAGTCTCCGGGGGAAAACCTTCGTAACCGATACCAACGATCGCTACCCTCGTCATGTTATTCCCCGCGGGCCGGGGTCCGAGAGGATGGCCCTTCCAATAAAAACCTTGTTTCACCGGCGCAGTAAGGCTCTGTAGGGTGTTTCCGGACCCCTGTCGAACTTTAGATTTGGTTTGGAATGGTGTGGTCCGGGGTGGGAAGGGCTGGTCCTGTCCGGCTGCGAGATTGGGCTAGCAATGCCTAGGCTCGAAGGGAAGGGTCAGGTCTGGTCTAGTCTATCGGCTCGATGCCTTCAATCCTTATTCTCGCCCTCCTTTTGTTCAGATGAGAACCTAGTTCCAATTGTTCGAACAGCTTGCGGACTTTTGTTTCCAAGGCATCCGGGAAGCTGAGATCAACCTCGGCTCTTGCTCTCGGAATCACATCGAAACGCTGGATGATCATCCCTCCTCCACTTCCCTTTAGGATCTGTGGGATGCCCTCTACAGTGAACTCATCGTCCGCTTCCAAGTGAACCCATGTGGGATTGACGATTATCATCTCCATGGCGGCCTTGTAAGCCCGCTTGAAATCCTCGTCGCCCAGATTGTAGAGCTGCCGTGCTGAAGCCTTCAGCGCGCCCCAAAGCTTGCCGTGTGCACCCCCAAGACGCAGCATTGGGGCACCATCGTCGTCGAACCGAAATGTGGCAATGGGTTCGAGCTTCTTCTCCTTGATCTCTTCCTCTGTCCCAAGTTGGACTGCGATGCCAAGGCTATCCTTTACCATCGTCTTCGTCCTAGTGCGGCTGAGTGTCACCTTCTCCCTTGGCTCGTACCGAACCTGACCGTCCCCGCCATAGACCTCCTCTAGCTCCATCCGGAGGCGCCAATTCAATCGACCAACTCCACAATGTATTCAAATCCAGCCCGCTCCAGTATCATTCGCTATAGAGCCTGCTCGTAGGTCAATTCATCTTCGAAGCTCTTCACTTCGACCGCTCTAGCGTCACCGATCTCCCCGTTGACCACTTTCAGCAGGAGGAAGTCGGGGGCACCGCCTCTCAGCACCTTTCAGCCCTGTTTCGTGTAGCGATCAGCGACGCTCTCCTCCCTCGGATTCACGAGCCAGACACACCGGCGAGGGTCCTATCGGGTGACTGAGGGGGTGGGTGAAAGTACCTATTGCTTGGGTCTTACAGCTTGCAGTCCCGGGCTCTTTATAGCGCGTCTCTGATGAGCAACCAGTGACCGAGTACTACTTCGACGTGGAGACGGAAGGGAGGGACCCCCTCCAGGACAAGATCATCACCATCCAGTTCCAGCAGCTGGAGGCGGGGGAGCCCCAGGGTAGCTTCAGCGTCCTGGCGGAGTGGGAGTGGGGGGAGAAGGAGATCCTTCGGATCGTCAAGGAGAAGGGGCTCCTGGAGGCGGGATGGGACTTCGTCCCCGTGGGGAACCGCCTTCGCTTCGACCTCAACTTCGTGGTGGAGCGGGCGGAGCGCCACAAGCTCATCCGCTGGAATCCGGGGGAGGTGAAGTACTACCTCTTCGAGAAGCCCATGCTGGACCTGGCCTCCGTGCTCGTCCTCATGAACCGGGGGCGGTTCGAGGGCTCCAGCCTCACGACCTTCACCGCGAAGCGGGAGTGGGGGAACGTGATCCGCACGCATTATCGGAACGGGGAGTACGGGGAGATCCTCGCGTACGTGGAGCAGGAGAAGGAGGCGGTCCTCGAACTCTACCGGGAGGTCCGCGCCGTCCTGACGACCCTGGGGGACCGGCGGAAGCGACGCCTGGCGGAGTGAGGCAGCCAAACCTTCTTGGTCCGCGCCCCCATCGGTGGGACGATGAGGCTGGAGTTCACGGAGGAACACGACCTCATCCGACAGACGGTCCGCGCGTTCTGCGAGGAGAAGGTGACGCCCGTAGCCCGGGAGCTGGACGCCGCCTCCCGGTTCCCCCAGGAGACCATCAGCGGAATGGCGAAGTTGGGCCTCCTCGGCCTGGTGGTGCCGCCCGAGTACGGCGGAAACCGGGTCGACACCCTCTCCTTCGCCATCGCCATCGAGGAGATCGCCCGGGTGGACGGAGCCCATGCCCTCATCGTGGCGGCGCATAACGGCCTCTGCACGAGCCACCTCGTCATGGCGGGGTCGGAGGAGCAGAAGGCCCGCTACCTGCCCCCCTTGGCCGCGGGGGAGTACTTGGGCGCGTGGGCCCTCACGGAGCCCATGTCGGGCTCCGACGCCTCCCGCATGCGGACCACGGCCGTGAAGGACGGGGACGAGTGGGTCCTGAACGGGGGGAAGAGCCTCTGCACGAACGCCGCTCACGCGGGGGTCCTCGTCGTCATGGCGGTCACGGATCCGGACCGGGGCGCCCGCGGCGTTAGCGCCTTCGCCGTGGACCGGGGCACGCCCGGCCTCTCCGTCGGGCGGGACGAGGACAAGCTCGGGGTCCGCGCCTCGTCCACCACCCCGGTAGACCTAGAGGACTGCCGGGTCCCCGAGAATCACCTGGTGGGGACGTTGCATGGCGGGTACCCGGATGTCCTCCGCGTGCTGGACGGCGGCCGGATTGGCATCGGGGCCATGGCGGTCGGCCTAGCCCAGGGCGCTCTGGACGCGTCACTTCGGTACGCGGGGGAACGGGAGGCCTTCGGCCAGCCCATCTTCGACTTCCAGGCGGTCCAGTTCACGCTGGCCGACATGGCTACGCAGCTCGAGGCGGCGCGCCTCCTCGTCTACCGGGCGGCCCATCGGAAGGAGGCGGGTCTGCCGTACAAGAAGGAGGCGGCCATGGGGAAGCTCTACGCCTCCGAGGCGGCGATGCGCATCGCCACGAAAGCCGTCCAGATCCACGGGGGCTACGGGTACCTCAAGGACTTCCCCGTGGAGCGGATGTTTCGGGACGCGAAGCTGACGGAGATCGGGGAGGGGACCAGCGAGATCCAGAGACTGGTGATCGCCCGGGAGATTCTCCGTTCGGCCGAAGGGTAAACCCGGCGCGGAGGCGAACCCCGCTTCCTGAGACGTCCCCCCTCGATGGGGGAATGGCCCTAATAGCGGGAAGGGCTCGGAAGGACCGGGGCCAATGGGCCCCGCTATCCGAGGGAGGAAAGATGGTCAGCATTGAGGAATTAGCGGAGGGGTTCAACGCCGCCTTGAACGCCCACGACGCGACAAAGATCGGCGAGCACGTTGCCGAAGACATCACCTACTGGGAGGCCAACCTGCCCGAGCCTATCAACGGCCGAGAGGCCGTCGAGGCACACTTTAGGGCGAACTGGGAGGCCTTCCCGGATGCGAGCATCAGAGTGGTCAACCGCTTGGTGAGCGGAGACTCGCTCGCCGAGGAGGGGGAATGGACGGGGACGAACACGGGGCCCATTCAGATGGGACCCGACCAGACGGTCCCGGCCACCGGGAAGCAGGCGAGGGGCGCCTACGTGGCGGTCGTCGAGACTTCAGACGACAAGATCTCCAGCATGAGGATCTACTACGACAGCATGACATTCCTGGCCCAGCTTGGGCTCGTGGAACCGCCTAGTTCCGGGTAGACCGGGCCCTGCCTCGTTCCACTTGAGGCTCTATCCCGCCCGGCGGGAAACGGTTCGCGGACACGGGGACTCAACGTAGATATCCGAGCACGCCCATAACGCGAGGGTGGCCGTGGGGAAGGTCCCCGAGCGGAAGCCTGACGGATGGGACGGGCCGCGCGAGGGATATCCCAAGGACGCCCGGCACTACGCCGACCCGGAGAACTGGAAGTACCCGGTCCACACCCCCTTTCACGCCCGGGCCGCCCGCCGGTACTTCGATCAGCCGGAGAACCGGACGAAGTACACCGCGCAGGAGCGAGCGTACATCGACTGGCGCATCGGCCAGGCCTTGCGCCGATTCGGCGTGGTGGAAGGCCGCTCCTTCGAGGACCGAGTGAACCCCTTCGACAAGGACCTGGAGGAGATGACCCTCCGAGACCTGCTGGTCTTCTTCCTCGGGGAGGATCGCCTGAAGCGGGCCCTGGCCATCGGCGAGGTGGCGGTGGACCGGTCCGATGGGGTGCTGCGGGGGAAGGTGAAGCGGTACCCCGTCCGGGTCGACCTCGCGGACAAGCGCATCGCCCATACGTGTCCCGACTGGGAGCGACGCGCCGGCGGGGGCCTGTTCTGCAAGCACGTGGGAGCCGTCTTCCTGAAGCTCTCGGAGGACGAGGCCGTCCAGATTCTCCGCCAGCTCATCCCGGACCGGGAGAAGTGGATCTTCCAGCTGGACGAGGCTCAGTAGCGCTCCCCGTCCCGCACCGTGTCGTCCGGAGGACGGGTCATCTGGCTCAGGGAAGCCGAAACGGGGTGGCGGCAGATGGGACACCGCCCGCCCACGATGCAGGCGCTGCAGAGATACTGGCCGCAGAGGTGCTGATAGAGGCCTTCCGTCCCGTGCTTCCGGCATCGGGTGGGAGACGCCGCGCCGGGCGTGCCTCGCCCGGGCGACCCGGCCCGCGGGGAGGGCGTCTCCTGAAAGTGCTGCAGGGCCAACTCCACCATCTTCGCCTGGTGGGCACCCACCCCCAGCTCCCGGGCGAGGACGAGGGCCTCGCGGTCCTGATCCGGAAGGTCCATGGCGAGCTTCATGAGACGCTCCAGCGCCGGGGTGTCCTCCTGGGGCAGGTCCGTCTCCACCACCCCCTGGATGTACTCGAGCACCCGCCGTGCCTCGGCGGGGGGTATCTCCGGGAAGTCATGGAGCACCTCCGCGAGGCGGGGCAGGCCGACCCCCTCGTGTCCCACCAGGACATCCCGGGATCGCGCCTCCAGGTCCCGGACCTCCGCCTCCTCGAGGGACAAGATGTTCAGGGGCGAGGGTTCGTTCACGTAGCCCAGGACGTCCGGTAGGAGTTCCATGGGCACGTCGCAGTAGCGGAAGGCTTCCTCCTTCGTCGCCGGTCGGCCGTGGGTGAGTTCGAACTGTAAGACCCTGTAGGCGAAGCCCTCCACGCGCCGCGCGTGTCGACTGGTCTCCACCTCCTCCCGTCCCCGGGCCGCCGTGCCGCTCGCGGGGTTGATGGCCAGGGCCCGGCCGTACGCCTCGCGGGCCTCGTCGAAGAGGTCGACCATCGTGTACGCCCGTCCCAGGCCGCACAGGACCTCCTCATCCTCTGGGGCGTACTCCGCCGCCGACTGGAAAGACTCAAGCGCCTTGGGCCAGCGCCCCTGTTGGGCACAGAGGCGGCCCCTTCCCTTCCAGAGTTCGGGGTTGCGGCCGTCCGCCTCGAGGGCCCGGTCGTAGCACGCGATGGCCCCCGCGCCGTCGCCCTGTCCGTCGTACAAGGCGGACAGGTGGACCCAGGTCTCCGAGGGGATTGGGCACCCCCGGGATGCCGTGGCCAGGCCGTCCCAGGCTTCGTCCCAGCGGGCCAGACCTCCTAGGGCCTCTGCCCGGAGGAGGGAGGCTTCCCGGCCCAGCGGATCCGCCCGGGGGGAGGCGGGGAGGTGCTCGAGAGCCTCCCCGTGGCGTTCCGCCCGTATCAACAGGGCCGCCAGGGCGTGGGTCAGGACGGGGTTGGGATGGTCCTCGGAGACGGCACTCTGGAGGAGCTTAATGCCCTCCTCCACCCGCTCGAGCTCGCCTAGGACGCGTCCCTTGGCCGCCAGGACCTCGGGGTCGCCGCCACCGTAGTAGAGGGCTTGATTCAGGGACTGCAGGGCCTCTTCCCAGCGGCCCGCCACAGAGAGAATGCGGGCCTTCCACAGGAACGTACGGGCCTCCGTGGGACGGCGGGACTCCAGCTCCTCCGCGCCCTGGAGCGCCTTCTCGAATTGCCCCGTTTGGGCGAGACTCAGGGCCCTGCCCCGGACGGCCTCCTCCATCCCGGGGTGCAGGGCCAGGGCCGCCTCGAACGCCCGCAGGGCGGCCTCGTGGTTTCCCAGCGCGGCGAGGGCCCGTCCCCGAGACACCGCCGCCTCCTCGTTCCGCCGGTCCAGCGCCAGGGCCTCGTCGCTAAGCCGCAACGCCCCCTCGGCGTCCCCCAGCTCGAGAAGCATGGCGGCCTCCTCGACCTTGGGGGTGGGGTCCCTGGGCATGAGCTTGGAGGCCTCCGACCAGCTGAGCCGGCACTCCGTCGCCAGGCCGAGGGCCCGGGCGAAGCGCGCCCGCAGCATCCATCCCTCCGCCTCCCCGGGGTCGCGGCCCGTCAGGGTCACGGCCACCTCTAGGGCCTCCGAGAACTCCTCCAGACGCTCGAGGCAACGGATCTTGGCCAGAAGCAGGTCACGGCCCACCTCGGACTCCCCGGAGATGCCCTCCAGGACGCGGAGCGCCTCCCGGGGGTCTTCCAGCTCGAGGAGACACTCCGCCTTCCCCAGGATCGCCCTGTCCAATCGGGGATCGGTCTCCAGGGCGTGCGCGTAGGAATCCAGGGCCTCCCGAAACTTGCCGACGGCCTGGGCGCACCCGCCCCTGACCACCCACCAGACGCCCTCCCCGCCGTCTGCCAAGGCCCGGTCGAAGGCCTGCAGGGCCTCCTCCATCTGCTCGGTGGCCCGGAAGCAAAGGCCCTGGTGGTACCAACTCTCGGGGTCCCCCGTGAGCCGGGCGGCCCGCCCAAACGCCTCGGCGCCCCCCTGGAAGTCCTTGAGCGCATAGAGGGCGAGGCCGCGACCCTTCCAGGCGGGGGCGCTCTCCTCCTCCGTCTGGAGAACCGCATCGTAGACACGGTAGGCCTCCTCCGGACGTCCCTCCGCGTGCAACAGCTCGGCCTTCCGCAATCGGAGATCCTGGTTGGCGGGCACCGCCTTCAGCCCCCGCTCGCAGACACGCAACGCCCGGCGTGCCTTCCCCTGCGACGCGGCCAGGGAGGCCATCTCGAGGTACACGTCCACGGCCTCCGGGGTCAGCCGGAGGATGGCGTCGCAGCACCGGAACAGGGCCTTGGCGTCCCCCTGTCGCCGCAGAATTTCCCGCTTGAGCTGAAGCATCTCCAGGTCCCCGTAGAGGCGGATGCTGCGGGCGAGGGCCTTCAGGGCCTCCGCGTCGCGCTCCAAGCCCCCCAGCGCCAGGGCGAGACAGCGGAGCCCCGCGCGATCGTCCGGGTGACGGCGCAGAATCTCCTCGCCCGTCCGGCGGGCCAGGTCCCATGTCTGCATCCGCAGGCACAGTTCCGCGGCCTTGCGGAGGGCCGCCCCGTCGGGCGCGTCCTCGAGCACCTCGGCGAGGAGGTCCTGGGCCTTCGACGTTGCGCCGGTCTCACACCAGCTCCAAGCCTCATCGACCCGGAGTTCCGGCCGATCCGGGGCCATTTGGGCGAGACGGCGGGTGACGGACCGGTAGTCCTCCCAGGCGCCCAGGGCGGCCAGGCTCCCTCTCCACCCTTCGAGGTACGCGGCGTCGTCCCCGGCTGCGTCCGAGGCCCCCTCGTAGCACGCCACCGCCTCCTCGTCCCGCCCCGCCTCGTGCAGAAGGGCCCCGAGGACGGTCACGTTGGCGACCCGGTTCGGGTCGTAGCGGATGCTGACCTGGAGGGATCGGATGGCCTCTTCCTTCTCTCCGCGCCCCACCTCCACCCGCGCCTTCATCTCCCAGATGGGCGCCCGGGTGGACTCGATGGTGAGGGCTTCTTGGACCGCCTCGTAGGCGGCGTCGTCGTCTTCCCGCGCCAGGAAGATCCGGGCTCGTCCTTCCAGGGCGTCCACGCATCGAGGATCTTCGTCCAGAGCTTCCCGGAAGGACTCCAGTGCCGCCCCAGTGGCGCCCTCGCCCTCGAGGCGGCTCCCGCGCACGGCGGTGAGACGAGGGGACCGGCCCTGCAGATTTTCGATGGCGGCCAGTGCCTCGCGCCAGGCCCCGCCGCCTTCAGCGAGGGCCCAGAGGACGCCCAGAGCTTCGTCGTCGCGGTCCATCCTGTGGAGGACCTCCGCCTTCTGCAGGGAGAGCGAGTCGACCGCGGGGAGCCGGGTGAGCGCTTCCTCGCAGACACCGAGGGCCTCCTCGTCCTTCTGGGCCGCCATCAGGACACGGACCAGGGCTCCGTGCGCCTCGGGGTCCTCCGGCTCTTCTTTCAGGTACTCCCGGAGGAGCTTGGCAATCTTCACGGAACCATCGAGCGAGGCCGCCAACTCGGCGGCCTGGAGGACGAGGCCGAGGCTGCCCGGATCGTACTTCTTCAAGGACGGAGGGAACAGCTCCAGGGCCGAGCGCAACGCATCGCGGGCCCGGTCGCGCTCCTCCTTTCGCAGGCGTCGGGAAGCCCTCTTCAATCGCCTCCGAATGTGCGCGCGAGAGAGCCCTCTGGACTCGGAATCATCGGACACCATTCCCATCCCTTCCGGCGGCCGTATCAGGCCATTCGCTATTTGAGACTTACTGGGGCTCCCTGTAGAACGTCTTCAACGATGAGGCGGCGTGCTATCCTGCCATCCGGTCTGCAAGTAGCTCCCGCGGTCCGGAGTTCAGCGTGTAGTAGATCGCCAGATTCTGTAGACATCGTGGAGACGGTCAAACACAACGTGTGCCCCACACAGTTCTGTGCTCTCCAGGTGACAGGCGCAAACGTTCCCTTCGCCGGGACCCAGAGATTTCGAATCGTGGGATACACCGTAGGCATGGCAACGTCCCGAGACAAAGACGACTGTGGAGTGCAGGCGCCGGGATTCGAACCCGGGCTATTGGCTTTCCTCGAGCCCTTGGAAGGCCAAGGTCCTACCAGGCTAGACTACGCCTGCCGTGGCGGCGAAGCGCCTGGCGCGCTTTAGCTTTGCCGACGCGGCGAAAAGGATTGGATAGGCAAGGCCGCGACCCTGCCTACCCTAGGGATGGGATGATCGTGTCGTCCTCTTCGACATAGCGGGGCGAGCATCCGCACGCGCGATAGACCTCTTCCCAGCTGTAGTGTTCGCCTTTGCCCATGCTCTCGGATCCGACGACCGAGGGGGAGTATAAAAGGCGGGCATGGGGGGGTGGGTGAAAGTGAAAGTGTCCGGGCCCCTCAGCTGGCTGGTGCGTCAGGTGCCCGCACGCGGTGGCGGACGTGCACGGCCTCGCCCCGGTTGCTTCGGGTCATCTCCACCGGATTCATGCGGGCAACGCCCACGGCACGAACCTCGCCCCCGTGCCGGACCACGGCTTCGTCCCCGACGCGCAGGTCTTCGTGTGCCGCGTCCACGCCCACCGCGAAGACGTTCCCCTCGGGGTAGAAGTCATCGATCTCCACCCACGCCACGTCGAGCCGGGAGAGGACCCGTGCCCCTTCCAAGGTGAGGGCCATCATGCCGCGGGCCCCGGTCAGGGCGGCCAGCTGGATCCCGCCGCGACGTAGCCGCCAGTACGGGTAGCGCCCCCGCGTGGCACACCCGTCGACCAACGCCTCGGCTCCGGGACCGAACTGGAACTGGGCTATGGAGCGGAGCTCCTCGGCCTTTCGCTGACCGGCGGAGACCCGGGGGAGGTCCGCGGTGACCTCTCTCAGGGTCGCTCCCAGCCGATCGAGGGAGGCGGCCGAGCGCGGCGCGCCGTCGGATGTGACGAGAACGTCCTCAAGGAGGCCGTTCACGATTTCCGCCTCGGCCCCCAGATGGCTGACCACCGCATCGTAGCGGTTCCTGGCCAGGTAGACCGGGAGGTCCTCCTCCAGGATCCCGGCCTCGTCGCGACTCCAGTCACCCGTGACGGGGACGTCGTAGTGCTGGGCCGGGTAGGCGAGCTGGAGCTCGAGGGGGACGAGGCCGAGAGGGGAGGTGACCACGACGACGTGCACGGCCCAGGGGTTCCCGCAGGCCCGGACCGCGGCGCGAAAGAGGCGGTGGGATCGGGACGTGGAGTAGGGCTTCCGAGCCGAACAGGGAAGGAGGAGGAGCACGGGGGCGGACGGGGGGCGGCGATAGCGCTCCGCGAGCCTTCGACGAAACCGCTGGACCTCGGGGCGGTGCAGGGACGCGGGCGCGTACGCCTTCAACGAGGCGCCGGTGACGGGGGCGTGCAGCTCCTGCCAGGCGTAGAGGCGGAGGTCCAGTTCCCGCAGGACAGCGGTCATCCACGGGTCGTTGGCGAGGCGCCGTTCCACGAGCTCGCGCAGCCCGCCTCGCCGAATGGCCAGTCGAACCCTCCGGACCTCGGCGAGGAGCTGGCGTA
>JBHIDH010000021.1:0-20180 GCA_046759985.1 Thermoplasmata archaeon
CACGCCCTGATCAAGAGCATGCTCTTCCTGGCGGCGGGGGGCGTCATGCACGTCACCCACGAACGCAGCCTGGATCGCATGGGGGGCCTGGCCCGGGGCGCGCCTATCCTCGCCCTCACCTTCCTCATCGGCGTCCTGGCCCTGGCGGGACTCCCGCCGGTGAACGGCTTTGTGAGCAAGCTCCTCATCTTCCAGGCCCTCATCGAGTCGGGCCGCCTCCTCTACCTCCTTCTCGCCCTGGCCGGCGCCTTCCTCGGCATCGTCTACGCGTTTCGCGCCTGGCTGCGCATTTTCTGGGGGCGGGGTTCCGGCGGGTCGGAGTCCACGGTCGGGGGACGACAGCTGGCGCCCATCGCCGCCCTGGCGGGCCTGTGCCTCGTCTTTGGTCTGCTCGCGGAGCCCCTGGTCGGGCTGACGACCCAGATTGCAGGAGAGATCACGAATCCGAGCGTCTACATCGAGGCGGTCCTCCCACCGGCGGTCTTGCAGGAGGCGACCCCGTGAGGACGTATCCCTACGCGATCCTCGCCCTGGCCATCGTCTGGATGTTCCTGGCCGGGTCCTTGACCCTCCTCACCTTCCTCGTGGGTCTCTTCTTTGCCGCCCTGGCCGTCGTCCTCACCCGACGGATCCTCAAGCCGGAGCTGCGGGAGTCCTTCCCCCGGGTCCTTCGCCGCGTCCCCGCCTACCTCCGCTACCTCGTCTTCTTCGCGAAGGGCGTCATCCTGGGGAACCTGGACGTCGCCTATCGCGCGCTCCACCCTGACCTTCCCGTCTACCCCGGCATCCTGGCCGTGGACATCGAGGGGCTCAGCGACCTCGAGGTGACCATGATGGCGAACACGATCACCCTGACCCCGGGCACCCTGACCCTCGACTTCAACACGAGCCGGGATCGGATGTTTGTCCACACCATCAACGCCCGGGAGCTCGAGGAGGTCCGTGAGGATATCAAGGAAGTCCAGCGGTACGTGCGGGCGGTGCTGCGATGACCCTGATGTTCGGCTATGCGATGCTCGTCGTGAGCGGGGCCCTCCCCTTCCTCTTCTACCGCTTCCTCAAGGGGCCGAGCGTGCCCGATCGGGTCGTGGCGCTCGAGGCGGTGGTCGCCCTCGTCGTCGCCCTTCTGGTCCTCAACGCCTACTTCTTGGATTCGTCCGTCTACATCGACGCGGCCCTCGTCCTCTCCATCTTCGGCTTCATCAGCACGGTGGCCATCGCCAAGTACCTGGAACGGGGGGATCTCTTCGCTTCATGAGCTCGTCCTCCCGGCCCTCGCCCTCTTCCTGCTGGCTGTCGGCATCTTCTTCATCTTCAGCGGGGCGGTGGGCATCGTCCGGTTCCCCGACGTCTACAACCGCATCCACGCCACGACCAAGACCGGCACCCTCGGCCTCCTCTCCATCCTCGCCTCCGGCTTCCTGACCCTCGGGCTGGACACCGTGACGATCAAGGCCGTGGCCATCATCGTCTTCCTGATGCTCACCACGCCCGTCGCCGGCCACGTCCTCGCCCGGGCCGCCTACCGCACCGGGGTGGTCCTCACCGACCGCACCCTACGCGACGAGTTCCGGCACGTCCTCGAATTGGAGGAGGAGGGACCCTCCGAGGCCGAACCGGACGGCGAGTAGCTCAGGGCTCGGTCTCGACGCGGATGTCCTCGGGGGAGGTGAACCGGTAGACCTTCCCCCGCCACTCGAAGGTCGACATCCGGGTGGCCCGGCGGACGTTGTGCAGCATGAGAAAGGGGAGGACGAAAGTCCCGAGGTAGTACCAGAATCGGTGTCGGCGGAAGGCGTCGCGAAAGGCGGGCATGGCGCGGGCGAAGGCGGCCCGTCGGAGCATGCCCTTCACCACGCCGAAAAGGACCGGGCTGAGGAGCAAGAGGGCGGCGATCAGGAACGTTCCGTTGAGGGGGCTCAAGGCGAAAGCCAGGAGGGCCAGGATGAAGGAGCCCACATAGAGGGCATATGGGACGGTTAACCGCTTCATCGCCGGGTTGTAGAGGAGCGCCAGGCAGGCCTGGCGGTTCGTCCAACGAACCACGTCCCGCCAGGTTCCCTTGGCGTAGTTCGCCACCGTGGCTCGGGGGGCGAAGGCGATTTCGTGTCCCCGCTCCTGCAGGGCCTTTGTCATGACCATGTCGTCGCTCAGGGCTCTCCGCCACCGCGGGACGATGTCAACCTCCTCGAGAACGGACCGTCGGATGGCGTAGGAGCCACCCCAGAGATACTGCCACCGGCGGCTGAAGAGGACGTTCGCCGACGCGCTGTTCCAGGCCGACTGGAGGCCGGGGCCCAGCCCCCCGCGTAAGGGGAAATACCACCGATAGCCCGTCGAGGCGGCCACCTTCGCGTCGTGGAGCGGAGCCACCAGGGCGCGGAGCCAGGCTCGGTCCGGGACGATGTCGGAGTCGGCGAACACCACCACCTCGTCCCGCTCTCCTAGACTCTCCAATCCCGTCAGCAGGGCGGAGATCTTGCCGGCGCAGCCGGGGCGGGACGGGGCCTCAAGGACGATCGTGGGCCTCGGGAGATGGGCCTCACGGAGGCGCGCTTCCACCGGGTCCCCCGCGTCCACGAGGAAGAGGAGGCGGTAATCCCCGTACTCCTGCCCGCCAAGGGCCTCCAGGGTTCGGTCCAGGGTGGGATCCGAGCCGCGAACGGGCACCAGGACGGCGACCCGCGGCTCGTAGACGTCGGTTCCTCGGAGGGAGGCTGCCACGCGCCGAAAGAAACGGATCCCGTCGGCCAAGGAAATCAGGGCAAACAGCGCGGATCCAATCCCAAGGGCTAGGAGGGTGTCTTGGAGGAGCAGGAGGACGAGGGACAACGCCTTCGATAGTCGTTCCTCCGCCTTAGCTCCTGTTGTGTGGTGCCGAGAGGGGGCCGAGGCCGTGCGCGGCCGCCGGGCGCTCCCTGGTTGAACCGGTCCCGGCTATCCGTAGTGTTAAGTATAACCGCGTTATAGATACCAATTCGCATGGCACGCGAGAGATACCAAGCCCCGGAGGTTCCTGCTGACGAGTTGACTCCCGAGTTCGTTCGTGACGAACTGTTGCGATGTTTCGAGAGCGCGAACCAAGAGTTCTACGAGATCCTGAACCAACCGATCACGGACGAGGCGCTGAGGGAACAGGTCCGTCAGTTCGTGACCGGTGTCTTCCAGCAGTGCGGGGCGAGTTTCGAGGAGCCCACCAAGGAAGAGATCCGTATCGCCATCGACCAGTGTAAGGCGAACGCGGAAGAGATGATGGGGGACCAGGGCGCCCATGTTATCCTGCACCACCACGACGAGATGATGAAGCTCGTCACGCGCCTTCCCGACGGGTAACTCGAGGCCACTCCCTTCTCGACCAGACGCGGGCACGAGCGGACGGTCAAGCCGGCCCTTAGTCACGATCCGAGGAACGCGAGGAGGTCGTGTGCCGTAGCTAGGGGCCGTGCCGTGGCGCTAACGGGGCCCCCTGTCAACTCCTCATAGAAATCGGCGATAGACGTCTCCGTCGCGGAGAGCCCTTCCTCCCCGGACCCGCTCCAGAGGCACAGGACGTCGTGGTGGTTCAGGGGAAAGACCTCCCGAAGGGAGTCGGCCAGCCGGTCCGCCAAGCGCGTCTTCAGCTCCGAGAGTAGGAGGCCCGCCTGGCCGCCCGCGTGCTCGTCCGTGAAGGCGAGCAACGTACTGCCTTCCGCGCCCCGTTGGATCCAATCCTCCTCCATCTCCAGGGCCGCCTGAAGGGTCTCGGCGAGTTCTCCCAGGACCCGCAGGCTGAGGGGGAGGGCCTCGCCCAGGACCCGCTCCAGACATGCTGCCAGCACCTCGCGGAGACGTTCCGCTCGCAGGAAGGGCGGGACGGCGAGGCGGAGGACGGCCGCCCCTCGGTGGACGTCCCGGAGTTCTGACCTCACCTCCCGGAGCCCGGCGAAGCCCTCCCTCCACCGCGCCTCCTCCGGGAGCACCAAGGGTCGGTCCCTGGGGACGTGAAGGATGGCCACGATTTCCTGGCGAAACACGTCGCGAGGCTCTTCCTCGTCCAGGGTGAGCATCAGTGCCGGCCATGACCGCGTGACGAAATCCAGTTTTCGCTCCGGCGTAAGGACGGAACTCGTGTCAGTCGTGCGCGACCTAGGTCAGCGTGGAAGGGCCCGGGGCCGACCCTGCTTCCGAGGACGGGACCGTCCCCCGAGAGAGGGGAGGAAAGCCCCCTCTACCTTTTCAGGTAATCATCGATGAGCCGCACGAACTTTTCGACGCGAGCTTTGGAGGTCAGCGCCTCCCCCTCCAGCACCTCGGTGTTTCGCTCGAGGAGGGCGATATCGTGGCCCTTAAGCGCCTCCGGACTGATGGGGGCTAGGAGGACGGCCTGGCTCTGCATGATCAGGTCGTTCAGGTGCTCCATGAAGAGAAGGGTCTTGGAGAGGTCGTTGTGAAAGAGGATGTACTCGAGGCCGTCGAGGAGGACGATGCCCTGCGGATGCTCCAGGACGAATTCGTAGATGATGCGCGTAAGCAGGTTGAGGGACTTGGGGTCCACCCGATCCCGTCCGACCGAGGGCGTGAGCCACTTCAGACCCACGGATTCCGGGATGTTCCATTGTCCCCGGGCGACCTCGGGGTGTTTCCGGGTGATGCACAGACCCGGATGGTCGGGCAAGGTGAGACGCGTGAAGAGCTCGAAGGCCGCCTGACCGCGTCGCTCCTTCACGAGATACGTGGTGCCCCCGGCGATCCCTTCCAGCATGGCCTCTCCCGAGTCCTCCCTTGACTCGGGATTCAAGCTATTAAAGGCCACCGAGCAAAAAATCAGTTAGTGTCAACCCGGGCATCTGGCCAGCCCCGCCACGGATGGATCCGGCCGGCACCGTGGGCTGCAATGTAACCCGGGGTGTCCTTTTGGACTTGAGGCATCGACGCGGCTGGAGCGGGGACGTCAGTGTGACGGTCCGGCCGACCCCAGTGATCTTGGAAGCGTTCCACCGACAATCATATAGATCGGGTGGACTCCGGTTTCGATCGATTCCCCCCTGGACCTGGGCTTAGCCCATGAAGAGGCCGATAGGGCTATCAGCCGCCGGATGATTGCCGCCTCACGGATCCGAGAGGACGTCCTCCCGTCGCAACCGCGTTCTTACTCCGGGAACAGGAGGGTATGGGGGCTCTGCATTCTTTCGTGACCATCGCGGAGGAAATCTGATGCTGGACCGATGGCGGGAGCTTGCCTGGAAGCTCTCTGTCGTCGTTGGCGCTACGGTCGCGATTGCCGCCATTGCGGAGGTCTGGCACGCGGCCTGGAACTCATGCGCCCCCCTCACGAATTTCGGGCGTCCCAGTGTCCTTGCCTGCTTTCATCCGGGGGGGGGGTTTAGCGGCATCCCGGAGTTCTGGATGCCCGACTTCTTCGTTTTACTCGGGGGGTCGCTCTCGATACTTGTCGCGGTCTTCCTATTGTGGGAATTCCTCGTTTGGAGGTTCAAGGAACGAATTGCCTCCGTCCCGCGGCAGGGCTCTGGAAAACGACGCTGGCGAATCGGAGTGGCCGAGCGCGTCGGATTGGCCGTACCAGCCCTGGCGTTCGGCGCGTCGCTTTTGGCCTTCTTTCTGGTTTCACTGGGAACGAGGGCCAATCTGGCAGATCCTTGGCAGGGAATTCTGCTTGTTATCTTGCTGACGATTCCCTCGGTCGGTGCAGTCTTCGCGCTCCTTGCCGCAACCAGGCTTTCCGTTATCGGGTCCGGGTCCCCCGTCATAGCCGCCAGCGGGGCCTTCGTCGGCTCCCTCTTTGGCTATCTTCCCTTTGGCCTCTTCTTTCTCACGCCCTTCTTGGCCCCTCTGTTCGCGTACGCCGCTTACCTCCTAAGCTACGTGGGCGACCCCACGTCCTCCCTCTCCAGGGGCGGAGCGGCCTTCCACCTCGCTGTCAGCTCCGCCGCATATGTTCCTCTGGCAGTGCTGGCGGTGCTCACGCTGTTGTTCCTGCCCCTAATTGCGATCTATGTCGTTCTGGTCGCGGCCATCCTAGCCACACCCCGGTTCAGGGGAAGGCGTCAAGAGCTGATTCAGGGAGCCCACTAAGCGGTCTCCTTGTCGATTATGGCGGGTCCTCGGAGCCCATGCTGCCTGTCCGGGCCGGCCGCATGTTCCTCCTTCAGACGGGCATCGGCTGCCCCGGGCGAGGGAGGGTCACCTTCCCGGCGAGCCCGACGAAGAGATCGGGATGCTCCGTGTGGACGGGGATCACCTGCCTCGCGTTGACCTCCCGGACCATCGTCTCCAGTTCGGACCGGCTCATGTGTCCGCTGGCGTGGAGCTGCCGATGGCGCAGGCCGAACCGCCGGAGCCATTGCCGGAGGACCCTGTCCTCCAAGGCGTCCTCCTCGAAGGGTTCGCTCTTGGAGTGGATGAACTCCCCGCCCGGCGTGGGGTCGACGTCGACGAGTTCGGTCATGTGGGCGAAGTCGACCTGTAGGACGGTCTCGCCCTCGTGGTCCCGGACGTACGCCGCGTCCACCGCGCGGTCCCCGAGTTCGTCCCGGAGCCGGGTCTCCCACTTGGGCCGCGTCTTCAGGTCGCGGAAGTAGGCCTTCGCCCCGTAGTCGCGGAAGACCCGCGGGAAGTGGAGGCCGGTGTCCCGCTCAAGGGCCCGGAGGAGGTAGGCCGTCCGGGAGGAGGTGATGAACTCGCGGTCGGACTCCGTCGCGGCCAGGTACATGGTTCGCATGCGGTCGATGTCGCGGGGGTAGAAGGTGGCGGTCACGAGCCGGTCTCCCGCGTTCGCGATGACGTCCGTGCTCTTTCGCCGTACCTCCTCCTCGGAGAAGTCCTTCCGGGTCTCCTTGGGCGCCATGCGGGTCCCTTCCGTCACCAAGGCGGAAGGCCGTGCCTCCACCGCCGCCGCGAGGAAGTCGTCCGTCATCTCCCCGTGGGGCCCGTGGCGTCGCAGGTCCCCCGTGTAAACGACGGCCCCGTCGGAGGTGTGGACGACGAACCCGTACGCACCCGGGACGGAGTGGTCCACATGCACGGGCTCCACGTCCAGGCCGTGAACGCGGATCGTGTCCCCCGTTCGGAAGGTGCGATACTCGCGTTCCCCCAGGTTGATCCGGGACGAGGTCGCCTCCCAGGCGTCGATGATGATCTTGGCCGTCTCCCCCAAGTAAACGGGAATCTTCGGGTCGACGAACTGCAGGTGGAAGATGTGGTCGAAGTGACAATGGCTAATGAAGATCCCATCGAAGGCCGGGGGCTCGTAGGCCAAGCCCGAGCCGCCCAGCTGATCCTCGGCGTACAGGCCCGGGATGCGCGGCATCAGGCCCAAGGAGAGGTAGTCCTTGAGTCCGAACCGCTTTCGGGGCATGAGCCACGGGTCCACGAAGTAGTCGTCGAGGAGGTGAAAGGTCTGGCCCATGTCGAGGAAGACGCGGGCGTCCTGGTCCTCGATGAGGATCTTGTTTCCCCCGATTTGGCCGATGCCGCCGTAAGCGGTGATGTGGGGCATCGGGCGTCCACCGTAGGGAGTGCATATCTGCTTTGTGGAGCGGGCAGCCTGCCTGAGAAACGCTCCTGCCCAGGTCCTGCCAAGAAACGGCTCCTGACCGTCTTGCGCCAACGACGAGCGCTTCAGATAGCCCTCCTCCCTCTCCAACGTGGCAAGCTCTCGGGGCCCAAGCTGCGAAGGGAGCTGGGCGTGGGAGGCGCGGCCCTTGGCTACGATCTGGGAAGGCTTATCCGCGTCCAACTCGTCACGATCCGGGGCCGAAGCGCGCCTGAAGCACCATCGGCTCAGGGACCCGGAATCGGTTCTGCGTGTCCTCGTCCGGCAACGTCCTCCCCCCGGCATGGTTGAGGATTTCCTCGATCTGTGGGAGCGCATCGGCCCCGGAGAGCCATGACGCGGCCTCCCGACCAGCGCGCCCTACCTAACTTCTTTAAGGGGCACCCCATATCGACGCGCGGATGCTCTCCCAGAAGCCCGACTGGCTCCGGGTCAGACTTCCCGGGGGAGCCAACTACCGGGATCTGAAGGCCCTTCTTCGCGCCAGGGACCTCCATACGGTCTGCGAGGAGGCGCACTGCCCGAACCTCGGGGAGTGCTGGGGCGGGGGCACCGCCACCCTCATGCTCATGGGGGACACCTGCACCCGCGGGTGCCGTTTCTGCGCGGTGAAGACCGGGAACCCCCGGGGGGTGTTGGACCCCTTCGAGCCCGTCAAGGTGGCCGACACGGTGGCCCGCACCGGGTGGCGCTATGTGGTCCTGACATCCGTGGATCGGGATGACCTTCCCGACGGAGGGGCGAGCCACTTCGCGGCCACGATTCGGGCGATCAAGGCCCGCGACCCCGACATCCTGGTGGAGGCCCTGGTCCCCGACTTCCAGGGGGATGCAGGCGCCGTGCGGACCGTCGTCCAGGCCGGACCCGATGTCTTCGCCCAGAACCAGGAGACGGTCGAGCGGCTGACCCATCCCGTCCGCGACATGCGGGCCGGATACGAACAGACCCTCCACGTCCTCCGGACGGCCAAGGAAATCCGACCCGCCCTGTTCACGAAGTCCTCCCTCATGCTCGGGTTGGGGGAGCGGGAGGAGGAGGTGCTCCGGGCGATGCGCGACCTGCGTGCGATGGGCGTGGACGTTCTCACCCTTGGACAGTACCTCCGACCGAGCACCCGGCACGTCGAGATGGCCCGGTACGTCCCCCCCGAGGAGTTCGACTACTATCGCGGGAAGGGGCAGGAGATGGGCTTCCTCTACGTCGCCTCCGGCCCCCTCGTCCGGAGTTCCTACCGTGCGGGGGAGTTCTTCCTGGAGGGCGTCCTGCGTAGGCCGATCCCCGTGGAGGTCCCCGTCGGGGGGTGAGGCCATGGACAAGCTGCTCCAGGTCGTCGGGTTGGACGGGAAGTACAAGGAGAAGGAGGAGCCCCCGCTCTCGGAGGAGGAGCTGCTCACCCTCTACCGCTACATGATGCTCACGCGAGCCCTGGACACCCGAGGCATGGCCCTGCAGCGGCAGGGCCGCATCGGCTTCTACGTCCCCAGCCACGGCGAGGAGGCCGTCCAGATCGGGAGCGCCTTTCCCCTCGAGCCCCAGGACTGGATCGTGCCTGCCTACCGTGAGCAGGGGGCCGCCCTGCTCCGGGGCCTTTCCCTGGAGAAGATCGTCGCGCAGCTGTACGGGAACGAGGAGGACATCCTCAAGGGCCGGCAGATGCCCAACCACTTCGGCAGTCGCGCCATCAACTTCCTCACCCCCTCCAGCCCGGTGGGGACCCAGATTCCCATCGCCACCGGGCTGGGATGGGCCGCCCGGATGCGGGGGGACAAGACCGTCGCCTTGGCCTACCTGGGTGACGGGGCCACCTCCCAGGGCGACTTCCACGTGGCCATGAACTTCGCCGGGGTCTACCAGGCCAACACGGTCTTCGTGTGCAAAAACAACCAGTGGGCCATCTCGGTCCCCTTTGCGAGCCAGACGGGGACCCCGGAGATCGCCATTAAGGCCCAGGCCTACGGCTTCGACGGCCTCCGAGTCGACGGCAACGACGTGCTGGCGATGTACCGCGCCACCAAGGACGCCCTCGACAAGGCCCGCGCGGGGGAGGGGCCGACCCTTATCGAGGCCGTGACCTATCGCATGGGTCCCCACACGACCTCCGACGACCCCACCCGCTACCGGGACGAGGCCGAGGTGGAGAAGTGGCGGAAGCGAGACCCCATCGTCCGGTTCCAGCGTTACCTCCGGGCCAAGGGCATCTGGAACGAGGAGATGGAGGTCGAGGTGCGGCAGGATGCGGAGGCCCAGGTGGACAAGGCGGTGGTCCGGGCGGAGGAGCACGCCCCGCCGCCTCCCGAGAGCCTCTTCGATGACGTGTACGCGGAGATGCCCTGGCATCTCAAGGAGGCGAAGGAAGCCTTCCTAAAGTTCCTGGAGAAATCGTAGATGTCCGAGATGAACATCGTCGGAGCGGTCAACCACGCCCTCCTGGAGGAGATGCAGCGGGACGATCGTGTTATCCTCCTGGGGGAGGACATCGGCAAGAATGGCGGGGTCTTTCGCTGCACGGAGGGCCTCTTCGAGGAGTTCGGCCCGGAGCGTGTCATCGACACGCCGCTGGCGGAGTCCGGGATCATCGGGGCCTCCATCGGCATGGCCTTCTACGGCCTGCGGCCCGTGCCGGAGATTCAGTTCCTCGACTTCATCTACCCGGCCTTCGACCAGATCGTGAGCGAGGCGGCGAAGTTCCGCTACCGGTCGGGCGGGGAATACCCCTGCCAGATCACCATCCGGGCCCCCTACGGCGGGGGCATCAAGGGGGGCCACTACCACTCCCAGTCCACGGAGACCTACTTCTCCCACACCCCCGGCCTCAAGGTGGTCATCCCGTCCGGGCCCTACGACACGAAAGGCCTCCTCCTCGCCTCCATCCGCGACCCCGATCCCGTTCTCTTCCTCGAGCCGAAGCGCATCTACCGGGCGGGGCGGGAGGAGGTGCCCGAGGGGGACTACACGGTCCCCTTGGGGGAGGCGAAGGTCGTCCGCGCGGGGAACGACGTCTCCCTGTTCGCCTACGGCGCGATGATCCCCCAGTGCCTGGGTGCGGCGGAGCAGGCGGAGGAGGTCGGCATCTCCTGCGAGGTCGTGGACCTGCGGACCCTGGTCCCCCTGGACGTCCAGGTGGTCCTGGATTCGGCCCAGAAGACGGGCCGCGTGGTCATCGTGTATGAGGCCACCAAGTTCCTGGGCTACGGGGCGGAGATCGCGGCCATCCTGGCCGAGAAGGCCATCGAGTACCTGGAGGCCCCCATCGTGCGGGTGGCGGGCCCGGACACGCCCTTCCCCTACACCTACGAGGACCTCTATCTGCCCGATGCGGCTCGGGTTCTCGACGCGGTGGAAAAGGTGTACAGCTTCTGAGAGGGTAACCATGGCGCAAGAGTTCAAGATGCCGGACATCGGCGAGGGCCTCACCGAGGGGGAGATCGGGAAGTGGCTCGTCGAGGAGGGCCAGAAGATCAAGGAGAACGACCCGCTGGTGGAGGTCCTGACGGAGAAGGTGAACGTGGAGATTCCCAGCCCCTTCTCCGGGACCGTCTTGGAACTCCTCGCGAAGGAGGGAGACGTGGTCGACGTGGGGACCCCGATCGTCGTGATCGGGGAGAAGGGTGAGAAGGGCAGGAAGGAGGAGGGCAAGGCCGAAGCGAAGGAGGAGAAGCCGCCGGAGGAGGAGAAGATGGCCAAGGAGGCGAAGGTCGAGGAGAAACCAGAGACGATCGCGGCGCCGCCCAGCAGGGTCCTGGCCACACCGGCCATACGGAGGCTGGCGCGGGAGCTGGACATCGAGCTCCACGAGGTGAGGGGAACGGGGGCCCGGGGACGCATCACCGAGGACGACGTCCGCCAGTTCGCGGAGGGAGCGGTCGCGGGGGAGGCTGAGGCCCCCGCGGAAGCGGTTCCCCCCGAGAAGGCGCCCGCGGCGGAGTCCCTCGCGGAAGAGGCACCGCCCGCCGCCGCCCCCCCCGAGGAACCCTCGGTGGAGGAGGCCCCGATTGCGATGCCGGCCCCCGTGCCGTTGGGGGAGCTCGTGGAACAGGTCAAGGTTCGTGGCATTCGCCGGACCATCTCGGAGCGGATGCTGAAGTCGAAGAACACGGCCGCGCACTTCACCTACGTCGAGGAGGCGGACGTGACGGAGCTCGTCACTCTCCGCGAGCGTGCCAGGGGCTGGGCCGAGGAGCGCGGCGCGAAACTGACCTACCTCCCGTTCATCCTCAAGGCCCTGGTGCCCGCGCTGCAGGAGCACCCCTATCTCAATGCCACCGTGGACTGGGAGAACGGCGAGGTCCTCCTCAAGCGGTACTACAACATCGCCCTGGCCACGGCGACCGACGCCGGTCTCGTTGTCCCGGTGGTCAAGGCGGTGGACCAGAAGTCCATCCTAGAGGTCGCCCGGGAGGTGGAGGCCCTCTCCGAGAAGGCCCGCCAGGGCAAGCTGACCCTCGAGGAAGTCCACGACTCGACCTTCACTGTGACGAGCCTCGGCGCCATCGGGGGCGTCCTCGCCACGCCGATCATCAACCACCCCGAACTCGCCATTCTGGGCGTCCACAAGATCGCAAAGAGGCCCGTGGTCCGCGACGGACAGATTGTCATCCGGGACATGATGAACATCAGCGTGTCCTTCGACCACCGCATCATCGACGGCCACGTCGGCGCGGCCTTTGCCCAGACCCTCGTGCACTACCTGGAGGATCCAGGGGTCCTCCTCCTCCACCTGCTGGAGTCCGAGGGCCATGGCCCGTAAGGTAAAGGCGGTCGTCATCGGGGCGGGACCCGGGGGGTACGTCGCCGCGATCCGGCTCGGCCAGCTCGGGGTGGACACGATGCTCGTGGAGCGGGACCGCCTCGGCGGCGAGTGCCTCAACTACGGGTGCATCCCCTCCAAGGCCCTTATCTCCATCGGGAACCTCGTGCGGAGAGTTCAGCAGGCGGAGCGGATGGGGGTCCGTGCGACGAATCTCGAGGTGGACACGAAGAAGCTCCAGTCCTGGAAGCAGGGGGTCGTGGATCGACTCGTGAAGGGGATCGAACGATTGCTCAAGGCCCCCGGCGTGGAGGTCCTCTATGGCGAGGCCACCTTCGAGTCCCGGACCCGCCTGAAGGTGACCGGCAAGGACGCTGAGGAGTGGGTGGAGCCCGAGAACGTGATCATCGCCACGGGCTCCGAGGCGACCCCCTTGAAGGGCATCGACTGGGATGGAGAGCGGGTCATCTACGCCCGGGAGGCCTTGGAGCTTCCGAAGATCCCCGCGAGCATGACGGTCATCGGCGGCGGCATCACGGGTCTCGAAATCGGCATGATGTATGCCAAGCTGGGGACCCAGGTCGTCGTGGTCGAGCTGCTGCCCCAGCTGCTGCTCGGCGTCCCAAAGGACCTCGTCAAGGTCATCGAGCGCTCCATGAAGCGCCTGGGAATCCCGTTCCACCTGAAGTCGAAAGCCACGAAGCTGAGAACGACGAACCAGGGCGTGGCCCTCGAGGTCGAGACCCCCACGGGAAAGCAGACCCTCGAGAGCGAGGTTCTCCTCGTCTCCGTCGGCCGCCGGCCGCGGCTGGGAGGTCTCGCCGTGGAAAAGACGGGGGTCCAGTTGGACGAGACCGGGTTCATCCGAGTGAACAAGCGGATGGAGACCAACGTGCAGGGGATCTACGCCATCGGAGACGTGGTAGGCGTCCCCTTCCTGGCTCACAAGGCGTCCAAGGAGGGCATGGTCGCCGCCGAGGTCATCGCAGGCCTGCCCAGCGAGGCGGACTACCGGGCCATGCCTGCCGCCATCTTCACCGACCCGGAGATCGCCACCGTGGGGCTCTCCGAGGCGGACGCGCGCACGGAGGGTCTCGCCTTCCGGGTGGGGAAGTTCCCGTTTCTGGCCTCGGGGCGGGCCCTCACCACGGGTGAGACCGCCGGCTTCGTAAAGGTTATCGCGGAGGAAGACACCGGTCTTGTGCTCGGCGTGGAGATTGTCGGGCCGGACGCCTCGGACCTCATCAGCGAGGCCGCCCTCGCCATCGAGATGGGGGCCGTGGCGGAGGACATCGCCCTCACCGTCCATCCGCATCCCACCCTCCCGGAGAGCCTCAGGGAGGCGGCGGAGGACGCGGAGGGGCGGGCCATCCACCTACCGAAGAAATGACAGAACGGTGCGCGGTCCTGGATCTCGGACTCCGAGACTACGGGGAGGTGTGGGCGTTCCAACAGCGGCTCGTCGCGCAGCGGCTGGCCGGCCGTGCCCCCGACACCCTTCTCCTCGTCGAGCATCCCGCCGTCTATACGGTAGGTCGCCGGGGCGGGGAGGAGGGGCTGGAGGGACTCGGGCTCCCGGTCTACCATGTCGAGCGGGGAGGGGAGGTGACCCATCACGGGCCCGGGCAGCTCGTAGGCTACCCGATCCTGGCCCTGGCAGAGGGAAAGCTGGAGGTCAAGGCCTTCATCCGGTCCCTCGAGGAGATCCTGATCCGGACCGTGGCCGATTTCGGCCTCTCCGGGGAACGGGGGGTCCACGCGGGCGTATGGATTGGTCCGAAGAAGCTCGCCTCCATCGGGGTGGCCATCCGGCATCACGTGACATACCACGGCTTCGCCTTGAACGTGAACAACGACCTCGCGCCCTTCCTTCGCATTTGCCCCTGCGGCCTCGAAGGGTCGGCCCTCACTTCCATGACGGAGGTCCTGGGTCGGGACGTCGATGTCGGGGCCGTGAAGCCGTCCCTCCTCAGGCACTTCGCCGACGTCCTCGAACGGACCCTCGAACCGTCGCCCAAGCCCCTGGCCTCCCTGCTGCGCGCGTAAGATGCAGCGGTCCTCGTCCGCTCCCCGGCTACCTTCAAATACGCCACGGCGGCATGGCGCCCCCGTGAAGCGGGTCGGCTTCCTGGTTAACCCCATCGCCGGGATGGGCGGTCGGGTCGGCCTGAAGGGCACGGACGGGGTCGTGGAGGAGGCCGTCGCTCTGGGGGCCGAACCGGTCGCTCCCGCGCGGGCGAAGGAGGCCTTGGCGTCCTTCGCCAATACGGCGTCCTTCCGCGGGGTGGAGTGGCTGACCTGCGGGCCTCCCATGGGCGAGGAGGAGCTCCGGGAGCTCTTCGGGGAGACCCTCCGGTACGAAGTCCTCTACCGTCCGGCGAGGGAGACGGCAGCGAAGGACACCCGCAAGGCAGCTCGTGCGTTTCTGCAGGCGGGCCTCGACATTCTCCTCTTCTGCGGGGGCGACGGGACGTCTCGTGACCTGCTCGACGCGGTGAACCAGGAGGTCCCCGTCCTGGGGATTCCCGCCGGGGTGAAGATGCACTCCGCCGTCTTTGCCGTCAACCCCGTCTCGGCGGGCCAGATTCTGGACCGCTTTCTCGCGGAGGAGCTCCCCGTGGGCCAGGGGGAGGTCCTCGATCTGGACGAGGAGAGGTACCGACAGGGGGAGTGGGCCATCCGTCTCTACGGCCTCGCCCGGACCCCCCAGGAACCCAACCTCGTGCAGACGGGGAAGCTTCTCGTCACGGCGGTGGCCGACGATGCCATTCTCGAGGAGATAGCCGATTACCTGGGCGAACTCATGGAGGAGGAGCCGGGCATGGCCTTCCTTTTCGGCCCGGGTGGGACCACCCACGCCGTCTCCCGTCTCCTGGGCCTGGAGACCACCCTCCTGGGCATCGATGCCGTCGTCGCGGGACGCGTGGTGGGGCGTGATCTGAACGAAGAGGGGCTCCTCGACATCCTCCAAGCACACCCCGACGCGATGCTCGTCCTAAGCCCCATCGGGGCTCAGGGATTCGTCCTTGGGCGGGGGAACCTCCAGCTGAGCCCCCGCGTCCTTGCCCGTGTTGGTCTCCCAAACCTCTTGATTGTCGCTACGCCGGCGAAGCTTCGGAAGACCCCGAGGCTCCGGGCGGACACCGGCGATCCGAACCTAGACGCCGCCTTCGTCGATCGGGGTCACTGGCCGGTCGTCATCGGCTATCGGACGAAGAAGATGCACCCTGTCCGGGCGTAGTCAGGCCGAGTGCATCGCCCTTGAGACAGGCCAGCCTGGGGCCGTCCACGTAGCGGGTGATTAGTGGAAGGCCAGATGGTACGGTGTCATGCCGATTGCGGCATGACAACGGATAGCCGCCCGCGTTGGGGCCCTTTGGCTGATGACAAAGTCACATCCGTCCCGGATGCCGTCCTCTCGCTATTCTGAGTGGTAGTGCGCACCAGGGCGAACACAATCAGAGTCCTCCAGGACACGATTCAACCCCCCCAGCCGGAATGGGTAGCGTAGTTAAGAAGTGTGTGCAGCATGGTGCCATGCTTCCCCATGCCGTCAAGAACGCGTGCATACTCGAGACCTGTCTCAAGGAGGAGGAATGAGTCTCGCGAGGACTTCCTGGACTTCCCAGTTCAGGTGAGCCCATGATCTCAGAATTGAGCTCCTCTCTTGGGTGGAGGAGGGGAAGAGAAGGTCACGGTTCTCGGTGGGGGGACAGCCTCAGATCAACCCCGTCAGCGTCGCAACGGCCGCCTGGGCGGCGATACGGTCCCTGTCGGCGGGGGGTTCACCCGACTTCGCGATGATATGTATAAGGTGTCACGCTATTCACTCCATCCATGGCGGAAGAATCGCGGAGGGCCACCCCCGAGATATTCACCAAAGCTGGAGGCATCTTCTGGGGCATCGTTCTCTTGGTCGTCGGGCTCCTATGGCTGCTGGCGGCCCTCAGGGTGATCCAGGTTAGCCTCGATGCCTTGATGCCTCTCGTTGTCGTTCTCGCGGGGATCTACCTTATCGTCACGAAGTTCATGGGTAGCCCGTTTCCTCCTCGTGGATAGAGACGCGGAATCGAGGCATCTCCGAATCTATCGGAATCGGCCGCGCTTTCCTCGTTCGCTGCAAATAATTAAGTAGGCAAGACACACGCTGGCACGTCAGGGGGTAGCGGTTGGGCCTATTCGGAAAGGGAAAGATGGAGGTAACCCTGGATAAGTACAGCTACGAGCCAGGAGAGACCATTACTGGGTACATGAGCTTCACGCTGAAGAAGCCCGTTGAGGCCCGGGGTGTGTTTACGCATCTCATCGGCGAGGAGAGGGGGACGGAATCGTACATCTTAAACGGGCGGCAGCGGACCAGAACCGTTTGGAATGAGGTATATAGCATGAAGTTCCCCCTGGACGGAGAGAGGGAGTATAGTGGCGGGGGTACCTACGACATCGACATGCACATCCCCGGGGACGTGCTTGGAACACCACCCGAACCACCCGGGCCCCCCATGTGTACCGGTTGCGGGGAAGAACTCCAGACCGGTTCCAAATACAAATACTGCCCCTATTGCGGAACCCGCAGAACCCGCAGACCCCCCAGGGGCGGGGGGAAAACCATGAGGTGGTGGGTGAAAGCGAATCTGGATCGCCCCCACGCCCTTGACGTCAAGAGGAAGGTTCAGATTACCATAGGATGAGTGCACGATTCCTACCTGCCAGCCGACTTCTCCAAGAGCGTTGGTCATCAGACGGCCGTTATCTGTTCGGCGAAGTGGGTCAAAACGTTCTTATTCGCAGACTCAGTTCGGGCCACGCAGGGGTTTCAATGCCTGATCTTCGCGAGAGGGTGGAAGCGGAACGTGGACTACTCAAGCGGATCCAACTCCACATTCCCGGGTTTGCCGGGTATCGCAGGCGGGAAGACCTTCGCCAAGCGGAGAACATGCTCCGCATTCAGATGGCCAACAGCCTCAAGTCGGCCCGTGAGACAACGGAAGAAGCGCGCGAGTTGATGGTGGAGGAGAACCGCTACAAGGAACTCGACCGGGTCGGTCGCATCATCAATCGCTTCCGGACGCTGGAGGGACGTGTAAGGCACGCGGAGGGTGGCTACTCGGGCATTTCCCCCGCGATCCGCATCGAGGATGCCGAAATCAACCGGTTGTACGAGTACGACGCCTCCCTCCTCGACGATGCCTCGACGCTCGGCAAGGAGACGGCCGAGCTGAAGGTTGCGGCGGGAGAAGGGAAGGGATTGCGGAAGCGGACCAAGGAGATCCGGTCCCAGCTAGATGCCTTCGAGGACACCTTTGAGAAGCGCATGCTCGTGGTAACGGACACGGAGGTGACGGAATGAGCCTTTTCGGGTCGAAGACCTTCGACTGGCCAAGCGGGAACAAGCGTGGCAACGTCGTGTGGCACCTCCCGCGGAACATCCGGCTGAACGACAACATCGTCGTGCGGGAGGACGAGATCGCCGTCTTTTACCGCGACGGGAAGGCCCTGGGATACATCGACCGACCGGACCGGTACGCCCTCACCAGCATCAACGCGCCCATCGTGGGCCCCATCGTGAAGGCCCTCTCCGGGGTGGAGCAGCGGGCCGAGGTCTACTACATCCAAAAGAAGCCCTTCGACGGGAAGTTCGGCTCGAAGCAGCCGTACCAGTTCCGAGATCGGGAGTTCGCGGTGGTCAGTCTCCGGCTTCATGGTGAGTTCCGCTACCGCGTCACCATCCCTGAGAACTTCATCAACCAGTTCGTGGGCACGCTGAGCCTTACCAGCGCGGACCAAGTGGAGGAGCGGGTCAAGGAACAGATCGTCGTGGTCACCTACGACGCACTGGGCGAGATGAAGAAGGCGGGGCTGGGGGTCCTGGACCTCGCCGCCAATCTGGAGGAGATCGAGCAGGCCATCCTCGCCAAGAGCAAGAGCCACTTCGAGCTGTACGGCCTGGAGATCCAGAAAATCAGCGGGCTCAGTATCAGTCTCCCGGACGCGGTGCAGGAGGCCGTGGACACGCGGTCTTCCATGGCAATCACGGGGACTGACTTCATCCGATATCAGACGGGAGCCGCCATGCGGGATGCCGCGAGCAATCCGGAGGGTGGTGGGGCCGCGGCCGCCGGCGTGGGCATCGGCGCCGGCATCGGCATGGGGTGGTCCATGATGGACGAGATGCGGAAGCGCGGAGAGGTGCCCGGCACACCCTGCGTCGAGTGCGGGGCCATGCTGCCCCAAGGAGCAAAGTTCTGCAATTCCTGCGGGGCTCGCCAACACCGGGGCGCGGTCTGCCCGGAGTGTTCGGAGCCCGTGCCGCCAGCGGCCAAGTTCTGCCCCAGCTGCGGGGCCTCCCTCGCACCGCCGGCATGCTCCAACTGCGGTGCGTCGCTTCCGCCGGGAGCGAAGTTCTGCCTCGAATGCGGGACCCCGACGGGGCCAGCGGATGGCGGAGACTGAACCGGGGGCCTCCGGGGAGGGCGCCCCTGCCTCGCGTCAGGCGCCTGTCCTTGATGGAGATGTCATTGAGGGCTATCCCTGCGCCTCATGCGGGGCCTCCCTGACGTTTTCGCCGGGCACCACCCGTATGGAGTGTCCCTACTGCGGCACCGAGAACGAGATTGAAATCGATCTGAGCGAGTTCGAGGAACACGACCTCGAGACGCTTCCCCCGAGTCCGGCCACCCAGGAGACGGGGATGGGGGTCGAACAGCGCAGCTTCAAATGCGAGAACTGCGGCGCAATCCAGGCCCTCGAACCGGCCGTCATCGCCACGGAGTGTGCCTTTTGCGGGTCCCCGGCCATCATGGAGACCCCGAGCAACCCCGATCTCGTTCGGCCCACGGCATTGGTTCCCTTCGCCCTCGATGCGGCATCCGCGCGGGCCAAGTACCGTCAGTGGCTGGGCGCCTGGTGGCGGCGGCTCATCAGCCCGGGTTCTCTGAAGAAGACGGCGGTCATTACGAAGCTCACGGGCGTCTACACCCCCTTCTACACCTTCGATGCCCAGGCCGAGTCGGATTGGTCGGGGTGGCGGGGGGATTACTACTACGTCACCGTGGGCTCGGGGAAGAACGCACGGAGGGAGCGGCGAACCCGCTGGACCTACGGATCGGACCACCACTCCCGGTTCTACGACGACATCCTCGTGTACGCCTCCCGCGGGCTTCCGGAGGAGACCCTGCGAAAGGCGATGCCCTATCACCTCTCCCGCATGGTCCCCTACAAGACGGAGTTCCTAGCTGGGTTCGCCGCCGAGGAGTACACGTCAGACCCCGAGTCCCTGTGGGGCTCCGCCCGGGACACGATGAAGTCGGAGGAGTGGCGCGCTTGCCGCCGGGAGCTCGGGGGTGACACCTACCGAAACCTGCAGGTCCACACCGTGCTCCAGGATCCCACCTGGAAGCACATCCTGCTGCCCCTCTACGTCGCGAGCTACGTCCACGGCGACCGGCACTACCACTTCTTGGTCAACGGGCAGACCGGGGAGGTCAAGGGCTCTGCGCCCATAAGCTGGGCGAAGGTCGGCGGCATCGTCGGGATCGCGATCGCCGCCGCGGTGGGGATTGCGGCCCTGCTGGGCGTATTCTAAGCTTCGTCCCGCGCGCGTTCCGGGACCTTAGGACTCCGGCACGTCGTCAGCTGTCGGAGTGGTTCCGGCCTCCTGGCGCCGCGTCTTGTTGATGATTTCTTTGGTCGTAAACCAGGTGTTGGGGATGAACGCTATGTGGCCCTCCCCCGTCTCCAGAACGGTCGTCCGAATCTTGGTCTTGAGCACCTTCCCCTCAATGCCGCCTACCTTGATGGTGTCCCCGGGGTAGAAGGGCTTGTCGGCCTGGACGAGGAGGCCCGCGGTGATGTTCTTGATGATGTCCGACAAGGCGAAGCTGA
>JBHIDH010000022.1:0-18109 GCA_046759985.1 Thermoplasmata archaeon
AGGTGGGCTTGCAAGAGAAGTTCCTGGGCCGAATCGAGGCCGCCGGGTCCATCCCGGAATTGGAGGCCGTGGGCGAGGACCTCAGCCGGGCCCGCGGCTTGGGCGAGGAGGAGACCGACGCCATACGGGATGCCTTGTCGGCCGCCTTCGACCAGGCCGCCAGCCTGGACCAGGTCATCGACGACAACCCCCAGGTGGTGCAGCGGCTCCAGGAGAAGGCCGAGACGCACGGGGCTTCGGAGCTCTCCATCGTCCCCCCGGAAGAGCGAGGCACGGAGGCTCGCATCCAGGAAGTCCTCGGCTCGAGGCGTTTGGAGGCCATCATGGAGGCGTCCAAGGACGGGCTGGGTGAGGGCGTCCTCTATCACGACCTGGGGAAGGAGGGCCTGTTCCCCGCTGCTGACTTGGTGGATATGATTACCGCCGACATGGGCGGCATCCAGGAGAACCTCCTGAAGGTCGAGAGGCTTCGACTCGCGGAGCCCGACAGCAAGAGGTCCTGGGACGTCTACGAGGCCACCGTGGAGGCCCTCGACACCCGGACGGGCAAGCGCGTGGTGGCCCAGGCCGCGGAGGTCATCGACTGGAACGAGCTGGAGAAGGGCCGGTCCTTCGCCAAGCGCAAGGCCATCCGCAAGGCCGCCCGCAACGCCAAGCTCGGCCTCATCCCCGTCCCCCGGAAGGCCCTCTGCACCCTCGTCCGGCGAATCCTGACGGAGTACCGCGAGGGCCAGGAAGAGGCGCTGGGGAGGCGGTAGGTTGGCGACCACGAGGACAAGACGATGGACAAGGACTCGCAGTCTTTTGAGGAGACCGTAGACCCGGTCCTGAGCTTCGGCGTCATCGTGCGGGCCAGGATGTCGAAGATTAAGGAGCTGGCCGAGAGTCTGGCCACGGACCCTGACGTGCGGGTTATCATCACCAAGACGGGGGGGCCCAGAAGCCTGTGGCTCATCGACGAACCTCGGGAGAAGGGGAGAGGCGGGCCATGACGGACGGCGGCGGCATCTACGTCCGTACCCGTATCCCAGCCAAGGTGTTCACGGACCTGGAGCGCCTGGCGCAGCTCCAGGGGGTCACCGTGTACGCGCTGGCCCAGAGGCTCCTCATCGAGGGGGCCCAGGCCCTCCTCGGGACGGCCAAGGAGCGGGCCCGTATCCGGGAGGAATTGGCGACCCTGGGGAAAGTGGAGGCCGAGGCCTTGGAGGACCTGGTATCCCGAAGCCTGGAACGCCGAATGAAGGAAGCCCCTAAGCTCCACCCAGGCCAGGCCATTGTCGCCGCCTTCAACACCGGCGACGGGGAGGGAGGCCTGGCCCGGTTCAGGGAGTTGAGGCCCCACGTCCAGGCGAATGTCCTCCGCCAGCTCCGGAAAGAAGCTCCCGAAATTGCAGAGCGGCTCCAGGCGGCGGGAGGCGACATCGAGGACCCGTGACGGACTGCGACGCCTGCGCGTTCTTGGACGCCGTGCGGGAGTGCCCGCGGTGTCGCCGGCCGCTCTGCCTGGACTGCATGACCTCCCACCTCTGCCCGGCGATGATGCTGAGACGCCGTCTCATGCGGGTGAGACAAACGTGAGACACCCTTCCGGGAGGATGAAATGTCCCACAGACTGTCCCACACCCTCCGCGAGGGTCTCAGCACGGAGGGGGGTGTGGGGGGGGACGGGTAGTGGGACAGTTACTCTACTCTACTCTACTCTACCGGGGTGTGGGACACCGTGTCCCACAGTTCGGGCTACTCGTCGAACCCGAGTCGCCTCTCCCGCCTGTTTCGGCGTCCCGTATCCACGGCCGAGACGCCGCTGTCCTCCTCCTCGGGAGGTCCAAGGCGCAGGTCGAGGTTGGGATGGTCCTTGTCCAAGCTCCGCAAGGCTGTGGCGATTTCCAGCTGCGCGTCAGGCGAGACGCGGTTCACGAGAGCCTGGAAAAGGGTGTCCAGGGTCTCCCGGCCCATGCCGACCTCCACCTGCTCGGGGGCCTTGGGTAGGAAGCCGTAGGCCTGCTCCGTCCGGAGCCGCTCCAGGTAGGCGGCCCAGAGGGCCTTGGTGAGGACGAGTCGATTCGCGGGCTCCAGGCCCTCTCGCTTGAGGTCTGCATGGACGGGGGTCCAGAGTCGGTTGAAGACGGCTCGGAGCTCGGCCGCGGCCTCCCGGCCGCCCGAAGGTGAGGCCGCCTCCTCCAGGGCCTTCCCGTCCGCGTGCACGGTCTGCCTGGAGACGTCCAACGCCCGCGCAATCTGGCTGGGGCCGTGGCCCATGCCGCGGAGGAACCCGACCAGGGCCCGTCTCGCCTCCCGCTGCGCCGCTGTCGTTGACGGCATCGTCAAGCTCCGAGACCCTGGAGGCGGGCCCTGGCTCAAGAAGGTTGCGACCCGGGAGCGTTACGCCGTCTCGGCTTCCCAATCGAACCCGGCAGGGAGCGCGTATATGGCCCCGGGTCCTACAAGGCGACAAGGCCATGCGAGGGTTACGACGCAGATACAGGGGAAGGAAGGAATGACAGCCCTCCAGCTCGTCGGGCTCGCCTTGGGGGCGGCGGGGGCATTCCTGCTGGTGGCTAGACCCCTTTCGAGGTTCCAGGTGACGGCGGAGGAGGAGGCTCGCGAGCGTTGGCTCGAGGACTTCACGGTCGGCACCGTCTCGGAGGACAACCAAGAGGAGCGCCAGGTCCGGAAGGAGTACCTCCCTGGGGTCCGTCGTGAGCGAGCGGCGGACCTACTGGGGGCCGTCCTACTGGGGGTCGGCTTCGTCCTACAGGGGGTCGGGCTTGCTTTCGGGCTTTAGCAGAGTCGTCCTCGGGGAGGGGCGAGAGGGCCGCCAGGCTCGGCGTCTCTCGCGGGTCCTAACCCTTTGTGGTATCCCGCCTCCCGGATTCGAACCGGGGACCTGCTGATTTCAGCGACCGAACCGGAGCACCGCTCCGGGAACCCACTACAGTCAGCCGCTCTCGCCAGGCTGAGCTAAGGCGGGACACCCGGCTAATCGCAAGGGGTTATTAGAGGCTTGACCCCCCAGAGAATGCCGCGGGCCGGGCTCGAACCGGCGACTTCCAGATGTCTGCCAGACGGCTTCAGTCTGGCACTCTCCCAACTGAGTTACCGCGGCGGCTCCCGGGCTAACCTGAGGGGGGCATAAAACCCTTCCGTCAGCCCGTCTGGCCCCAGTTCTCAGGCATGAATCTAGGGTCGGCACCCTTTTATAGAAACCTCCCAGAAATCGAGGGTCAGGATGAACGAGGGGTTACGCTAGGAGGCGACATGCTGGTTCGGCCCCACAGGCACCTCAGGCAGAACGACGAGGCCGTCGCATCCACCGTAGGCACGGTCATGGCCCTCCTCGTCGCCCTCACCTTCATGTCCCTCATCATCAACCAATACGTCCCCGTATGGCATAAGGAGGCCGAGGGCGCCCACATGAACGCCGTCCTGGGCGATTTCGGCGGCCTCAAGAGCGCCATCGATGCCCAGGTCATCTCGGCCCAGGTGACGGCCCTCGGAGGGACCACCTACATCCCGGTGGAGACCTACAGCCCCATTACCCTGGGGATCGACGGGGTCCCGATCTTCTCCAATCCCACCATCGGGAGGCTGACGGGGGACGGTGACTCGGCCCCCTGGTCAGTGCAGTTCACCTACGCCATCGGGGGCACGAATTACGTGGTGAACCAGTCTGCCTCGGGGAACGTGGTTCTCCGTGTGGCGAGCCGGTACAACGTGCCGTTTGACCTGGTGTACGAAAGCGGGGCCGTGATCCTCAGCCAGTCCGTGGGCTCCGCGGTGCGCGTCGCCCCCCAGTTCACCGTGCTGAACGGGAGCAACGGGGTCGAGCTGGGCTTCAACCTGATCCAGCTCATCGGGTCGGGGAACACGGCGGGCTTCGGGACGGAGGGAATCCGGAACAAGCTTCTCACCCTGGACATGCAGGAGTACGACTCGCTCCAGACCTCCGTCTGGATCAACCACACGACCCAGTACGGGTATGCCTGGTACGCGCACTTCAACACCACCCTTGGCCTGGCCTTCGGCGTCCTGAATGCGGACTTCGGGGGTCCCGGCTACTCCTACGTCGAGTCCCCCTCGGGACAGACGGTGACCACCCCCTACTACGTGCTGAGCCGTTCGCAGGTCAACCTGACCCACACCGTGAGCCTCCAGCTGGTCCACGATCCGGTGGGCGGTGTCCCCCTCTCCAGCTTCGCCCTCAACCAGGCCTTTGTGAGTATCGCGGTGGGTACAAGCGGCTCCACCTCGGAGGTGTAGCAGTGGGCCTCTTGGAGCGGCACATGAAGGTGAGGCTGCCCCGGCGGGCCCTCGAGAAGGGCCACGTCTGGACCCCGGGTCGGGGTTCCCAACTCACGCCCATCCCCCCCGTCTCCGAGTCCAACGTCGAGGAGGTGGAGATCTACCCCATCAAGGCCCCATACAGCTACGCGCGAATCCTCTTCTACAAGGACGACTCGGAGTACATCTACGAGACCTGGGAGCCCAAGCTCAACCAGCGGGAGGCGGAGCTCCTGGATCGCATCAAGGACTCCCTCATGCGGACCCTCTCCTACAGCCTCCACGCCCGGTCCATTCGGGAGAAGGAGGAGTTCCTGAAGGAGAGCGTGAACAGCTTCGTCAGCTCCCGGGGCATCAACCTGGAGACCCGTTCCAACGAGAAGATCATCTACTACATCATCCGGGACTTCGTCGGCTTTGACATCTGTGACCCCATCGTCAATGACATGGCCATCGAGGATGTCAGCTGCGACGGGGTCAACGTCCCCATCTTCGTGTTTCACCAGAAGTACGAGTCAATCAAGACCAACGTGGTCTTCCCCGACGACGAAACCCTGAACTCCTTCGTCATCAACCTCGGGCAGCGGTGCGGCAAGTCCATCTCCGTGTCCAACCCCATCCTGGACGGGACGACGGTGGAGGGGCATCGGGTCCAGGCGACCTACGCCCGGGAGGTCACGACCCGCGGCTCCAGCTTCACCATCCGGCGGTTCAAGGAGAAGCCCTTCACCCCGGTGGAGCTCATCACGTTCAACACGGGCTCCATCGAGATGATCGCCTACATCTGGCTGGCCATCGAGCACGGGAAGTCCATGATGGTCTGCGGTGGGACCGCCGCGGGGAAGACGGCCACCCTGAACAGCTCCGCCCTCTTCATCCGGCCGGGGGCCAAGATCGTCTCCATCGAGGACACCCGGGAGATCAACCTGCCCCACGAGAACTGGATTCCCGGCACCACTCGCAGCGGGGGTGGCGAGCGGGGGGCCGACGGGAAGGCCCCGGGGGAGATTGACATGTACGACCTGGTGCGGGCCGCCCTGCGCCAGCGGCCGAACTACATCCTGGTGGGCGAGGTCCGGGGGAAGGAGACCTACACCATGTTCCAGGCCATGGCCACGGGGCACGCCACGATGAGCACCATGCACGCCGACAGCGTGAAGTCCATGGTGAACCGGCTCGAGAACCCGCCCATCAACACGCCCCGGATCCTGCTGACGGCCCTCAACTTCGTCGTGATCCAGAGCCTGGTGCGCATCGGGACGGACATCGTCCGGCGCATCCGGCAAATCGTGGAGCTGGTAGGGTTCGAGCCCGAGACGAACGAGCTCATCACGAACACGGTCTACGAGTGGGACCAGGCCACGGACACGTACGCGTTCAAGGGCCACTCCTTCCTCTTCGACGAGATCATGGAGATGAAGAACCTGACCCACGACGAGATGGAGGCGGAGGTCCAGGACCGGATCACCGTCCTCAAGTACCTCGTGGAGAAGAACATCCGAGACTTCGAGGAGATCTCCCAGGTCATCGTGAGTTACTACCAGTATCCCGACGCCACGGTGAACCGGATCCGGAAGGAGATGGGCTGGGAGGCCGAGGGAGGCACCCTGGAAGTCGGAGGTGAGCTCATTGGCGGGTGAGGCGCGCAGCCTGCTCGATAGCCTCGAAGCCCGCCGCCACGCGGAGGTGCAGGCGGCCGAGCATCCGTTCCTAGACCCGACCGCGCCCCACGTCATCAGACTCCCCGCCGGATCGCAACCGGGACACATCGGGCTGACGCCCTTCCAGCGGTTCTCGTGGCGGCTGATGGGGAACGCCGTGAAGGACAAGAAGATCGACGAAGACCTGGAGGACAGCCTCCTGAAGGCCCACATGCGCCTCCGGCCGGAGGAGTACCTAGCCGTGGCTTACACGGCGACCTTCCTCGTGGCCCTCACGACGGTCATGGCGGCCTTCGGCCTGGGATTCTTCCTTCTCGTGATTATGGGCGGGGCCCTGTTCCCTTGGGTCCTCTTCCCCGCCCTCCTGGCCGTGGTCCCCACCGTCATGGTGCGGGGGGTCTTCCTGGGTATGGGAATCACGAAGGGCATCCCCGCGGGCCGCGCGAAGCGGCGGGCCCGCAAGATTGACCGGAAGCTGACCGGCGTGATGTCCTTCATCTCGGCCATGGCCTCCGCCGACGTGCCCGTGGACGTCATCTTCCGGGAACTCTCCAAGCAGCAGATCTACGGGGAGATCCGGGAGGAGGCGGAGTGGATCACCCGGGACACGGAGCTCCTGGGGATGGACATCCTCACGGCCCTGAAACGGGGCGCGCACCGGACGCCGAGCCCGAAGTTCCAGGAGTTCCTGCAGGGCGTCATCACGACGGCCACCTCGGGGGGCCAGATGAAGCCCTACTTCCTCATGAAGGCCGAGCAGTTCGAGAAGGAGGACAAGCTGGAGATGAAGAAGCGGATGGAGAGCCTCGGCCTGCTGGCCGAGAGCTTCGTCACCGTCGTCGTCGCCTTCCCCCTCTTCCTGGTCGTCATCATGGCGATCATGGCCCTCATCAGCAAGGGCTCCGCCGGGTTCGTGGTGACGCTTCTCTACGTCATCGTGGGGCTCATGATTCCCCTCTCCCAGTTCGGGTTCATCTTCGTCATTTGGAACCAGGAGCAGGAGGCGCAGTAGGTGGCCAAGGCGAAGCGGATATCCAGGGATCTGCAACAGGCCGTGGAGGCCATCTATGAGGCGAAGGACAGCTCCCGCGTCGTCAAGATGGTAAGCCTCCTTCTGGGCGTGGCCTTCCTGGGCCTCGCCGTGATGAACCTCATGGACGTGGTCAACCTCTCGTTCACGCCGCCGGCCGACACGGACGGGGACGGCGTCCCCGAGAGCGAGCACCCCATCAACCGATTCCTGAACTTCCTGGCCCTCGCGCTGATGGCATTCATCGGGCCCTACGGCTTCTACATGGCCAAGCAGCAGAAGCGCATCAAGGCCATCGAAAAGCGTCTCCCGGACTTCCTACGGGACGTGGCCGAGGCCGGGCGCTTCGGCATGACCCTCTCGGAGGCCATCGTCGTGGCCGCCGAAGGCCGATACGGGGTCCTGACGGAGGAGATCCAACGGATGGCGGCGCAGATCCAGTGGGGGGTCCCCGCCACGGACGCCTTGCGACTCTTCGCCGAGCGGGTGAAGACCCCCCTCGTCGAGCGGGTCGTGGCCATCATCGTCAAGGCCAGCGACGCGGGCGGCGAGGTGGCGGACGTGCTCACCATGGTCAGCCACGACGCCAAGGAGACCCAGCTCACCGAGGACGAGCGGCGGATCGAGATGTCCACGTACATCGCGGTCATCTACATCTCCTTCGGCGTCTTCCTGGTCACGATTTTCATTCTCGGCGCGACCTTCCTCCCGAAGATGCAGGAGGCGGCGGCGGACATCGGGGAGGGAGACACGAGCGTCATCTCGGCCAGCCCGTTGCCCCAGAACATCCCCGAGATCATCTTCAACATCAAGATCGCCTTCTTCATCGCGGTCATCGTCCACGCCATGGGCGACGGCATCCTGGCCGGTGTCTTGGATAGCGGGAAGATATCCAACGGCCTCCGCCACTCCTTCATCATGCTGATCATCGCCGTGGCGGGCTTCCAACTCCTCTGAGGTGGACCCATGGGTATCTCCTCCATCCTCTACGACAGGAAGAAACACGTGGGCAAGCGCCTGGGTGCCTTCCAGAAGGCCAAGCGCCGGGCCTACCTACGGATGTTGGGGGACAAGGTCCTCAAGGTGAAGGCCCCCAAGGGGGGCGGCCGCCAGGAGGTCATCGCCGGCGCCATCACCCCCATCCCCCCGGTGACCAACCCCAACATGCGGGAGGTGGAGCTCCAGCCGATCGTGAACAACTACTCCTACGTCCGCGTCCTCTACGACGACCTCTCCAACCAGCACTTCTACGAGGTCCTGGAGCCGGCGCTGACCGAGGAAGAGCGGGAACTCCTGGGGGTGCTGAAGGACCTCATCATCGAGAACCTGGAGATGACGAGCCACATGGAGTCCAAGCAGCGGGAGAGTTACCTCCGGAGCGATGTCGAGAAGCTGCTCCGGGACCTGGGCGTCACCCTGCACCCCCTCCCGAAGGAGCGCATCATGTACTACATCGTTCGGGACTTCGTCCGCTACGGGGCCATCGACCCCGTGATGGTCGACCCCCAGGTGGAGGACATCTCCTGCGACGGGGTGGGCGTCCCCTTCTACATCTACCACCGGAAGTACGGCTCCGTCCCCTCCAACATCAAGTTCGACTCCGAGGAGGAGCTGGACAGCTACGTGGTCTGGCTGGCCCAGAAGTGCGGGAAGCACATCTCCGTGGCCCAGCCCATGCTGGACGCCTCCATTCCCGACGGCTCTCGGCTCCAGGCCACCCTGGGCAAGCACGTCACGAAGAAGGGGTCCAGCTTCACCATCCGGCGCTTCCGGGAGAATCCGTTCACCCCCCTGGACCTCGTCGCGGGCCGCACCATGAGCCCCGAAATGATGGCCTACCTCTGGCTCGCCATCGAGAACGGGCAGTCCATGCTCATCTGCGGAGGGACGGCCAGCGGGAAGACCACGACCCTGAACGCCATCCTGTTGTTCATCCCGCCCCAGATGAAGATCGTGAGCATCGAGGACACGCGGGAGCTGAACCTGCCTCACGAGAACTGGGTGGCCACCGTTACCCGGCACGGCTTCGGCGGCACGACCGCCAGCGGACGTCGCGTCGGGGAGATCGACATGTTCGACCTCCTCTCGGCGGCCCTCCGGCAGCGTCCCCAGTATCTGATGGTCGGCGAGGTCCGAGGCGCGGAGTCCTACGTGGTCTTCCAGGCCATGGCCACGGGGAAGAGCGCCTACACGACCTTCCACGCCGACGACGTGCAGGCCATGGTCCACAGGCTGGAGAACGACCCCATCAACCTGCCTCGGGCCCTCGTGGCCGCCCTGGACATCGTGCTCCTCCAGGGGCAGGTCAAGGTGGGGGCGGAGATGACCCGGCGGGTCAAGTCCCTGACGGAGATTATCGGCGTGGACCCGGAGTCCGATGAGCTCATCACGAACTCCGCCTACACCTGGAACCCCGCCGACGATTCCTTCTCCTTCAGCGGTCACAGCTACGTTTACGAGAAGATCCAGACGGCCCGGAACTGGACGCCGAAGCGGATGGAGCAGGAGGTCAAGCGGCGGCTGGAGCTGTTCCGGTACATGGAGCGGACGGGCGTCAAGAACTATCGGGACGTGGCCCGGATCGCCTCCGCCTACTACAAGGACCCTGACGAGATGATGAACATCGTCCGAGCCGACCTCGCCGAGGAGTAGGCGTCCCCGTTCCGGCTTAATTTCTAGCTGGCCCGCTTGGGCCACGGCCAAAGGCCCGGCGCGGCTCTCTCCCCTCCACCCCTCCTGTCCCCCGCAAGCGAAGCGTGGGGAGACGTCCCACAAGCGGTGGATCCCGCCCAGATCGCGGAGCTCTACGATGAAGCGCGAGGTCACGTCGGGCGGGAGCATGTAGACGGACTGACCCAGGCGGAGGCCCTCCTCAGGCAGCAGGCCGGGGTAGCGGTAAACCTACAGGGAGGCCTTCAGCTTCCTCCTCTCGGGGCCGCCCGTGCAGAAGGCGGCGGAGCGCCCAGCGCTTCTCGGACTGCTTTCCGGCGATGTCGAGGTGAACGATCGTCGTCTCCAGAAGTCCCAATCGGCTCCAGGCACTGGTTCTTCTTCCTTCCCTCTCTCGAGGTCACGTTTGGCCATGGTCATGGCCAAATCAGGGGGTAGCCCGGGGGGGCCGGTGAAAGTGAAGGGGCGCCTGAATGAGGGCGTCTCCCGGCCTCTGTCCTGGTCGGACCTTGGCGATGGCTATTGCCAAAGATTCCTCGCAATAGGAGCCCCGACGAAAGCGGCGAAGCAAGCCCTCTACTTCTTCGTCTTCCGCTTGGCGAAGGGCTTCTTCACGATCCTCTTCAGGACCGCCTTCTTCTCCGACGGGGGCGCCGGAGCACCCCCCACGGGAGGTTCCGACGGCGGTCCCGGAAGGGGGCCTCCGCCCGCAGGGCCACCGGGTCCGGGGGGTGGGCCGCCGGGTGGCGTGGCCTGGCCGGACATCGGGGTCCCACAGCGGTGACAGATCTTGGCCGTGATGGAGTTGAGGCTGTTGCAGCGCGGGCAGGGCTTGGAACCCATCTTCCGCATCTCCTCTTCCTCCTTCATCCACACTTCGAGGGTCACGAAGGTGGGCTGGCGCCGCCACCACTCCTGGAACTCCTTCTCGGAGGGTCGATGGCCCAGAACGCGGGCTGCCTCGGCGCGGTACTTGTTCACGATGCCCTCGTACTGCCGCCGCACCCGCTCCTTGACGTCAAAGGCCTTGGACTTGCCCGTGGTGAACTCGACCCCGCACTCGGGGCACTTTTTCACGTCCGCGGGGATCCAGGCATGGCAGCTGCTGCACTTTGCCATCTCCTTCTCGAACTCGGTGCCGCACTTGGGACACGCCTCGCTCGCCTCGGGGATGAAGGCGCCGCACTCGCCACACTCCACCAGCCGCCCGAGACCGAAGGAGCGCATGTAGGCGCCCACGGCAAAGACGACTATCAGGAAGGCCCCCACGGCTGCCAGGACCATCCAGAGGGGCAGGTTCACGAAGGGTACCTTGGTCATGTACCAGGGCACGACCTCCGCCACGCGGATGCGCACCGTGGCCGGGCTGATGGTCTCCGCCTCGGCCACGGCCAAGAGGGTCCATTCGCCCGGCGGCCCCTCCTCGGCGATCAGAAGGCCTACCACGAACTCCCCCGATTGGTCCGTGAAGACGACGTTGGAGTCCCACACCGTCCCGTCCTGGTCGCGCAGGACCAGGGTGACCTGCATGTCGGGGATGGGGGCGCCGTTGGGCGTCGTCACGACGCCGCTGACGAAGATCTGGTCGCCCTCTTTGTAGTTCTGGCCTTCGGCGGGCAGGGTGAAGAAGACGGATCCCTCGGGCGGGACAATCTGGAGGAGGATCTCCAGCCGATTGTTCGTCTCGCTCGTCTCGGGAATCACACCGTTGACGTCGGCGAGGAGGATGAGGGAGTAGTTGCCCACATCTGGGATGGCGCTGGCCTCGATGGGGACGGTCACATTCGCCCCACCGGACACGGACACGCCGGTCACCGACCCGATCTCGTTCTCCGAGGAGACGGAGCCCAGGAACAGGCCGACCTCGAAGTTGAGGGCGGCGGTGTTGCCCAGGTTGTGAATGACCACATCGACGGTGAAGACTCGGCCCTGCACCGCCCCCACGCTGGGGTGGTCCGCGGCCCGAAGCTCCAGGTCGGGTTGCGTCAGAACGTCCACGACCATCTGGACGACGTTGTTTCGGAAGTCGAAGTCCGTGTTCTGGACGGTGTCATTCTGGCTCAACGCCTGCACCGTGACGTTGTGGAGCCCCGCGAAGGTCGGCGTCCAGTTGAGGGAGACGATCCGGGAGGCGCCCCAGGAGACATTGGCATCGATCGAGTCCGCCAGAACGGCGTTGTCGAGGATCTGGATGGTGGCCGGGAGGGCATCGGCCATGCCCAGGTTGTGCACCTCCACCAGGACCTGGACGGGGCCCCCTTGCACCGGCACCCGGGTGAAGGTCACGTCGGCTACCGAGATGCTGAGGTCGGGCCAGTTCCAGTAGACGAGGTCCACCGCCTCGCTGGCGCCCAGGGAGACGGAGACCTCCGCCTCCGCGTAGAAGGTCATCCCGTCCCGGTCGATGGACCCGTTGGCCTGGTAGGTGGAGTTGGCCCAGCCCTGGGAGGCCAGGCGCTCCTGGGCGAGGGCCCGGTAGCGGATGGTCCCCGTCGGCGCCTCGATGTGGGCGGGCAGATAGGTCCCGCCGTACAGGTCATCGGGGCCCGGCGCGGGGATGACGGAGAACCCGAGGGTCACCGGGTCCAGCCGGCCCAGCGTGATGTTTGCGTCGGTCACCGCGCTGCCCGTCGGGTCGACGGCGCTGACGGTGAGCCACCAGTAGAAGCCGACCTTCGCGCTGTCGAAGATGCGGTCGTCCCACCAGTTGGCCGCGGCCTCGAAGGTCACGTCCGTGAGCTGGGCATACTGAGTGCCGGTGAAGACCACGCTCGGAGCCAACGTGGCGCCGAAGGTGGCGTTGCGAATGTCAATGTCCAGGGTGTTCGTGTTGCCGTCGTCCGTCAGCAGGGAGAGGTTGACCGCCCCGGCAAAGACGGGATCCCAGAGCCGGGACGTCCCGGTCGTCGCGAAGACGAGATCGCTGTCGCCGAGGGTGATGTTGCGGAGGGCCACGCTGGCCCCCCGGGCCTCCACGTCCCCCGCCAGCGTTCCGTCCCGCAGGTCAACGGCGGAGCCCCCCTCGCTGTGGATGAGGCCCCGAGCGTCCGGGGCATTCAAGAGGACGTCCGTCCTCTCCGTGATGAGCTGGCCGTTGTCCTGCAGGAACACGGTGAGCTGGTGGTTGCTTTGAAGGGCGCCGTCCCGGATGGTAAGACGCCCCTCTCCCTCGATAATCAGGTAGTGCCGGCCGGCCGTAGGGCCGTACTGCAGGATGGTCAGATCGGCCCCTTCGATGGTGACGTCCGCCGTCACCCGCACGTTCCCGTCCACGGTCACGTCGAAGTCGATGGTCCGGGGCGTGTTCCACAGGTACGTGTTGTCCGGGGAGGGCCATAACAGGTCGGTCAGGCTGCCCGTGACCGCGATGGAGTTGTCCGCCTCGGCGAGAGCTGGATAGGCGCTGAAGGCGATGTCCTGGGTGGCCTGCGAACCCATGTGCCTCGCCTGGATCCGGTAGTTCCCGTCGTAGATGGAGTTCGGCGCCGAGGGGTCGAAGGCCGCCTCGTTGATCCACTCCGTCAACAGGGGCACCCGCGCGCGGCCGAAGAAGTCCGTCCGGTTGAAGTCCCCCGCCGTCCGCCCCAGGTAGGTCAGGACGGTGGCGCCCGGGACGTTCGCGTTCCCGTTGTCCGGGTAGTAGGCCAGCGTGCCCGTCGGGAGGACTCGGGATTCGATCTCCGCCCCTTCGATGGCGCTGCCGAACCGGTCCACCACCGTGGCGTCCAGCCAGCGGTGGATGTAGAAGGTCGAGCCCGAGCCCACGGGGACCAGGGCGGGGACCCACGCGCTCGGAGGCGCCAGGGTCGACTGGACCAGGTCCGGCGTCATGTTGTACAGGTAGACGTTCGAGGTCCCCTCCGCGGCGATCACGTTGTGGGTCGTGTTGCTGTCGAGGAAGTCCACCCCCACGAAGGAGTCGATGATCGTCAGAGAGGCGGACCCCTGGACCGTAATGTTGTGGCGGAAATCCGGGCCCGGGGAGAGGGGGTTTTCGTAGAGACGACTCACGGTGGACCCGGCGATCACGACGCGGGAGGAGCCGGAGAAGGTCATGATGGGGGCGTCGTCGTTGTCGTCTGGGTCGAGATTGAAGCTTTCGATCGTCGCGTTGGTGAAGCCCGTGATGGTGGAATCTCGGACGTCCACCGTCGCGGTTCCCGAGGCCGTCAGGGTCCCGGGATGCTTCAGGATGGCCCCGTTCCGGAGGGTCAAGGCGCCGGCGACGATGACGTCCAATTTCAGGTAGTCCGAGAGCTGGTTCGGCTCCGTGGAGAGGATGCTGTTGTCCAGGATCAGCTCGCCGTCGCCTCCGCCTCCCGTCTCGATGGTGAGGGAGTAGATGTGGGTGCTGTCCTCGAGGAAGATGAGGCCCCCGTTCCGGATCTCCAGAAGGGCCCCGGAGGTGACGGTGATGTTGCCATCGACCTTGAAGGTGATACCGTCGAAGACGTTGTTCACGCCGGACACGGTCCAGTCCCCGTTGACCACCACGATGGTGGCGCCCGCGGGCGGGGCCGCGAAGAGGACGAAGAAGGGCGTCGCGAGGAGCCCCGTGATGAGGAGGGTAACCAGCATTCTCGAGGCACGTTGGCGCTTTCTACGTTCCATTCAGAACAACCCCCGACCGTCCCCTGTTGGGGCCAGAATCCAGGTCTGGCAACCCCTATCCAGCATGGGTGCCGGTTGTTGCCGGAGATGCGTATTTATACGTTCTTTACCGATTCTCAACCGGCATAATTAGGGGGAGCCAGCCTCACTTCCGCTTGAGGATCTTCTTGCGCATCTTCCCCTTACCGCCCTTCGCCTCGACAATGGGCTGTCCGCAGGCGTAGCACATGACGGCGTCCGCGCTGATCATCGTGCTGCAGGCCGGACACGGGATCTCGGCCTCCCCCTCGCCGCCTTCCTTCAGCTGGTAGCCGCAGGCGTAGCAGATCACGGCGTCGCCGGAGATGAGCGTCTGACAGCCGGGGCACTTGATCTCCCCTTCCGCGGGCTGGGCCGCGGCCTCGCCCTCGGCGGGGGGCGCCTCGGGTGGGGCCTCCGCGTCCGCCGGCGGGGTCTCCCCCTCGGACGGGGCTTCCGATGCAACGGGAGTCTCCGCCTCCGCCGTCGCCTCGGCGGCCGGGGCCTCCGCGGGCGTCTCGTCGGACGCCGGCGCAGGCTCTTCCGCGGGCGGTGTCTCCTCGGGAGCTTGCTCGCCCGCTTCCTCGGCGGCCGGCTCCGGCTCGGGGGCCGGTTGATACTGCTCGGGCAGTTCGCCCTTGGCTAGGAGGGTCTTCTCGAGCTCCAAGAGGCGCTTCGCCTCCTGGGCCAGGCGCTCCCGTTCGGCGGCGACGAACTCCCTCTCCTTGGCCATATCCTCCTCGTACTGGGCCAGGCGCTGGGCCTTGGTGCCGAAATCCTGTAGGGCCTTCTCGAGGGAACTGTGAATCTGGATGAGTTGCTTCTCCTTGGTTGCGGCGGATTTCGTGAGACCCCCGAGCTCCTTGCTCTCCTCCGCCACGCTCTTTTCCTTGGCGGCCACCTCTTCCTCCCGGGCCAGGAGTTTCTCATGGCGGGTGTCGACCTGCCGCTCTCGGTTCCCGATCTCCGCCAGGGCCTTGTCGTGGGCCTTCCTGGTCCTCTCGAACTCCTGGTGCTCCTTCGCAAACTCCTCCTCGCGACGCGACAGTTCCGCCTCCCGTGCCTCGACTCCCTTCCGGAGGGTCTCGAAGTTGGCCTTCTCCTGGGCCAGGGCCTCCGTCTCCTTGTGAACCTCCGCGGACTTGGCATTGAGGGCCTCTCGCTCGGCCGCGATCTCCGCCTTGGTTTCCGCGACCGCCGACTCCTTCTCCTTCAGCTCGGCGACCTTGCCCTGAATCAGGTCCCAGACTTCTCCTTGCTCATCCGCCACGGAGTCACCTTCCTTGGCGGCCCGTGGGTCGCCCGACTTCCGATAAGAACTTTCGCCCCTCAATCTCAGGGTTGAGAAAGGATGCCCAGCGGCGCTACATCTGCGCCGTTTCCAGGAGAGGGCCGAGGATGGCGATGCCGTTATCGCCCGCCTCCAGGAGGTGTTTCTCCACGCTGTGCCGGACCGCTCGCATCTTCTCCACCTGAAGGTAGCGGACCAGCTTGCCCTTGATCCGGTCCAGCCCGAGGGTGATGATGCCATCCACCAGGAAACCCTCGTTCCCCAGGAGCTGGCTCTCCCCCCCGATGGCCCGCTCCATGATGATGAGGGAGAGGAGGTTCTGTTCCCGGAGTAGCCTGAAGAAGTAGAACATCCGCTTCCGCATGTGGTCTGTGTCGGCCATGAGGCTGTACAGGGCGCCCAGGGAATCGAGGGAGAAGAGGACGAACTTCTTGCCGTGGACCTTCCGGTAGTGAGCGATCATCTTCTCCAGGAACTGGAGATAGTCGGCCTGGTCGCCCTCGGCCATGACCTTGTCGATCTCCCGGAGGTCCGTGAAGTCGGAGATCTGCATGTTCAGGGAAATGTCCACCCCGAGGCTCTCCATGTTTTTCAGGTGGGAGGTGACCGTCTCCTCCAACGTGGTGTAGAGCCCGAACTCCCCCGTCTCCTTCAGGTACCGGGACATGGCGGCGTAGCAGAAGGTGGACTTCAGGGCCCCCGCGGGCCCTGTGACGAGGATGACCTTTGGGGGTTCGATCTCCGTGTGGAAAACCCGGTCCAGACCAGGGACGGACTTGCGGAACATGGGGCACGCCGGTGCTTTCCCAGGCCTTCCGCCGGGCGCGATATAACCGTATCGTCTTCATTATCCGTCTTGATTGGACCTTATCATCTTTCGGAATCTCGTTCGTCGTTCCCCGGTTTGGCGGCGGCTCTTCCCGCCGCCCCTTTACCCTTTTTCTTTCAAGAACGGACTGGGAAGAATTGGCACGGGTGTGGCGGAAGAGCATTGTCGAAAGAGCATTCGCTAAGATGGTCCCGGAAAAAGGGAAGAGAAGTGACGAACCCCTCACCGCGAACTCATCCCTTCATGGGCCGAATCGGGCACACGAAGACGATGCCGATGTCGACGAAGGTCACGAGTCCGAGACCCTCTGCCGACTCCACCTCCCCTGCTGTCTTGAGCGGGTGAAGCCCTGCCCCAAGGTCCGCCTCGAAGACCAAGGGAGCCGGGCCGAGGAATGTATCGACCAGTCGGAAATTCACGTTGACGCCGGGAATTGCACCTGGACCAAGCACAACGACGAAGACGTGCCAGATGGCGCTGTAGCTGCCGCGATTGCGAGGCGGAACCGCTACGACGTGGTCGTGTGGCCCGATGTCGCTGTCATGGCCCATCGACTGCGGGGTAGCCGCAGTGACTGCGCCGATTACGTAGAGCGGCGCGTGGGAAGCATGTACCGCCTTGACGGGGAACTTCGGCGCGAGCAATTCCCACTCATCATGGTCACCCCATGTGACCTCGATCTCAATCGCCCCATGGCCTGCGGATGCCGGCTGCACGAGGAGTCCCAAGAAGGCGAGGGTGACAAACGTCACCAAAAGCCCTTTGCATCTCATATTCTGTTCACCTCCCCCTCCCGCGAGGATTTGGGTATTTCTCCCACGCCCCTCCTCGGCGCTTCCCCTGGCATCAGACATGTCGCAAAAACGTTGGGGAGTTATCAGCCCTGATAATACCCAGAACCCACTTATCCGACCTCCTCTCGAGAAACAGTAACGGCTCGGCTTCCTTATCATCCGTTCAGATTACAGGATTGTCTCTTTGGCCGAGGGCCTTCTACGCCTGGCTCGTCCCCCGATTCGCCTCTCTCCGACGGCCGTCCGTCCAGCAGGAAGCCGTCTCTGAGATAGGCGGTTGAACAACCCTTAAGTTGAAGGGCGATTCGGTTTCGCCGGAGCAAGTTGCCGTTCGCCCTACTCTTGGACCTCGACGGGACGCTCATCGACACCCTGGAGGTCATCCTGGTCACGATGAATGCCGCGTTGGACGAAGTGGGGGAGCCGCCCCTTCGGACGGAGGAACTCAGGCCGCTCATTGGGATGCCCGTCCAACGGCAGATGGCTCTCTTGCGGGGGATGGAGGGAGCGGTCGTCGACGATATCGCAGAGCGCTACTATCGTCACTTCACGTTGCACGTGGAGAGGGGCGTCCGAACCTACCCGGGCGTGAGGGAGACGCTCGCGACCCTGACCGGTCGCTCCATCGGAACCATCAGTACGCGGAGACGCGAAGTGGGACGGCTCATGCTCCGCGTCGCCGGCATCGAGGGGTGCTTCACCGCCGTCGTGGGCGGCGACGAGGTATCCCGCCCGAAGCCCCACCCCGACCTCGTCCTCCACGCGGCCCGGGCCGCCGCCCGCTCCCCCAGCGAGTGCGTGGTGGTTGGCGATGCCCCCGTGGACATCCAGGCAGCACGCGCGGCAGGCGCCTGGGCCGTCGCGGCAACCTACGGGTATGGCGACGGTCCCTCCTTGCGGGAAGCCGGCCCTCATGCCGAGATC
>JBHIDH010000023.1:0-18103 GCA_046759985.1 Thermoplasmata archaeon
GGCCACGAGGAAGAGGAGGAGGACCGTGAGGATGTCCCCCACCGTGGCGAGGGTGGGGGTCGTGACGTTGTCGGGATCCAGCCCCCGTCGGAAGGCCAGCATGAGGACGCCAAAGGTGACGCCCACTTGGAGGAGCCCCGCCAGCGTCCCCGCCACGGTGGCGATGAGGACGAGTTTCGCCAGGCCAGCGGAGGGGAGGCCCAGGAAGAGGGTGGTGAAGTGGCCGAGGACCCCCGTCAGGGCGGAGAGGGCCAGACTGAGGAGGACCGCCGCCAGGACACCCTGCCATGCCTCCTCGTTCCACAGGTTCCCCCTCTCAATGAGGCCCATGTGGATGGCGGAGCCCATGCGCGCTCCCATGGCCCCGCTCACCCCGCCGCGGAGGGCGATGAGAACGGGGATCATGACGATGAGACCCGGGGTTCGGCGCAGGATGCCCTCCATCTCCCCCAGGAGGAGGCCCGCCACCACCAGCCCGAGACCCGAGAGGAGCAGGATCGGGAGCGTCTCGCGGTACACGGAGGGGAGCGGCATCGCTTGGGGAAGGCCGAATCCTAAAAAGCGTTTAGGCGGCCAGGACGCGGACGGGTAGGAGGCCCGGGAGGAGGGTGGCCTGCATCGGCAGGATGCCCACGAGCTCGCCGTCCATCTCCACGAGGACCGTTTCCTCGGAGGTGGCCCGCACGGACCGGCCTCGGGTGTAGGATACCTTCGGATGGTCCAGGTGCTCCCCCCGCCGGAGCTTGCCCATGCTTCCGAGGGCTTCGCCCAGGCTGACGTCCCCGAAGATGACCACGTCCAGCAATCCATCGTCGAGGCGGGCCGCCGGGGCAGGCTGGAGGCCGCTCCCGAAGTACCGTCCGTTGGCCACGATGGCCCCGTTCATCCGGCCCTCCGCGAAGGCCACGTCGTCCACCTCCACGCGGATGAGCTTGTTCCGATAGGTCAAGAGGGTGGCAAGGATGGCGGTCAGGAAGGCCATCTGTCCCCCGAAGGGCTTCGCGCTCCGGTTCACCCGCGCGACGACCTCGCCCCCCGAACCGGCCTCGAGGATGTTGGCGAAGTACCTCGTACGCGGGATGCCCTGGAGGTCGACGCTTTCGCAGCGGCCCACGTCCACGGGCCGGAAGGTCGGGGAAGCGAGGATGGAGGGGGCGTGCGCGAGGCCGCGAGGAAGGCCCAGGGTCCTGGCGTAGTCGGTCCCGCTCCCCACGGGGAGGATGGTGAGCCGGACGCCGGGGTCGACGAGGGCGTCCTCCCGAATGAGGCCGTTGAGGGCCTCGTTCACTGAGCCATCGCCTCCCACGATCCCGATGTCCTCTCCCCCCATTCGAACCGCGTCCCCCACCAGGGTTGCGGCCGATCCGGGCCCGGTCGTGAAGACGACCTCTAGGTCCGAGACGACGTCTCGGAGGCGGGGTTCGACCTCCGGCCAGTCGCGGGCGACACGCCCGCCGGCGGCCATGGGGTTGACCACGAGCCGCACTCAGTCCCCCCTCCGGAACGCCTCGTTGGCCGCCACCGCCCCTCCGTACCGCTCGACCTCCTCGACGACGCGGTTGGGATCCCATCCTAGGTAGGACGCCATGAGATGCGCCACGTCCCGGGCGACGCCCAGCCCATGGTTGGGATCCTCGTACATCACGCGGGTTCTCCGCGCCAGGACGTCCTCCAGCCGGAGGGCCATCTCGTGACGGACCGCGTACGCGACCTCCCCTCGGACATACGGGAGATCCGGGACGATGGGTTCTCGGAGCGGTTTCGCCTCCAGGTGGGCGTAGAGTTCCTCCAATTCCGGGCCAAAGGCCCCGATTAGGTGATCGATGGTCTCCGGCTCCAGACCGAGGGCTTGCCCCCTGTCCCGGGCCCTGTCTTCTCCCTGCTGGGGGGTCGGGACCCCCGCGGGCCTCCTCGAGGGTGCACCCTGCCCCCCGCAGACGGGAGGGAGGTCCCGGAAGGCCCGCCGGACCACACGCCGGGCCACGCGGCGGTAGGTCGTGAGTTTCCCGCCGATCAGGGTGAGGAGGCCCGGAGCGTCCCAAAGGATCTTCTCCCGCCGACTCACCGAGGATTCTGGGACGCCGAGACGGCCCGCGAGGGGTCGCAGGGCGGCGTAGCTGCTGACCACGTCCTCGGTCTCCGCCCGGGCCAAGGGAAAGGCATGGTTGACCGCCTCCAGCAGGTAGGCTACGTCGTCCGCCTCGGCTCGGACCTCCTCGGGAGGGCCCGGGTAGTCCGTGTCCGTCGTGCCGACGAGGCATAAGGTGCGCCAGGGCAGGGCGAAGACGAAGCGTCCGTCCCGGGGCGATCGCATGACGAGGGCGTTCATGTTGCCCACCTGGGTCCGGGGGAGGAACAGATGCACCCCCTTCGTGGGTCGAAGCCGCGGGGATCGGCCCACCATCTTCCGGACGCCGTCGCTCCAGGGTCCTGCCGCGTTGACGACGACATCCCCACGGACCTCGTAGCGCCCGCCCCCCAGGGTATCGTGAAAGGCGACACCGGTCACCCGCCCGTCCTCCCGCAGCACGCGGTCGACCCGGGCGTAGGGCAGGATGTGGGCCCCGGCCTCGTAGGCCATCTTCGCGTTCAGCAGGACCAACCGGAAGTCATCCGTCCAACAGTCGTAGTAGAAGTCCCCCCCCAGGAGTCCGTCCCGACGGAGGCGGGGCTCGGCGGCGGCGACCTGCGGGGCGGTTAGACTTCGCCGTTTCCCCACGTTTGCGGGGCCCGAGAGGGAGTCGTAAAGCCAGAGACCGAGCCGGGTCACCCAGGGACGGCCCTCCCCGCGATAGTAGGGGATGAGAAAGCGAAGCGGGCGGACCAGGTGGGGGTAGTGCATCCGGAGCCAATGCCGCTCGCGGCTCGCCTCCCACACGAGGCCCACCTTGCCTTCCCGGAGGTACCGGAGGCCGCCGTGGATGAGGCGGGAGGACCGGCTGCTCGTCCCGCCCCCCAGGTCCCCCTGGTCCAGGAGGAGCACGCGATACCCGCGCCGTGTCGCCTCCAGAGCGATGCCACACCCGTTGATCCCCCCGCCGATCACGAGGAGGTCATACCGGTCCGGGAGGTCGCGCAAGCGCGCCTCGCGCCCGTGGACATCAAATCCCTCGAGCTTCAGGATCCGTCCTCCCATACCTTCCCCGGGTTCATGATGCCCTGCGGATCGAGGGTCGCCTTGAGGGCCCGAAGGGCTCGCATGCCCACGGGACCGTGCTCCCGCTCCATCCAGCGGCGGTGGTCGAGGCCGATGCCGTGGTGATGGCTCAGGGTGCCCCCGAGGTCAAGAATCCTCTCCGTGGCGGCCTCCTTCAGGGCCCCCCACTGCGCCCTCTCCTTCCCCCGTGCCCGGGACGTGAGGAGGGTGAAGTAGAGGGAGGCCCCGTCCCCGTAGGCGTGGGACAGGTGGCAGAGGACGAGGCCCGCGGTGCCCTCCGCCCGGTACGCGTCCTCGAGGGCCTCCTTCACCCCCGCGTAGAGGGTCTCCAGGTTGGACCAGGTCGCGGCCGTCTCCAAGGTCTCCACCAGGAGGCCTCGGTCCAGGAGGTCGTCCCGGAGGTAGGGGGCCCGGAAGTATTCCTCCTCCCAGTCCGCGGCCGCTTCCCCCCCCAGGTCCCAGACACGGCCCTCGGTCCAATGCTCGACGGCCCGGCCCATCTCCTCGGGGACCTGGGCGGCGGGACCCTCGAACTCCAGGAGGACGAAGGAGCCCGCACCGTGGCTCTTGAGGCCCCGGGAGGCCATGAGGGCCCGGGTCTCCTCCGCGTTGGACACCCGCACCGTGGCCGGTCGGATCCCCGCCTGTATCATCTCGCGACACCGGGCCAACGCCTGGGGGAAGGAGGGGAGGAGGAACCCGCGGGCGGCCGTGACCTCGGGCTTGCGGCGGAGCCGGACCATCGCCTCCACGACGATGCCCAGGGTGCCTTCTGAGCCCAGGAAGAGCTGCGTGAGCTCCGGACCGGTGGAGCGCGCGGGGACCTCGGCGGTCCTCACCTCGCCCGCCGGGGTCACCACCGTCAGGGACTGGACCAGGTTCTCCATCCGACCGTACCGCCCCGAGGCGTGACCCGCGGAGCGGGTGGCGATCCACCCCCCTACCGTCGAGAAGTGGAAGGACTGGGGGAAGTGGCCCAGGGTGAGACCCTGGCCTTCCAGGGCCCTCTCGAGGTCCGGTCCGGCGATCCCGGCCTCCACGCGGGCAAGGGCGGACTCCGAGTCGATCTCGAGGACCTTGTTGAGCCGGCGCAGGTCCGCCGTAAGGACGGCATGGTGCGCCCCGCGGACGGGAGAGACGCCCCCCAGGACGGACGTCCCGCCGCCGAAGGGCACCACGGCCACGCCCCGCGATGCCGCCACACGGAGGAGTCCCGCGATCTCGCGCATGGCCTGGGGATAGGCGACCGCGTCAGTGAGTCGGTCCAGGCCGCCTGTCCGGGCCACGAGGAGATCAACGTAGCTCTTGCCCAGGGAGTGGGCGAGCCGCTCCTCCCCGTCAAGGCGCACCTCGCAGACGGCCCGGAGCGCCTCCAGGTCCCCCTCGGTCAGGGTGGTCGGCGGCACGGCGGGGGGTTCCGGTGGGCCCTCCGGAGGCGTGAGGCGGATGTCCTGCGCCTCGAGGTAGCGGAGGAAGCGGGGAAGCAGGGCCTCCGGGTACCGGGCGTCCGGCTCCCCCCACCCCCACCACTTGCTCCTCATCCCTGCGCGCCAACATCGCGGGACGGTAGAATAGGTTTCCTGCGCCCGGGGAGGTTTATGTAGCGGCCAGAGGATGCAAAGGGCGAGGGAGATGATCGCGCGGGAAGAGGTGTGGTCCGTGGTGAAGGGCTACGGCTCCGACGAGGTGACCATCGGAGTACTGGCCTCCCACTCAGCGCTGGACGTATGCGACGGGGCGGTGGAGGAGGGCTTCCGGACCCTCGCCCTTTGCGAGAAGGGCCGGGAGGAGCCCTACACCCGCTACTTCAAGGCGGAGCGCGACGCGCAGGGGCAGGTCCTCCGGGGGGTGGTGGACGAGGCCCTCGTGCTGCCGACGTTCCGGGACGCCATTGCGCCCGAGGTCCAGGACAAGCTACGCCGGAAGCGCGTCCTCTTCGTCCCCAACCGCTCCTTCGTCTCCTACGTGGGGTTGGAGGAGGTCGAGAACGCGTTTGCCCTGCCCATGGTGGGGAGTCGCAACCTCATGCGCTCGGAGGAACGGACGGAGGAGAAGGGGTACTACTGGATCCTGGAGAAGGCCGGGCTCCCCTATCCCCGACCCCACACGAGCCCGGATGAGATCGACTCTCTGGCCATCGTGAAGCTCCCCCACAAGGTCAAGCGCCTGGAGCGGGGCTTTTTCACGGCGGCGAGCCGGGAGGAGTACGAGGAGAAGTCCCGTCGTCTCCTCGCGGGAGGGATCATCACCCCCGAGGACCTGGCGGCGGCCCGGATGGAGAAGTACATCCTGGGACCGGTCTTCAACTTCGACTTCTTCTACTCGCCCTTGGACGGGAACGGGGAGCCCCTGGAGCTCCTGGGCATCGACTGGCGGTTCGAGACCTCCCTGGACGGCCACGTCCGGCTGCCCGCGGAGCAGCAGCTCACCCTCCAGGGCGGCGAGCGGGACCCGGAATACGTGGTGTGCGGGCACAATTCCGCCACCCTGCGGGAGTCCCTCCTGCGGAAGGTATTCCCCCTGGCCGAGCGCTACGTGGAGGCGACACAGCGGTACTTCCCGCCCGGCGTCATCGGGCCCTTCACCCTCCAGACGGTGGTGGACAAGGACCTGGACTTCTTCATTTACGACGTCTCCCCGCGCATCGGCGGCGGGACCAACGTCCACATGGCCGTGGGGCACCCCTACGGGAACGTCCTCTGGCGGTCGCGGATGAGCACGGGGCGGCGTGTGGCCCTGGAGATTCGTCGGGCCCTGGAGAGGGGGCAGGTGGACCGGATCGTCACCTGAGGGCTACTCCCGCTTTCCCACGAATTCGGGCGGGACCTCCGTCGTGATGTAGACGAACTTCCCCGCCTTCTGGATCTCCACCCCCGCGTCCTGGGCCTTTTCGACGTCCACCTCCAGGATGACGGGATTGTCTGAGCGCACCCGACCCGCCTCCATGGCGCTCTCGAGGGTATCGCTCAGGTGGACCCAGCGGCGGTCCGAGGGCTTGAGGCCGATCTCCAGGAGGATGCCGGCTTCCTCCTCCGTGGTCGGGTAGTACAGGACGGCGGGGATGTCGTCGGTGGGGAGGTCCATCTCTAGCTCGAGGGAGTGCCCGTAGGTGGCCCGGACCCGCCCCTCGTCGAACTGGTAGCGTCCCTTGGGATCCGTCTGCACGATGGCGATGAGGTGATGGCTCTTCAGGAAGCGGAACTTCCGGTGGCGGATGCGGATGGCCGTCACCAGGTCCTGGAGGTCCACCCAGCCGTTGGGGGCCATCTCCAGCCCGTACCGTTGGGGGAAATGGCGCAGGACGCCCGCCATGGTGCGCCCCAGGTGATTCAGCTCCTTCTCGTTCAGGAGAAACTTGCCCTTGTCGCCGCAGTTGGGGCAGAGCTCGCCACGAAAGAAGCCGTGAGAGCGACACTCTTTGAGCACGGACCCTCTCCTCCCACGCCACTATTCGAGGGGGTGTTAAAGGCCTTTGCCCCCGTGGCGGTCCGAGAGGGGCTCGAGGTCCCGCGTCCGAACGACCCGCAGCCCGGCCGCCTCGACCAGGTCCGCCATCCGCTGGCGGGCCGGGCCCCTGAGAGCCTTCCGATGCACGTAGGCGAGGGTGGCCCCGGGGGTCTTTGCCACCGCCTCCCCAAAGACGGCCTCGGAGAGGGTCTCGACGGCGTAGGACGGGATGAGGTGGCCGAAGGAGACGCCCCGACCGAGGGCGACGTCGGTCATCCTGGGGACGTAATGTCCGCCCCCGACGCCGACGAGCACGGGGTGTTCGGCGGGGTGCAGGGCGAGCAGGGTGTCGGCGACGACGGCCGCGGGGCCCTCCTCCACCCACTGCGCCGGATCGCTGCCCAGCTCCACGAAGAAGGCGGGGGTTTCGAGGTAGGGGCCGTGGTGGGTGGCCTCGAAGGTCACGGCGCGTCGGAAGGGGGCGGCCCGCTCCCGGAGGAGCCGCAGGGCCTGGGTCATCCAGGCGGGGCTCGTCGGCACGAGACGCTCGGGCCGGCCCCCGAACTCCGCCGTCCCGAAGTTGCCCAGGGGATGGACGGTGAAGCTGGGGATGCCGCTCCGGCTGCTGTGACGGGAGGCAAAGACGAGGACCTCGGGGTCCACCGCCAGGGCCTTCCGGATCTCCCGGTCGAGCCCGTCCCGGTCCAGGTGGAGGTCCTCGATGGTGACGAGGAGGCGATCCTCCCGCCGATAAACCGGGCGCCCCTCGAAGGCACCGTACTCCTCCCAGGAGGCCCGCTCCAGGAGCCGACGCCGGATGTTGGCGCTGGCCACATCGGGGAGGGAGGCCACGATGACGATCATCGGCCCCCCATTCGAGGGGGGACCATAGGCTTTCGGTCGTCAGGGAACCGCATCGGGCCGGGGGTGAGGTCCGGAGCTTGCCGCGCGATCTGCGAGACGAGTGCGCCACGAAAGTTTCTAAGGTGCCGGTCCCTTCAGCGCGCCATGGAGCTGGTCTACCTCAAGTCCCCCACGGGCCAGCAGCACGAACGGGCCGAGGTGGTCCTCGCCCGGGTGCGAAAGGCCTTGCCCGACCTGGAGTACCGCGAGGTGGACCCGCGGGAGGACCCCGACTACGCCGCCCAATTCCCCATCACCCACGCCCCCGGCCTCATCGTGGACGGTCGTATCGAGTACGTGGGGATCCCCCGGGAGCGCATGCTCCTGGACCGGCTCCGGCAGTTGGCCTCCACGTCGAAGGGGAAGGGGTCGCCCCCCGCCTCGCAGGAGGGGGGCCAGACGTCCTGATAGGTTTATCTAGGGACGACTCGATGAGCGGGTGAGGGCATGGCCTCCCGGATCCGCGTCGTCGATCACGAGGAGATGGACCTCTCCGCTGCCCTCTGCGTGGTCGGGTTTCCCGGCGTGGGGCTCGTGGGCCGGATCGCCACGGACTTTCTCGTTTCCCAGTTCAAGCTGAAGCGCATCGCCTCACTCCATTCCGAGGACTTTCCTCCCATGGCCACGCTGGTGGGCGGACAGACCATGAGTCCCGTGCGCATCCATGCCGCCCCCATGCTTTGTGGGGTGGACGGGACGTGCAATCAGCTCGCCGTTCTCCAGGCCGAGGTGACCCCCAGCGGGGAGGTGCTCTACGAGCTGGCCGACGCCCTGATCTCCTGGTGCCTGGAGAAGCAGGTCCGGGAGATGGTCGTCTTGGATGGCTTCATCCGTCCCGGGGGCACGCCGGACTCCGTCGTCCACGGTACGGGGAACAATGCGGCCACCCTGCGTCGGCTGGCGGACATCAACGTGGAACCCCTGGGGGAGGGGTTGATTAGCGGCATCGCCGGTCCGATTAGCTACCTGGCGGAGACCCGGGGGCTGGACGTGACGGTTCTCCTTGCGGAGACGGCCCGGGAGTACCCCGACGCCCGGGCCTCAGCGAAGCTGCTGGAGGCCATCGATCCCATTGTTCCTCACATCGACATCGACGCCGAGCCCCTGTACAAGCGCGCGGAGATGATTGAGAGCCGCCTGAAGCAGAACATGGAGCAGCACAAGGAGAGCGTCGAGGGGTTGGCGGAGCGGTCGAAGATTATGTACGGATGAGGGTCGGGCCGGGGGGGTAGTCGCGATGGCGTACGTGTGCCCGGAGTGCGGCGAGGAGGCCATGGTGAAGAGGGCCGAGAAGCCGGGCTGGTACCGCCTCAAGTGCGAGAAGTGTGACGCGGAGCGGGGGCCCTTCCCGGACGGCAGGGACATGTCGGTGGCCTAGGCCTGGGGGTCCGGCCGTTCAAAAACCTTAATAACCCAGGGTCAGATAATAACCAGACTGGGCAACCCGGCATGGGGCAGGGAAGCTTCACAGGCCGCGTCCGACAGGAGTAGGGGCGAGTGAGCTTCGAGAAGGATTTCGAAGAGATGCGGAAGCGGATCGACAGGATGCTACGAGACTTCTTCAAGGGCCGCCCCTATTGGTCCGGTACGCCCGTGGGTCGCCGAACCCCCAAGAAGGGAACGCGGGGCGCCGAGGAACGACGGGAGGCTGAACCAATGAGCCGTGTGGTGGAGGGCAAGGATCCCAGCGAACGAGAACCGGTCTACGACGTGATCGCAGGCGAGGACGACATCTTCATTACGGTTGAACTCCCAGGGACCACCCCGGAGAAGATCAGCCTCCGGGCCTCGGAGCGTGCCCTCACCGTCGAGGCACAGGGCTTTCGCCGGTATTGGAGGATCCTGGAGATGCCCGAGCCCGTCAAGGCGTCGAGCCTGACCTGGACCTTCAACAACGGCGTACTGGACATCACCCTCGCGAAGCAGGCCCAGAGCATCCGCGCCGACTGAGTCGTCGCGCCGTTCGGCTCTTCGGGCGACTTGGGACAGTGGAAGGCTCACTTGTCCAGCGAAGCGCCCCGTTCCGAAACGGATGTACGGACAGGTTACAGACTAGGCAAGGAACGTTTAAGGGTTCGGGAGCGCTTCCCTCAAGCGTGGCATCCAGGCCGATGGTCGTGGAGGATGAGGAGGAGAGTTGTATCGTCTGCAAGTTTCCTCTCCTGGTATGCATTTGCCAGGATATCCACAGTGGGGGCGACTAGCCGTGCCTGCAAGGAACGGGCGAGCCTCTCCCTCAAGGCTTCCATGGTGCCCTCCCGACTGAGCCCATTACCCTTATAACGGCCTTAAGATGTAGTCGTGCCAGCTCGGAGGCTCTCCCTTGATTACCAACGACCTGGCCGTGATGATTGGCGGCAGGGCCGGCGATGGCAGCCTCGTGACGGGCGAGATTCTCGCCCAGGTTTTCCGAGACATGGGGTTGGAGGTCTTCACGATTCGGGACTTTCCCTCCAACATTCGGGGCCTGCCCACCAACTACACGATCCGGACCCGAGACCGTCCCATCATGGCACAGAAGGATTATCCCGACGTCCTGTTGGCCCTGGATGAGGAGGCCGTGCATCTCCACGGCGACGAGCTCCCCGCCGATGGCGTGATGATCTATGACAACTCCAGGGGGGAGGACCCCCCGGACTTCGGACGGGAGGATGTCCACGTCTATCAGGTGCCGTTGAAAAGCATCGCGGTGGACAACTTGGGCGGCGCCCGGGCGGAGATCTTCAAGAATGTGGTCTCTCTGGGCGTCCTGGCCCACCTCCTGTCCATCGATATGGAGGTCGTTCAGGAGGCCATCACCAAGGCGTTCTCCCGCAAGGGGGAGGACATCGTCCAGAAGAACTTCCAGGCGTTGGACCTCGGCGCGAAGTACGCCCGCGACAACTTCACGAAATCAGATCCCTACGTCCTCGCCAGGCGGGAGAAGGAGGACAGGCTCCTCATCTTGGGCGATTGGGCCATCGCCTACGGGGCTCTCGCGGCCGGCCTTCGGTTCTACGCCGGCTACCCCATCACCCCCGCCACGGAGATCCTGGAGTGGCTTGCCGCGCATCTGCCGGACTACAACGGCGTGGTGGTGCAGGCGGAGGACGAAATCTCTGCCGTCACCATGTGCCTAGGCGCCTCCTATGCCGGTCTCCGCGCCATGACGGGGACCTCCGGCCCCGGTGCCGACCTCATGGCGGAGGCGATTAGCATGGCGGGGATGGCGGAGCTCCCCTTGGTCCTCATTCACGGCCAGCGGGGCGGGCCCGGCACGGGCCTCCCCACGAAGACCGAGCAGGCGGACCTCAAGCACGTGCTCTTTGCCTCCCACGGGGATTTTCCCCGGATCGTCCTGGCCCCCGGGAGCATTGAGGAGGGTTTCTACCTGACTGCGAAAGCCCTCAACCTGGCGGAGCGGTTCCAACTACCCGTCATCGTCCTTACCGATCAGGTCCTCTGCCAGAACAAACAGACGATTCCGCCCTTCGACCTCTCCCAGGTCGAAGTGGACCGCGGCAAGCTCATCAACCAGCCCATCCAGGCCCTGCAGTCCACGAACGGCGGCGTCTTCCGCCGGTACGAGATCGTGGAGGACGGCGTCTCCCCCCGCCCGATTCCCTCCCTCAAGGGCGGCCTCTACGAGGCGAGCAGCAACGAGCACGACGAGATGGGCTACACAACGGAGGACCCGGAACTGCGCAAGGCCATGATGGCGAAACGGATGCGCAAGCTGGAGACCGCCCGGCCCGAGCTGCCCCCGACCGTCCTGCACGGAGACCCCGCCGCGGACCTGGCCTTCCTCAGCTACGGGTACCCCAGTGGGGCCATCTGGGAGGCGATGGAGCGCCTGGAGGAGGAGGGCATCGCGAGCAAGTACGTGCAGCTTCGGACCCTCTGGCCCTTCCCGGCGGAGGAGGCGGCGGATCTCCTCGGGGACGCGAAGAACGTCCTCGTGGTGGAGCACAATTACACGGGCCAGCTGGCCCAGCTACTCCCCATGCTCCTCGGACAGATTCGGCCGACCACATCCGTGACCCGTTACGATGGGAGGCTGATAACCCCGGGAGAGATCGTCACGGCGGCCCGGGGGGCGACGTAGATGGCCCAGGCCTACGACCTCACGCTCCAGGATTTCAACGCGCACGAGGAGACCTGGTGTCCCGGGTGCGGGGACTTCGGGGTGAACGGCGCCATGAAACGGGCCATGATTAACCTGGGGCTGCGCCCCGAGGAGATCGTCCTCGTGACAGGCATCGGTTGTTCGAGCAAGATCTCAGACTACTTCAAGGCCTACACCTTCCACACAATCCACGGCCGGCCTCTGCCCGTGGCCAGCGCCATCAAGATTGCGAACCCCGATCTCCATGTCATCGTCGCCACGGGGGACGGCGACGGTTACGCCATCGGCATGGGCCACTTCATCCACGCGATCCGTCGGAACGTGAACATCACCATGATCGTGATGAACAACCAGGTCTACGGCCTGACCAAGGGCCAGTTCTCCCCCACCGCCGCCCGCGGGTTCGAGTCCGGATCCTCCCCGGAGGGATCGGAGGAGGACCCCATCGACGGGTGCGCCCTGGCCCTGGCCGCCGGTGCCTCCTTCGTGGCGCGGACGTTCTCCGGGGACATGAAGGGGAGCATTGCGACCTTCGAGGCGGCCATCCGGTACCCGGGCTTCGCCGTCGTGGACGACCTGAGCCCGTGCGTGACCTTCAACAAGGTGAACACCTACGCCTGGTACCGCCAGCACATTCGGAATCTGTCGGAGGAGTACGAGCCCACGGACCGCAGCCGGGCCCTGGACATGGTCCTCACCTCCGAGCAGATCCCCGTCGGCATCCTGTACCAGGACCCGAACCCCCCCACGTTCTACGAGGCCCGGGTCCTGCGGGATCTCAAGAAGGCGCCTGTCTGGGAGGACCTGGACCCGAAACGATGGGAATACGAGCGGGTCATGGACGAGTTCCGCTGACCCCGTCAGGCCCCTCGTCCGGTCCGTCGAAGGCTTAAATCGGGACGGCCGCATAATCCAGACGAACCTTATGGGCCGTTCTGGACGCCGTGGGACCGGCAAGTCCACCCCCCTAGTCGAGACCCTTTCCGCTGGGGGCGTGGTTTTCCGTCCGAGTGGGAAGGTCCTCTTGCTCCGCAAGGGAAACGAGCGGCGATGGTGCCTGCCCAAAGGGGGCGTGGAGGAGGGGGAGGGACCCGAGGACGCGGCTCGGCGCGAGATCCGGGAGGAGACGGGCCTTTACTGCACCCTGGTGGGCCACGTGTTGGACATCCGCTATCAGTACTATTGGCCGGCTGACAGCGTGAGCTACGACAAGACGGTAAAGTACTACCTGGCCGAGGTGGTGGGAGGCAGCGTCAAGCTCGAACCGATTTTCGACGGCTACCGGTGGTGCAGCAAGAAGGAGGCGCTCCGACTTCTGCACTACGAAAACGACAAGCGCGTCGTCCGCCGGGCCTTCCGAAGCCTGGACCGCATCCGCGAGAGCTAAGGCCGACCTTCCCTGGCGAGCCAGGCCCGGAAGTCCTCGTAGGGGAGGGTGTTCACCACGTCCCCCGCCTCGAGCCACCCCCGGCGCGCCTGTCCCACCCCGTACTTCATCTGATTCAGACCGACGGTCGCGTGGGCGTCCGTGTTGATGATGAGCAGGACCCCCGCCTCCTTGGCCGCCTTCGCATGGGCCCCGTTGAGGTCGAGGCGGCTGATGCCCGCATTGAGTTCCAGGGCGGTTCCGGTAGCCACGGCCGCCTCGAACACACGGAGAAGGTCCAAGGCGATGGGCTCCCGCTCGTTGATCTGGCGGGCCGTGGGATGGGCGAGGATGGTCAGGTACTCGTTCTCCATGGCGGCGATGACGCGGGCCGTCATCTCCTCCTCGGACTGGGTGAAGCGGGAGTGGATGGAGCCGATCGCGTAATCGAGTTCCTCAAGGATGTCCTCGGGGTAGTCCAGCTGACCCTCCTCCAGGATGTCCACCTCCGCCCCATGGAGGATGTGGATGTCGTCCATCGCCTCCTGCAAGGCCTCGATCCGGGCCCCCTCCTCCCGGACCTGCTCCTCCTTCAGCCCGCCCGCGATGTAGAGGGATTGGGAGTGGTCGCTGATGCCCACGTATTCGTACCCCTTGGCCCGGGCGGCCTCGACCATCGCCTCCAAGGTGTCGTGGCCGTCGCTCCAGTTCGTGTGAACGTGGAGGTCTCCCTTCAGGTCGGCCCCGGTGATGAGGCGGGGGAGGTCCCCCCGCTGGGCCGCCTCGATCTCCCCCTGCGCCTCCCGTAGCTCCGGCTCGATGTACGGGAGGCCCAGGGCCCGGTAGACCTCCTCCTCCGTGGCCCCGGCCACCCGTTCCTCCCCGCGGAAGACGCCGTACTCGCTGAGTTTCATCCCTTGGGCGATGGCGAGGCTCCGAAGCCGGATGTTGTGGTCCTTGGAGCCGGTGAAGTACAGGAGGCCGGCGCCGTAGCTGTCGGCGTCCAGCACCCGGAGATCGGCCTGCATGCCGTCCGTCAGGATTACCGAGGACTTTGTGTTCCCCTGGAGGAGGACCTCCTTCACCTCGGGCATTCCGACGAAGGCGAGCATGACCTCCGCAGGCTCCGTGGAGGCGACGAGGATGTCGATGTCGCCGATGGTCTCCCGCATCCGGCGCAGACTCCCGCCGATGGCGATGTTGTCGATGGGTGCGTGCGCCTGGAGGTAGGCGACGAGGCTCTCCGCCATCGGGAGGGCCCGGCCGAGGCGACGGCGCTGCTTGTACGCCTCCCGCAGCTCGATGCCCCGGAGGATGTTCTCCGCCTTCTTCGGACCCAGGCCCTTCACCCCGTAGATGCGTCCCGAGGCCGCCGCCTCCTTCAGCTCCTCCACCGTCGTGATCCCTAGGTTTTCGTAGAGGAGCTTCGTGGTCTTGGGGCCCACGCCCTGAATGCGCATGATCTCCACGAGCCCCTCGGGAACTTCGGCCTTGAGCTTCTCGTAGGCCTGGACCTGCCCGGTCTCCAGGTACTCGGCGATCTTCGCCGCCAGGTTCTTCCCGATGCCGGGAATCTCGCCCACCCGATCCTCCCGCCAGAGGTCCTCCACGTCCTGGCTCATGCCCTCGATATTCCGGGCGGCCCGCCGGTAGGCGCTGGGCTTGAAGTCGACACCTCGGAGTTCGAGGTAGTCCGCCATCCCGAAGAAGATGCGGGCCACCTCCTGGTTCTTCATGGGACGTGTTCAAGCCTCGGGCGGCTCTAATAGCTTTCCGGAGAGGACATGCCGGGCGAGCCTGGCCGGCCCGCCTTTCGAGGCCTCTTTCTGCTCAATTGAGCAGAATGTCTCCCCGAATTAGGGAGCCCGCAGCGGGCGAGACACACCCTCGAGGGGATCAGCTCGATTGGGCGGAGGAAAACGTGGACCTCACTTCGCCTGGATCCGACCCAACTGGGCCTCGGTGACGACATGCGCGATTCTCGCCCCCTTAAGGAAGCTCGTGAGTTCCCTAAGGTGATCCGATCCCACGAAGAGGACCGATTGCCCGATGTACCGAACGTTGTCCCGGTCCAACAGACCTGGGTAGCGGTAGACCTTACCGTTCTTCGGCGTGGAGTATCCGAACACGTATCGTCGCAGGCGGGAGGATGACGAAGAGTCCTCGCTGTCGACGTCCCATGTCACAAGGAATCCTTGTCTCCCGCCCGACCGTTGACGCCTTGCCCGCCGGACGGAGCCTTGCCGTTGTGTCATATTCTGCCCAATTGAGCAGAACTAAGGCGCCGGGTTAACCTCTTCAATGGGGGGTGGCTGAAAGTACCCCGTGCTCCACTTAGGCGACCTTGTTCTCCGTAGAGATAATAGGGCGGAAAGGTATAGGAAACGAGGCAGCCATCCCGCCGCGAGCTGGCTCGATGCACGTTCGAGGAATTCCAGAGGACCTGCTTGCCTTCTTCCGGGGGACGGGAGGCCACTCCCTCATCGTCAAGGGCTCCGCCGGGACCGGCAAGACGACCCTCGCCCTCCAGCTCATCGAGGAGCTCGACGACGTTCCGGGTTCCTATTACCTCAGCCTCCGGGTCTCCGACACCTCCCTCTACCGCCAGTTCCCCTGGCTCCAGGCGAAGGTGCGGGAGTCCGAGCTCATGAAGATTGGGCAACGCTTCCTGCGGAGCTTCGAGGAGCTGAGTGACGAGGAGCAGAACCGGATTCGGCAGGCCCGAAGCCTCCTCCGTGAGGTGTCCGAGGAGGAGGTCCGCGTCACCCGCGTAGACCGAACGGAGCTGAACAAGCTCGAGGGCCGCGTGGAGATGGGCCAGGAGGGCGACGACATCTACGAAGGCGTCGAGGGCGGGGAGGTGACGGACGAGGGGGTCATCTTCGACCTCCACTCCGACCTGCCGGAGATGGACCTCGCCTACGAGGCCGTGGACAAGAACCTCCCGCGCAAGAGCCTCCTGGTCATCGATAGCATCGACGCCCTCAGCGAGCGGTACGGCATCCACCCGGCCAAGCTCATCAACACGATTCAGAAGGACCTCGTCGAAAACAGCAACACGAACGTGGTGTACATCCTGGAGCAGGGCGGGCCCACGAAGCTGGACTACCTTGGCGACGGCGTGGTGGATCTCCGAGACGAGGAGGTGCAGAGCCGGCGCCTCCGCATCCTGGCTGTGGACAAGCTCCGCGGGCGGGAGATCGCGCAACACAAGCATGTCTTCACCCTGAAGGACGGTCGGGTCACCGCCTTCCCCCAGGGCCTCCCCGAGACAACCGGGAAGCGCCGCCGCTGGAAGGCCCACAAGGACCTCAACGGGCGACCCTCCACGGGACACGAGGAGCTCGATGCTCTCATCGGCGGCCTGGAGCGGGGCGGCATCCTCGCCCTTCAGGTGGACGCCCGCGTTCCGGACGGGTTCGTCGACCCCCTTCTCATCGGGCTGGTGGCCAACTTCGTCCGAAAGCAGCGGGGGGTCGCGTACGTCCCGCCCCGCAAGGTGGCGGCCGATGACGTACGGGAGGCCCTGCAGCCCTACGTGGGGGCCCCCGCCCTCGATCGCTACGTCCGGGTCTTCGAGGCCGCCCCCCTTGGGACCCTCGAGAGCAGCACGTCCGCCCTCCAGATGGAGGGGACCGACGTCGAGACGGACCTACGGTGGAGCACGCTCCAGTACCACCTCGGCGACGCACGCCGGCCCCTCCTCTCCCTCCTGGCCTTCGACACCCTCGAGGCGGTCTACGGGCCCGAGGTCGCCTCCCGGCTGACGGGGCACCTCGCCGCGATCCGGAAGTCCAAGGACGTCTTCGTGGGCCTCACCGCCGCCGATTCCCCCTCGGCGGAGGCCCTCGCGAACCTCGCCTCGGTCCACCTCCGCATCGAGAACGTGGAGGGCTCCATCCTCCTGTACGGGGAGAAGCCCTACACCCCCTTCCACAGCCTCTCCTACGACCCGGAGGAGGGTTTCTCCAGAGCCCGCCTCATCCCCGTCGTCTGACCCCGCCCGGGCACAGAGTCTCAGGCCTGATAACCGAATAGAAATATGCTTAAATTGACCCTGCCACCCTTCCCCGATGCGGGAGAAAGATATTTCGCGTCTTCTGACGGATGACTATGCGGAACGGATTCTCGTCGCAACCCATCAGCGCGCCAAGTCCGTTCAGGAGATCAGCGACCGGTACGACATCCCCATCGCGGCCTGCTACCGTAAGGTGCATGAGCTCGAGGATGCCGGCTTTCTCCGTTGCTCCCGTATCGTCACCACCTCCAAGGGCAAGGCCATGAAGCTCTATCAGGCCGCCCTAAAGAGGGCCCAGCTCCGGTTCGAATCGGGCTCCTTCCAGGTGCGGTTCGAGTTCGACCACGACTCGAAAATGAACGGGAAGTGGATCGACCTCAACTCCGCCGTGAACTGACCCTGCCTCCTTCGCGTTCCTTCCGAGGTCGCCGGGCAGACGCCCGGCCGTTTGGAGAAGGGTTAATTAGGCCGCGCCGGCCTACAATTTCCCGAGAACCAGCCGAGGTGCTCTACCGTGCTTTACGATGTCATCATCCTCGGATCGGGGCCGTCCGGCCTCACGGGGGCCGTCTACGCCATGCGAGGGAACCTCAAGACGCTCGTGGTGGCGGGATTCGAGTACGGCGGCCAGCTCATGCTCACCACCGACGTGGAGAACTACCCCGGCTTCCCCGATGGTATCCAGGGCCCCGAGCTCATGGACCTCATGATCAAGCAGGCCGAGCGCTTTGGCGCGGAGTTCGTCTACGAGAACGCCACGGCCGTGGACCTCAGCAGGAGGCCCTTCAAGGTCCACATCGGAGAGAAGGCCTACGAGGGCCGCACCCTCATCATCGCCACCGGGGCGTCGGCGAGGTGGCTGGGGCTGGAGTCGGAGAAGCGTCTCATCGGCTACGGCGTATCCAGCTGCGCCACCTGCGACGGCCACTTCTTCCGGGACAAGGACCTCGTGGTGGTGGGCGGCGGCGACACGGCCATCGAGGAGGCCCTCTTCCTCGCCAAGCTGGCCAAGCGCGTGACGGTCATCCATCGCCGGGATGAGCTCCGGGCGAGCAAGATCATGGCGGAGCGGGCCTTCAAGAATCCGAAGATCGACTTCCTCTGGGA
>JBHIDH010000024.1:0-17991 GCA_046759985.1 Thermoplasmata archaeon
GGAACGGCATGGGCGGTCGCCGGCGTCTCGATAGGAATCCTCGGCCTCGCGATTTCCCTATTGGGACAGGCGAACATCGGGCCGGAAGCCATCCTCGGAATCGCGATTGCCGCCGTGGGGATGCTCGTGGCGCTGCTCGCCGCCTCAAGCATCAGCGAGTAACCGATCTTAGCCGCCGCCTCCCTCCTTCAGGAGATGTTGTACACCCCATGGGTTCGATGTTAGTGGCCGCGATGGCCTGTGCCCCCTCCATGCCGGTAAGGTGCTGCATCGCCCCCCGACACCCAGCAGCTACCGACTCCTAGGCCGCCTCCGGTTCTCCCCGTTCCCACTTGAAGCTGACGAGGGCGGCGAGGAGCCCGATCGCGATCCACTCGTAGAGGGGATTCGGCAGGGCCGGTATGCCGAGTGCGTGGGTCATAGAGGCAAGCCAGAAGGACTCGATCCCGAAAAGCAGGACGAACCCCACGGCGAAGACAGCGTAGAAGACGAGGGGCCGGAACCTCACCTCGGTGCTCGGACGCAGGTCCAGCATGAACAGCGTCCGGAGAGGCTGCTCCATGCCCGAGACGTGGGGGTCTCCGGTGCCATAAGGGCATCCCCCCCATTATCATCGGCGAGGACGCTTTCAGCCCTTCCCGAGTTCCTTCACAAGGCCCGGTAGGATCTCGAGGAGGTCCCCCACCGCGCCGTAGTGGGCCACGGAAAAGATGGGCGCCGTGGGGTCAATGTTGATGGCCACGATGGTCTTCGCCCCCTTCATCCCCGTGAGGTGCTGCATCGCCCCGGACACGCCGCAGGCGATGTAGAGCTTGGGCGTCACGGTCTTCCCCGAGGATCCCACCTGCCGGCTCCAGGGAAGCCACCCCTTGTCCACGACGGGGCGGGAGGCGCCGACCACCCCTCTCAGGACGGCAGCCAGGTCTTCGGCCAGGCGGATGTTCTCCCTCTCCCGGATCCCCCGTCCCACGGTCACGACGACGTCCGCCTCGGCGATGTCGATATCCTCGCTCTCGGGCTTCTCGTAGCCCAGGACCTCACGCTGTATCTCGAGGGCGGACAGGTCCAGGTCGGGGAGGGTCACGGGCGCCTCCTGGCCGGTGGGCTCCGCCTGCTTGAACGTGGCGGGACGCAGGGTGACGAAGACGGGGGCGCTCCCGCCCATGGCGATCTCCACGGCCACCTTCCCGTTGTAGCCCGTCCTCGTGGCAACCGCCTTCCCGTCCTCCCAGGACACGTCCACCGCGGCCGTCACCAGCGGGCGGTCGAGGTCCGTCGCGATTCGCGGCAGGAACTCGTATCCCGTGGCCGTATGGGCAGCCAGGATCATCTCGGCCTCCTCCCGCTCCAGCAGGGCGGCGAGGGCCGCGCCGTAGCCCTCGGGGGTGTAGTCCGAGAGTTTGGGATCTTGCACCACCAGGACTTCGCCCACCGGGTAACGTGCCAGGTCCGCGGCCAGTCCGGCCACCTCGTGGCCCATCACCGCCGCCTTGACCTCGGTCCCCGCCGAAGCAGCCACCTGAACGGCCTTTTCCAGGACCTCCAGGGTCACGTCCTGGAGCTTGCCCAACCGATGCTCCGCCACCACAAGGACCGCCACGGCTAGGCCTCCGGGAGGAACCCCTTCTCCCGCAGTATCGCGGCCAGTTTCTGGGCCACTTCCCCGGGAGGGCCCTCCAGCATCTCGGCCCGGTGGGTCACCTCGGGAACGTACATGCGGCGGACGGCAAGTCCCGGGTCCACTTCGACGGGCGCGCTCGATGCCTCCCGGATCGGCTGCCGGGTGGCCCGCAGGATGGCCGCCACCGAGGCGTACCGAGGTTCGTTGATCCCGAACTGAATGGTGAGGAGCGCGGGGAGGGGAAGCGTCAGGACCTCCTCCAGCCCCCCTTCAAGCTCCCGGCGGACCTTCGCCCGTTCCCCCTCGATCTCCACCTTGGTCACCACGGATGCGTGGGGAATCCCGAGGTGGGAGGCGACGATGGGGCCCGTGGCCCCGTGGGCGTAGTCGTCGGACTGGACCCCGCAGAGGACCAAGTCGTATTCCAGGTCCCGGATGGCCCTGGCCAACGCCCGGCCCGCGAAGGCCGGGTCGAACTCCCTCCCTTCGGGGAGGTCGAGACGGACCGCCTCATCCGCCCCTTTGGCCATGGCCTGCCGCAGGACCTCCGTGACCCGCTCCGGCCCCGCCGCGAGAGCCGTCACCCTGCCGCCGTGGGCTTCCTTCAAGCGAACGGCCTCCTCCAGGGCGTGCTCGTCGGGCCCGTTCACCTGGAAGGTCAGGTTGTCCCGCACGACGTCGAGGGCATCCTCCCGGATCCGATACTGCAGCTCGGGGTTGGCCACCTGCTTGATGCACACGACGATGTTCATGCGCGCGGATTGGACCGCCGCCGCCTTATAAATCTGCCCCGATGTAATGCGGCGGGGCCCCTCAGGCAACCGTTATAACCACGGGCTCCCGTGGGCACCGGGATGGGGTGGGCCGGCGGCATCATACAGGCCCTCGCGCAGGAGCCCCAACGGGAGCACTTTGCCATCGTCGGCGAGCAGGTCTTCCTGCCCATGATGCTCTCCTTCGCCGTCGCCTTCGCCATCCTCCTCTTCGGGCTCTTCGTCCGGTGGCGGGCGTGGAGGCGGGTGAAACGGTCCAACCCCCAGGAGTCCTTTCGCGGCCGCGTGCGCATGCTCATCCGGGTGGGCCTCCTCCAGCGCAAGGTCATCCGCCAGGTCTACGCCGGCCTCCTCCACAGCCTCATTTACACCGGCTTCATCGTCCTGCTGCTCGGCACGATCCTGGTCGCCCTGGACTTTGACGTCGCCATCAACCTCTTTGGCCGCCCGTTCCTGGTCGGCAACGCCTACCTGGCCTTCGAGGTGGGCCTCGAACTCTTCGGCATCTTCCTCATCGTCGGCCTGGGCCTCGCCCTGTGGCGGCGCCTCGTCACCCGCCCCCGGCACCTGCGCACGGGGTGGGGGAACTACTACCTGCTCCTAATCCTCCTCCTTCTGGCCATCCAGGGCTTCGGCCTGGAGACCATCCGTCTGGGGGCTACGCCCCAGCAGCCTTGGTACCCCTATTCCTTCGTGGGCTACGCGCTCTCCCGTCCCCTCGTCGCCGCGGGTCTCCTCACCCCCGGTCTCGTGACCCCGGCGCTGGAGTCCGTCTACTACACCCTCTGGTGGTTCCACGCCTTCACGACCTTCGCCTTCATCGCGAGCATCCCCTACACGAAGTTTCTGCACATGGTCACCTCCCCCCTCAACACGTACACGGCCTCCCTCCGCCCCTACGGGCAGCTGCCCACGCCCTTCCGGTTGGAGGACCTGACGGGACCGGAGGCGAGTCTGGTCCCGCTGGGGGCCGCGAGCACGGCCGCCTTCTCCCGGCAGAATCGCCTCATGTTCGACGCGTGCACGGAATGCGGTCGGTGCACCAGCGTCTGTCCCGCATGGATTACGGGGAAGCCCCTGGACCCCATGCAGGTCATCCTCACCCTGCGGGACCTCACCTTTCAGGAGACGCGGGGGGGCGGGGAGCGGCCCGCCCCCTACGTCGTGGGGGAGGAGGAGCTCTGGGCCTGCACCACCTGCAACGCCTGCGTGGAAGCGTGTCCCGTGGCCATCCGCCACGTCGCCCCCATCGTCGAGCTCCGCCGGAACCTGGTCATGGAGCAGGGTGCCTTCCCCCCTCCGGCCCAGGAGGCCCTCGCGAGCATCGAGACGAACTACAACCCCTACGGCATGCCCTGGGACCAGCGGGCGGCGTGGGCCGAGGGACTCGGGGTGCCTCTTCGCGAGGCGTCGGAAAGGGTCAACCTGGACCTCCTGTACTGGGTGGGCTGCGCCGCCTCCTTCGACCCGCGGAATCAGCGGGTGGCGCGGGCCCTGGTGAAAATCCTCCGCGCCGCGGGCCTCCGGTTCGCCATCCTCGGGACGAAGGAGAAGTGCACCGGCGACCCGGCCCGACGAATCGGCAACGAGTACCTGGCCCAGACCCTCATGGAGGCGAACGTGGCGACCCTCCGGGCCCACGGCGTCAAGCGCATCGTCGTCACCTGCCCCCACTGTTTCAACACCTTCCGGAACGAGTACCCCGAATTCGGCGGGGAGTACGAGGTGATCCACCACACGGAGCTCATCCGGGAGCTCATCGCCGCGCGCCGCCTCTCCCTTCGCCAGGTCGATCTGGACGTCGCCTGGCACGACTCCTGCTACCTGGGCCGCCACAACGGCATCTACGACGCCCCCCGAGACGCCCTACGAGGTGTCCCCGGGCTCCGCCTCCGCGAGATGCCGCGCCACCGAGAGAACCAACTCTGCTGCGGGGCCGGCGGGGGGCGCATGTGGATGGAGGAGGCCACGGGCAAACGCATCAACGTGGAGCGGACGGAGGAGGCCGTCGAGACGGGAGCCGAGGCCGTGGCGACCGCGTGCCCGTTCTGCATGACCATGATGGAGGACGGCATCAAGGGGGTCGGGGCCGAGGCGTCCTTCCGCTCCCTCGACCTGGCGGAGGTGGTGGCCGCCGCCCTGCGGGATTAGGGGTAGATCCCGCGAATCTCGTAGGCCTCGACGATCTTCTTCAGGGCCACCATGTAAGCGGCCGTCCGCATGTCCACGCCCTCTTCCTGCGCCATCTCCCACACCTGATGGAAGGCCTTCACCATGACGTCCTCCAGCTGCTGCTTCACCTCCTCCAGGGACCAGAAGAACTGCTGGAGGCTCTGGACCCACTCGAAGTAGCTCACGGTGACCCCGCCCGCGTTGCAGAGGATGTCTGGGATGACGGTGATGTCGCGTTCGAAGAGGATCTCGTCCGCGCCGGGGGTCGTGGGTCCGTTGGCCCCCTCCGCGACGATCCGGGCCTGCACGGTGTCCGCGTTGGTCGCGGTGATGAAGCCACTCAGGGCCGCGGGAATCAGGATGTCGCACTCCCCCGCCAGGAGCTCCTCGTTGGTCATGGGTTCGGAATCCGGGAACCCGGTCACGCTCCCCGTCTCGTCCTTGTGGGCCTTGACTCGAAGGGGATCCAGGCCCTTCTCGTTGCGAATGGCCCCCCGCGAGTCGCTGACCGCCACGATACGCGACCCCGCCTCTTGATGAAAGAGACGCGCCGCATTGTAGCCCACGTTCCCGTACCCCTGGATCGCCACCCGGGCACGGGCGAGGTCGATCCCCAAGATCGCGGCCGCCTGCCGGGTCACGTACATGACCCCCCGCGAGGTGGCCTCCTCCCGCCCACTGGACCCGCCGATGATGGGGGGCTTTCCCGTGACCACCCCGGGCACAGAGTAGCCCTCGTTCATGCTGAAGGTGTCCATGATCCACGCCATGACCTGGGCATCGGTGTAGACGTCGGGGGCCGGGATGTCCTTGTGCGGCCCGATGATGATCGAGATCTCCGAGGTGAACCGGCGGGTGATCCGCTCGATCTCCCGGGGACTGAGCTCCTTCACGTCCACGATGACGCCGCCCTTGGCCCCGCCGTAGGGGAGGCCGATCACGGCGGTCTTCCAGGTCATCCACGCCGCCAAGGCCCGCACCTCCTCCAGCGTGACATCGGGGTGGTAGCGGATGCCGCCCTTGAAGGGGCCCAGGACCTGGTTGTACTGCACCCGGTACCCCGTGAACACGCGAATCGTCCCATCGTCCATCTTGACGGGGAAGTTCACGGTGAGCTCTCGGTTGGGCTTCTTCAGGATCTCCAGGAGGTCCGGTTCCACTCCAAGCCGCCTCCCCACGCTTTCGATCTGGGCCTGGGCGATCTCGAAGGCGGTCATCTCCCCGCTCGGCGTCTCGGTCACGGCCTGCATGTCCCATTCCCCCGGAAGGCGGGCCCCGGCGGACCCTCCCTGAGACTATCCGGGGCCCCGATAAAGACGTTGCCTTTGTTCCCGCCCCAAACCCCAAAAAAGAGTGGCGAAGGGCCGGGACTACGTCACCGGCCCTTCCCACTTGGCCTTTGGGGGGAGTCTAGCATTCGGAGAACCCGCAGTGCTGGCACTTGATGCAGTTTTCCTCGAAGATCAGGGGGCTGCCGCACTCCGGGCATTCGGGACTGAGGCCCTGCTTCACCATCGCCTCGTCCCCGTCCCGGGCCTCCTTGTCCAGCTCCTCATCGAGGACGGGGCCAAAGCTCTCGACGGCGGGCTGGAGGGTGGCCTGGGAGTAACCGCTAAGGTGGCGCTTGAGGGCTTTGCTCAGGGCGTCGGGCACGGAGTAGATCTTCTCTTGGTGGTCCCAGGCGAGGCGGGGGCTTCGGATGCCCTCGAGCTGGTCGATGACCTCGTCTGCGGCGATGCCCGACCGGAGGGAGAGGCTGATGAGGCGCGCCACGGCCTCCGTGAAGGAGGCGGTGTACCCCCCGCCCCGGCCAATCTGGGCAAAGACCTCGAAGAGCCCCTCCTCGTCCTCGTTGATGGTGACGTAGAGCTTCCCGTACCCGGTCTCGATCTTCTGGGTCGTCCCGCGGACCACGGCGGGCCGCGCCCGGGGCTTCCCGACCTCCTTGGGAGCGGCCGCCGCTTTGGTGGCCCCCACCTCCCCCCGGGCCGACTTCTCGCGGGTAGTGAGGAGGATGCCCTCCCGGCTCCCCTCCCGGTAGACCGTGACGCCCTTGCACCCCAGTTTCCAGGCGTACTCGTAGATCTCCTTCACCTTCTCCACGCCCGTGTCCTCAGGCAGGTTGACGGTGCTGCTGATGGCGCTGTCGACGTACCGCTGGATGGTGGCCTGCATCTTGACCCGGAAGAAGGGGTCAATCTGGTGGGAGGTGACGAAGAAGTCCGGAAGGTCGTCGCCCTGGTCCCCCGTCGCCTTCCGATACTCCCGGACAAGGGGGTGCTCGACCTCGTACCACTCCTTGCTCAGGCTCTCGCTCCGTCGGAGATACTCGAGGGAGAAGATGGGCTCCACGCCGCTGCTGGTGCCGGTGAGCACGCTGCCGGACCCCACCGGGGCCACGGTCAGGATGCAGACGTTTCGCAATCCCTGTTTCTGGATCTTGGCACGGAGGGCGTCGGGAAGCCGCTGGACAAAGGGGCGAGCCAGGTGGGGCTCGGCGTCGAACAGGGGAAAGGTGCCCTTTTCCTCCGCGAGGTCCGCGCTCGCGTCGTAGGCCCAGTCCCGGATCCGTGCCATGAGACCGTCCACAAACTCGATGGCCTCGTCGGTGTCGTATCGGATCTGGAGCCTCGCCAGCATGTCCGCGAGGCCGGTCACGCCGAGGCCGATGCGGCGCGTAACCCGCGCCTGTTCCGTCTGCTCCGGGTGGGCATGGAGGGGGAGGTTGACCTCCACCACGTCATCCAAGAACCGAACGCCCAATCGAACGGCGCGCTCGAGGCCGGCCCAGTCCACCTCGGCCTGTTCCGTGAACCCATCGCGGATGAAGGCACTGAGATTTACGTGGCCGAGGGTGCAGGCGCCGTTGTGTTCGAGGGGCTGCTCGCCGCAATTGCCTGTCGTGACATGCGCGAGCGAGAAGGCATGGTCTGGATGATCGACTCGGAGGTCCCACACGGGTTCCCTTCGGTCTGTGAGTTCTACCTTCCGGACCGTGCAGGTTTGGGATGCCAAGGCCTCGTGTTGTAGGTCGCGTAGCCTCTCCAAACGGGTCTGCTTGTCAGGATGCGACAATTTGAATACGGACCTGAAATGGAGAGCCGCACCGTGCGGTATCCTGAGGTCCCAGCGTTCGTACTCTTTCCCGTAGTCCTTCCCATTCGGGAAGCTGGCCTTGGACTTAGCGTATCTAACGTGGCTCTTGATCCCATAGAAGCCAAGGAGCTTTGAAAGGTCTTCGATAAGCCTCTTGCACGAGGACACAAATACCGCCCTCTGTTGCGAGCTTTTCGAGTCCGTCACGAAGCCGTCCGTGGAGAACAATCCGTCAACGAGTCCGCGGCGGAAATCCTCGGAGGCCTGGGTCCAAACGAACGGGGGAAGTCCGTCTTCCTTGGACTTGAGCCCCCAGCTCTCCAACAACGCAACAAGCCATGGATTGGAGGCGTGAATCTCATGCCATGGCGCGCCGCCGCGTTTCCGCTTGGTTGGGTTGTAACGGAATCCAGTGATCGACTCGAGAATATCCAAGACCCGCTCCTTGATCGCTTCATCCTTCTCGCTGAAGACAAAACCAATCTGCATCCGGCCATCGTCTGACCGTCTCGTGATGCTTCCGTCACCAAGAATGACCCCGGCTAGGAAGCCCTCGTCGTAGGTGCCATCCGTCCCGTAACCCAGCTCGGTGCGTTCTACAAAGGGGATGCGGTCGCCAGGGCGCAAGTACTTGCTCGGAATCTTTCGGTACTGGCCCTTCCCAGTCCACCAGACAGGCCATTCGTGCTGCGCCGTCGCGAAATACTCGTGCCCGCCTTTCAGCTCAATTCGATAGATTGGCTCCGAATCTCCGGTTCTGACACACTCGGCATAGGCGGTGCCGCCTGAGGGAACCGGAACCTTTGTTCCCCGCCCTTCAAGAGCATCAATGGGGAGAATGCCTTCTCGTGTTAGAACCTGGGTTCCTGCTACCAACGAGGGGTTCGTCCCCTCAACCGGGGCGCAATATTCGCTCGGACTCTCCCTTTCCACGTTGTCCCAGAAAATGATGCCGGGCTCCGCCGAGGCGTGCGCCGCTCGGATCAGCTCGTCCCACAGTTCCCGGGCATCCACCTGCTTCTCGACCCGGCCCGTCCATCTGTTCTCGAAGCGGAGGGCGAAGGGTCTGTCTTCCTGGACGGCCTGCATGAACTCGTCGGTGACCTTGACGGAGACGTTGGCGTAACGGACGGACCGAAGGTCCTTGCCCTTCGCGTGAATGAAGGCCTGGATGTCGGGGTGATCGACCGGGCACGTGATCATGAGAGCCCCGCGTCGGCCATGCTGGCCGATGGTGCCCGTGGTGGTGCTGAAGAGTTCCATGAAGCTCACGGCTCCTGAGGAGGTCCGAGCGGCGTTATGCACCGGCGTCCCTTGCGGCCGGAGCACCCCGATGTCCACGCCGTTCCCGCCGCCGAAGGAGTAGGTCCGGGCGGCTTTCTTACACCACTCGAAGATGGCCTCGAGGCTGTCCTCCTCGACGCTGGTGAAATAGCAATTTGTCATCGTAACCTTGCGAGGATTGCCAGCGCCATGCAGAACACGCCCCCCGGGCACGAACCGAAAGTCGCCCAAAAGCCAGGAGAACTCCTCAAACCAACGATCCGGATCCTTCTCCGGGGCGGCGAGGGCCCTGGCGACCCGCTCCCACATCTGTCTGGGATGGGTCTCGACGAGACGGTCTTCCAAATCCCACAGGGCATACTTCTCGATGAAACAGCGGGCGCGCAGTTCGTCGTTCTCGAAGAAGTCCAGCGCCTCTGGGGGGAGGTCCTCAATCCGCTCTCTTACGGCCACGTCTGCCATTCACACACTCCGTCAAGATAAAGATGAAGTCGCCTCTGCCAGGGGAACCTCGCCAGACACCCTAACCCCACTCCTTGCCCAATGATGGGTAAACTCACGGCATTCGCCTTCCGCTTAAGTGCGTTTTTGACACGGGTCTTTTATCGGACGACTCACCCACCTTCTCCGTCGCGCGCCCGAAAGCGCCGACGCTGTATCGGGACGTTCACCGACCCCTGTACCGGATCGAGCACCGGATGCCGACCAGGTTCGCGACCGGCCCTGTGGCACATCGGACAGAAGCCGGTAGGGGTCAAGAGGGTACGCCCCGGGGGTCAGTGAAACTATTAGAGGAAGGGGGGCTTGGTTGCCACGCCCTTCAACCGCTTTCTGCGTACCTCCACTTCGAGGGGCTGTCCCGCCTCCCGAGCCCCGTTCTCCAGATAGCCAAGGCCAATCCCGGTGCGAAGCGAGGGCGAGAGCGTGGCGCTGGTCAGGTAACCCGCCTCCCGGTTCTGCCACCACACGAGGCAGCCGGGTCGAGGTACACCAGGCTCCCTCAGCCTGACGCCCTGCAGGCGCGGATAGCCCGTTTCGGTCTCCCGCGCCAGGAGCGCTTCGCGTCCGACGAAGTCATGGTCCCAATGGATGAGGCGTGCGTACCCCACCTCAAGTGGGGTCTGCCTCCCGTCGAAATCCTGTCCGGACAGGAGATATCCCTTCTCCAGTCGGAGGGTGTTCCGGGCCCCCAGGCCTGCCGGAGGAACCCCCGACTCCTCGACCAGGGCCGTCCACAGGGCCATGCCGAGGGGGTTGGGGGCGTAGATCTCGAACCCATCTTCCCCCGTGTAGCCGGTCCGCGTCACGTAGTAGGCCCGGGGACTCGTCTCCGCCCCGAACGTCAAAAAATCCGAGAGGGGCCCCCACCCCCTGGTTTCCACTGGAACCTCCTCCGAGAGTTCGGCGAGAGCGCCTTGGAAGAGTCGCAGGTTATGCAGGTGGGTGCTGCTCCACTGTTGTAGGGACTTCTCTGCTTCGGGACCTTGAAGGGCAAGGCACACAAGGTTGAACGTCTGGTCCTCCACGCGGGCCGCGACGAGATGGTCCTGGAGCCACGCAACCACGCGCTCCCGTGGGCCGGCATTGCAGACACACAAGTAGGACGTGGAGGAGAGGCGACACAGAATAACGTCATCCAAAATCCGTCCCTGATCATCGAGGAGGAAGGTGTAGCGACATTGTCCATCTCGGATCGGCAAGCGATTGGGAATCAAAGCCGCGAGTCCTGAGGCGACCTCCGGCCCCACCAGATGAATCTTCCCCATGTGGGACACGTCGAATAACCCTGCCTGCGACCGCACCGCCAGGTGTTCCGCGCGAATCCCGGCAAAAAGGAGGGGCATTTTCCATCCCTGGAATTCCACAAGCTTGCGCGCGTGGTCTTGATGGTAACCGAAGAGGGGCGTCCGCACAGTCCTGGGTCCCCCGGCAGTATGAGAACCAGGGGAGAAACTAATATTAAGGCTCGCTCCTAGAAACCGGACGTGGGGATTCTCCGGGAATTCCGGCTCGAGATCAGCAGTCTCGTTCTCACCCTGGGCATCGTTCCTACTGTCCTTGTGATTCTCAACTCTTTCTTCCGGGCCGGCCTGCCTTTCACGGTCCTCGAGCTCCTAGACGCCATCGGAAACTGGTTCGTCTGGCTACTCGTTGTCGGCCCCCTCCTCACCCTCATCGGAGGTTGGTACTTCGTCGACACCCTCCGGAAGCAGCGGCAGTTCGAAAGGCTCATCGAGGTTCCCAGCAAAGCCCACTTTGTCCGGAACCGAGAGCGTCTCGAGACGCTCATGTGGTCTCTCCCAGCCGAATACCGTCGACGGTACCGCGAGCAGATGCGACGCTGGAGGATGAAGGGTTGAGGCTTCCACAGGAAGCACAGGGGTGGGGGTGTGCTCAGATGACCCCCGTAACGGTGGCCACCCGCTCCGCCGCCTCGGGACTCAACCCCTTGTCCCCGAGGATCGTGTAGCGGTCGGGTTTCACCTTGTGCGCGTGAACGAGGGCCGCCGTGATCTCCTCCGGCGAGATACCCAGAGCCTCCGCCGTGGTAGGCGCCCCAATGAGTTCCAAGGCCCCCCGAATCTCCTCCCAATCGCCGCCGTGGAGATACATCATCATGATGGTGCCGACGCCCACCTGCTCCCCGTGCAGGGCCGGTTGCCGCGCGAGGCGATCCAGAGCGTGGGAGAACAGATGCTCGGAGCCGCTCGCAGGGCGGGAGGAGCCGGCGATGCTCATGGCCACCCCGCTGGAAACCAGGGCCTTGCAGACGAACCAGGCGCTTTCCTCCAGGCCCGGCTTGATGTCCTGGGCGTTCTCGATGATCATGCGGGCGGTCATCTCGGAGAGAGAGGCGGCGTAGCTGCTCAGGTTCTCGTTGCGAAGCCGGTTGGCTAGGATCCAGTCCTTCACCGCCGTGGCGTTGGAGACGATGTCGGCGCAGCCCGAGGCCAGAAGACGGTGGGGGGAGGCGGCGATGACCTCCGTATCCATCACCACGGCCAGAGGGGCGTGCGCGGCCAGGGAGGTCTTGCCGTCGGGACCCAGGAGGGAGGCGTTCGCGGAGACGAGGCCGTCGTGGGAGGCGGCCGTGGGGAGGCTGAGGAAGGGGATCTCCTGCCGGAAGGAGGCGTACTTGGCCACGTCGATAGGACGCCCGCCTCCCACGCCCAGAACGGCCGTCGCCCCGTGATCCTTCAGGAGGTTCTCGACGACTTCGGTCTCCTGGAAGCTGGCGTCCTCGATGATGTGGTGCTCCGCTGCAAAGCCCTCTTCCTGGAGGGCCAGGCCGACCCGGTTGCCCGCGACCTTCCGGGTGATGGGGTCCTCCACGAGGAGAGCAGGCCCCTGGAGCTGGAGGCGGCGACACACCCGACCCGCCTCCTCCACCGCCCGGTGGCCGATGACCACGTTGCGAGGAAGCTCCATGCTGCGGGACTTGTTGAAGCCCTGGGCCGGGTCGGCCGGCATGGGGGGCTCGCTATGACGACCTGGCTATTTAAGCGTAGACCGACGGATATCGCGGCCAATCTATATGCGAACGGGGCCTTGACGGGCCGTGGCGACCCTGCGTTTCCGGAAGCGGAGGCGGCTGCGACGGAAGGAGGTCGCTGCCCTGCAGGGTGGGTTGGTGGCGGCCTTCGGCACGGCGCCGTTTCCGCCCGACGCCTCCGTTGATCGGGCCGAGGGACCCGCCTATGACGTCCTGTACGAAGACGGGGAAATCGTAGCCCTGCTCGTCGACGGAAAGCCGGCTCCCACCGTTCGGGGGCTGCTTCGGGACACACCGCCGAGGCGGTACGTCACGGTGGACGCGGGCGCCATCCCCTACGTGTACAACGGGGCGGACGTGATGGCACCTGGCATCGTGGAGGCGGACCCCTCCATCCGGCCCGGGGATTTTGTCTGGGTCCGGGATGAGGCGAACGGAGTCCCCCTCGCCGTCGGAAGGGCCCTCCGGTCGGGGGAGCAGATGGGGGCGGGTCGCCAGGGGAAGGCCGTGGAGTCCCTCCACCACGTGGGGGACCGCCTCTGGAAGCTCACGGAGCCATGAGGCGGGGGTCCGCGTGGGGTTTTCCCCCCTCAATTGGGCGGAACTATCCGTCAGGGCGGCCAAACAGGCCTTCGTAGGCCTGCCGGACAGTGACGGCCGCCGCGGCCAGCTCGTCCCGGGGCGGGTGCGTGTCCCAGTCCGCGTCGATCCTGAAGGCGTCGCCCTTGAAGCGGGGGAATACGTGAAGGTGAAGGTGGGGGACCTCTTGGAAGGCCGCCTCGCCGTCCGCCAGAAACAGGTTGACCCCCTCGCATCGCAGGCCCGAGGCCCGCAGGGACTGAGCGAGGCGCATGGCGACCCGGAACAGGTGGCCCCCGGTCTCCTCGTCCATGTCCGCGAGATAGGGCGCGTGTTCCCGCGGGATGACCATCAGGTGGCCCGGGTTGACCGGACGGATGTCCATCAGGGCCACAACGCGATCGTCCTCGTAGGCGAAGCTGCCAGGTGCCTGGCCCGCGACGATCGCGCAGAAAGCACAATCCGTACTGCTCTCTGCCATGCATGACCCATCAGGCCGGCCGGCATAACGGTTGAGGAGGGCGGGCTACCCCCGACCGCCTCGTGCCGATACGTTTAAGAGGCGGTGCCGAAATGCCGGGCCTCCAGAAGGGATTGGGATGAGCCTCTTCAAACCGCTGAGGAAATTGGTGGATCACGGGCCGGCCGCTGAGGGCGAATACGTCGACCTGGGCGAGCTCCCTTGGGAGGGGGAAACGGGGCCAACCAAGGCCCTGGTGCGCGTGGTGGAGGTGTTCCGCGAGGAAGACCTCGGCATGATGAACAGCCTCCTCTACGAGGGCAACATCGTGGTGGTGGACTACAGCCCCATCGCCAACGACGAGCTTGCCCTGAAGCGGGTGACGAGCGAGCTCAAGGCCGTGGCACGGGACACCGGTGGGGACGTGGCGGCGCTGGGTCGGAACTTCCTCCTGGCGACGCCCGACGGGATCAAGATCGACCGGACAAAGGTTCGGAACGCCTACTGAGCCAGCTCACAGGGAGAGAAGGGGGCGGGCCCGGAACACGCCATCCCGGAATTCCAGCCGATGGAAGTCCCGGGAGTGTGCCGCGTGGCGCAGCTTGACGCACCGTATCCAGAGGGCCACGAGGCCGCCCTCCAGCTCCCGCGGGGCCACTTCGAGGACACCGTCGGCCACCCGGTCCTCCCCGTAGGGGAAGGCGCCGTCCTCGATGATGAGTAGGGCGGTGATGCCCGCGTCCCGGAGGAACCGGAAGAAACGAAAGAGGGCCTGACGGGGAGCGCGAATCCGGGCCATGTCGAAGAGGGCATCCAGGGGGTCGAGAGCGAGGAGGTCCAGGCCGTCCTGGGCCTTCCTCTCGAGATAGCCCAGAAGGATGTCCAGCCAATCCCCCGCCTCCTCGGCCAGGCCGTGTTCCGCACGCAGTGTGGCGATGTCGACGATGAAGTCCTCCCTCTCGAGACCCAGACCGGCCAGGGTCCGACGGAGGCTCGCCCGGTCCTCCTCCAGGGTGAGGTGAAGACACCGCATTCCCTGGGCCCGGTTCTTGGCGAGGACGTAGAGGGCGAGGGAGGTCTTCATGGTCCCCGTAGGGCCGTGGAGGAGGACGACGTGCCCCTCCGGGATGCCCCCGCCGAGGGCCGTGTCCAGTCCTTCCACGAAGGTGGGGACCAGCCCGGTCGCCGACCTCGCCACGTGGCGCGCGGCCTCCTCAAGCTGCTCCTCCAAATCATCCAGCTGCGATCGGATGGCCCGAATCTCCCTTAGGAGGGTCCCCTCTCGTTCCTCGTCGCGCACGAACGCCCCTGCCTCCGGTCCTCCGCCCCCTTCCTATGCGGGCCTACGGATTTAGTCTTTTGTTGCCCGGAGGGGCATCCAGGGTACCGGCGACGAGGCGGAATGTTCATATAGGTCATCGTTCCAATGAGAACGCTCAAGGGAAGTGGAGACCCTTGGCCATCGACATTGGGGAGCGTCTGGAGGGGGCCCTGTCCGTCGACGATCTCACCCGGGCGATTCGCAATAGCATCGACCGCCAGGGGATGAAGGAGGATGAGGCCCGGGCCATGGCCCAGCACATCCTCAATTTTTTTGGGTATGCTGAGCGAATCATCGACAACGTCCTGGAGCCCGATGACCGGGACGCCTTCTATATGCTGGAGGACTCGGGCATCCTCACCACGGAGCGGGAGGAGACCACCCTCTACGATGGCCGGGAGTGGCGCATCCACTACTGGCTCTTCCGGAAGGAGCGGATCTTCGAGTTGGCGAACGCCGCCCCGCCCCTGGAGGAGACGATTCCGGATCTCGACACCGTGTACGCGGAGATCCCGGAGGACCTCTGGGAGACCCGGCGCCCGGAGGGGCCGGAGCCGTAGTTAGGGGAGCAGGAGCCGCTGGACCGCCGTGGGGCACCGCATGAGGAACTCCAGACCCAGGGAGTACGGGAACCAGGCCCGCTCGTCTCGGAACGGGTAGGCGCGGTCGGCCCCGGCGAGGCGGTGCAGCACCGCCGCGGCAAGCTCGTTCTCCACCGAGACCTGGTTCTCGAGGCCCGCGTGGAAGCGTAGGGTGATGGGCAGGCGGAGGCGTTCCCGTTCCTCCTCGGACGTCACGTCGGCCAGCTTTCGGAGGACCTCGCGGTCGAAGGGGTACGGTTGGCCGTCCCGGGTCATCCCCTGCGGGGGCTCCTCCGTGAGGAGGCGGCTCAGGCGCTTCTTGCGTGTGACGAGCCCGTGGGCGAGACTCCGCATCTCCAGACCCATCCAGCGGTCCACGGCCTCCTCGTCGAACAACCCCGACCCTGAGGCGGGGCCTCGGCTTAAGGCTTCGGCGCGACCCCGCAGTTTCGGTCACCCCCGTGGCACCCTTTTTAAGGCCCCTCCGCTGGACTCCCGGTGCGGTTCCCCTACCCGCCGCGGCCCCATCAGAGGGAGACCTTGGGCCTCATGGAGCAAGTCCTCGACGGCGGCCACCTAGTCCTCCAGGCCGAAACGGGGTCGGGGAAGACAGTCAGCGCCCTGTATGCGGCCCTCACCAGGGCCGAGGAGGAGGATCGGGTCGTCCTCTACCTGGTCCGCACGAATGCCCAGCAACGGCAGGTCATGCTCGAGCTCCGCAAGCTGGGCCCCTTCGGCATCGCCTTACAGGGCCGGCGGCGCCTCTGTCTCCTAGGGGAAGAGCGCGGCCTGGAGCCGGGGTCCGCCGAGGAGCTCTCCCACTTTTGCCGGGATCGGAAGGAGGAGGTTCTCGCGGGGAGGGAGGGCTGCCGGTACTACCGGGGGCTCCTCGAGGGGGACGTCGAGGCCCTGGGCCGATGGGTCCAGCAGGTCCACCCCACGGCGGAGGAGGCCCGCGAACACTTCCGGTCCCGGGGCATCTGCCCCTACGAGCTCAACAAGGTCCTGGCGCCCCGGGCGCGGGTGATCACGGCCCCCTACGTCTACTTCTTCGAGCCGTTCCTGCGGCGGACGCTCCTGGAGACTCTGGCCCGGCCCCTGGAGGACATCCTCCTCGTCGTGGACGAGGCACACAACCTCCCCGCCCACTGCCGGGAGGTGGGCTCCTTCCGCGTCTCGGCGGAGACCGTGGAGCAGGCGGAGAAGGAGCTCATGGACTGCGGGGACCCGGAGGTGGCCGAGGGGATCAGCGCCATCGACCTCCTGGAAATCGTCGCCCGGGGCTTGCGCGGCCTGGCGGCGGAGTACGTCATCGAGGAGGACGGGTTCCTCCCCCCTCTGGCGCTGGAGGGGCGGGTGATGCAGGAGTTTGCCATCACCACCACCCGGCTGCGAGGGATGCTCGGGGCCCTGGCCACCACGGGGGAGGCGATCCGGGAAGCCCGGAGACGGACGGGGTCCCTGCCGCGTTCCCATACCCTCGGGGTGGCCCGGAACCTGCTGCGGTGGGTCATCACGGAGGAGGCGGACTACGCGAAACTCATCCTCGGCGGGGAGCGCCCCGCCCTACGCGCCTACTGCCTGGACCCCTCCCGGGTGGCCGAACCCATCCTCGCCTGCCACGCCTCCCTCCACATGTCGGGCACCCTCGTCCCCCTCGAGGCGTACCGGGACGCCCTGGGGCTGCCCCCGGACACCCTCCTTCGGGCCTTCCCCAGCCCCTTCCCCGCGGAGAACCGCCGGGTGGTGTACCGGGACCACGTCACGACGCGGTACCAGGAGCTGCGACAGGACCCGGAGGCCTTGACCCGACTCCGGAACGAGGTGGCGGTCCTCCTGCGAGAATGTGACCGGAACACCCTCTTCCTCTTCCCGAGCTACGGACTCCTGGAGACCTTCCTGGACCTGCGAGGGGAGAGCCGGGTGCCCGTCTACGTCGAGCGGCAGGGCATGCGCCAGGCGGAACTCATGCGCTCTCTGGACGCCTTCCGACGCGCCACCGCCGTCCTCTTCGCCGTCGCGGGGGGTCGGGTCTCCGAGGGCCTCGACTTCCCCGATCGGGAGCTGGAGGTGTTGGTGCTGGTGGGCATTCCGTACCCGAAGCCCACCGCGGCCCTCCGGGCCTTGGTGAACTACTACGACTGGAAGTTCCAGAAGGGGTGGGAGTACGGGGTGCGGGCCCCCACGACCCGGCGTCTCCTCCAGTGCATGGGCCGGCTGATACGCTCCGAGCGCGACCGGGGTATCGTCATCATCCTGGACCGTCGGGCCCCCTACTTCAAGCGAGCCTTGGGTCCCATGATGCTGACGGAGGATGTGCCTCGGGCCATACGGGAACACCTGGCACCGGCCCGAGGCGCCCCCGCCCTCACCATGAGGCCGGCTCGGCCCGCCGTCGGCGCCGGTTCCCCGTGCGGGCGATGACGGAGGTGACCAGGAAGCGCCCCTGGCCCCACACCAGGGCGAAGTAACCCGGGGCGTGCCGCGCCCGCCGTAGCTTCACGCACCGGATGCGAAGCTGGATGTCGCTGTCTCCCACCTCGGCGTGCTGCAGGAGGAAGACCCCGTCCGCGAGGAAGTCCTCCTCGTACGCCACCAGGCCGGGGGAGTG
>JBHIDH010000025.1:0-17346 GCA_046759985.1 Thermoplasmata archaeon
GCCTCCAGGTCCTCGGCGGAGAAGGCGGCGGGGGCGAAGTCCACGTGGCTGTAGTCCACGTACAGCTGGTTGCCCGTCGTGCGGGTCCCGAACCGCTGAAAGACGAGGCCGGAGAGGAGGTGCTGGGCGGTATGCATCCGCATGTGGGCGTGGCGGCGGTCCCAATCCACCTCCGCCCTCACATCATCGATAGGGGGAATCTCCCTCACGTGGTGACGGACTTCCCCGCCTTCCTTCACGACGTTGAAGATCCTCGTGGAGCCGCCATCCCACTCGAGACGGCCGGTGTCGAAGGGCTGACCGCCCCCCTCGGCGTAGAAGGCCGTTCGGTCCAGGATGACATAATTGGGCCCCCGTCCCACGACACGGGCCTCGAAGTCCTTGATGTAGTTCAGTTCCACCATGGGTATGTCCTTGTAGGTGGGGTCTTGGCCCAGGTAGATGACCGCGGTCTGCATCCCCGGACAAAGCTAGTAGCTGTCTAATAAGCTGTCCGCCGTGATCCAGATTTGGCAGAGGCCTAGCCTTCGCATTGTTCCCGATGGCCAAGACGAAGGAGTTGCGTGAGATGGGATGGCCTGACGCATCGGCGACTTCTCTATCCCTTTTATCCCGAGGCCAGTCAGAATCAGACAAGCCGAATGGCTATCTTCTTCCCCTTGTCGCGTGTTGAGAATCGGAAGGTATCGCCAAAGTTCCTGTTGAGAGCGGTAACCATCGACTGCGCTCCCGGCTGACCCCGACCGTCGTGAAACAACGCCCTGACGAGTTCCGTTTGAATCATGATGGCTCCGTCATTCCGACTGAGCAGATCCATCAGCTGCTCCCGGTGCTCCTTCTTCAGCCGATATCTCCCCCTGATCGGGCCGCGGTCCTTCTCGGCCGCCATCTCGAAATACTCCCAGTCGAGGGGCACCAGTGCGGGAAGGGAACTTATGAAACTTAAGCTCTCCGTCTAATCGAATTAATGCCACCTATGATAGTTTAATGTAATCATTAATATCCGAATACATACAAGTCAGGAGAGCTTAGGTAGCGAAGGAGTGACATCGCGGATGAAAGAGGACCGTGGGCTGTTCTGGCTGCTGTTCTTCATCGGAATCGCCTTGGCTATCGTGTATGCTATCGTGGTCATGATGGTACAATTCTGAGCCTCTGTGGGGTGTGAGACGCATGGCTAAAATCATGAAAGGAACGAGCTCGAGAAGGTCTTCTCCCAATGCGGTTCAAAGGCCAGGCCGCTCCGCTTCCGATGACGAGACAGCTCTTGTCGAGAATCGCATGCGGGAGAGGTGCCGGAAGGAACTCTCGGAGACTTTGCGCAATCTGAACGTCGATCACAGGAACCCGGACGTCTGGATGGAGGCCGCCTTTCTCTATATGGCGCTGGGGAACCCCGAGAGGGCCGCTCAGTGCACGAGGGCCTCTGTCCAAGTCGAAGTGGAGCGAAGAGAGGATGGCGAAGTCGCAGCTAGGTTAGCAGATCAGCTCCGGCAGGAGCTGAGTCCGCAGGAAACAGTGCCCTGCCCTGATTGCAGCACGCTCCTCGAGTCGGGGAGCGTCTTGTGCCAAGGCTGCGGACTGGACCTGAACAAGCACGCTGGAACGCTTGAAGATAGAGGAGCCTAGAGGAGCCGGGCGCCAGCGGGCTGAGAGATATCGGGGAGGAGGTGGAGGCCCTGGGTTGCCCGCCAGTCCTCATTCAGAAGCAGCGGGGTATCCGGGCATAAAGAGGCGTTCCGATTCAATTATCACTTACCAGCTGGGCACCCCCCCGAAGTCCTTTGGCGCGCATACCGCGCACCCGCATCCTACTCCTGCAGTTCCTTGCGCAGATTCCGGGCAATGACGAGGCGCTGGATCTCGCTCGTTCCCTCGTAGAGTTCCGTGATCTTGGCGTCCCGGTAGCGTTTCTCCACGGGGTAGTCGCGCAGGTACCCGTACCCGCCGAAGATCTGGATCGCCTCGCGGGAGGCCCGGACGGACAGGTCGGAGGCGAAGAGCTTCGCCATGGAGGCGGCCTTGGTGTAGTCCTTCCCCCGGTCCCGCTGGTCGGCCGCCTGGTGGACCAGGAGGCGCGCGGCGTCGATCTCCGTCGCCATGTCCGCCAGCTTGAACTGGATGGCCTGGAACTCGGCGATGGGCTGCCCGAACTGCTCGCGCTCCTGGGCGTAGGCGAGGGCGGCCTCGTAGGACCCGCGAGCGATGCCCAGGGCCTGGGAGGCGATGCCGATGCGTCCGCCGTCGAGGGTCGCCAGGGCGACCCGGAAGCCCTGGTGGAGCTCCCCCAGGAGGTTCTCCTCCGGGATCCGCATGTCCTCGAAGGCGAGGGCCGTGGTGTCCGTCGCCCGGATGCCCAGCTTCTTCTCCTTTCGGACCTTCTGGAAGCCGGGGGCGTCCGTGGGGACGAGGAAGGCCGAGATGCCCTTGCTCCGGGGCGCCTCGGGGTCCGTCTTGGCGTAGGTGATCACCGCCTGGGCGTGCCAGGCGTTGGTGACGAAGATCTTCTGGCCGTTGAGGACCCACTCGTCCCCCTCGCGGCGCGCCGTGGCCCGCATGGCCCCCGCGTCGCTGCCCGACCAGGGCTCCGTGAGGGCGTAGGCCCCCAGCCACGGTCCCCGGGCGAGCTTGGGGAGGTAGAACGCCTTCTGCGCCTCGGTCCCGAACCGGAGGATGGGGTCGCAGACCAGGGAGTTGTTCACGGACATGATGACGCCCAGGGAGGCGTCCACGCGGTTGATCTCCTCCATGGCCACGCAGTAGCTGACGGTGTCCGTCCCCCCGCCCTCGTACTTCGCGGGGACCATCATCCCCATGAGCCCCAGGTCGAACATCTTGTCGACCAAGTCCCGAGGAAACTCCTCCGCCTCGTCGTAGGCGGCGACCTTGGGGGCGACCTCCTTGTCCGCGAACTCGGCCACGGATTGGGCGATGAGCAGCTGCTCCTTCGTGAGCGCGAAGTCCACCGGGGGGCCCCCCCGGCACGCAGGGAACCGTCGCGCTATAAACCCTTCCGGCTCAGAAGAGGGGCTGGAGGCCGAGAAACTGGACCAGGACGAAGAAGATGACCGCCCGGACGGTGCCCCCGACGAAGTTCACGAGGAGGAAGACCCAGGCACGAATGAGCTGCCCCTGCTTGTTGAAGAGCGAGTAGAGGTAGACGGGGAGCGTGTCGGGGAGGAAGGGGACGGCGAGGAGGACGAAGAGGCCGACCCACGTCGTGATCCGGACGAACCGGGTGACGTAGCCCACGAATCGGCCGAGGAGGCGGTAGCGGGCGGAGTAGTATCGGATGGGCCCCTCCACCTTCAGCCCGAGGACGAAGATCAGGCTCGCCCCGATCATCTTTGCCAGGCCGATAATCCCCGCGATGAGGTAAGGGTCGAGGGCCGGCGGCCGGATGAGGAGGGCAAACTCGATGGGGAACGGGAGGAAGATGGCGGTGAGGATCGCGTAGAAGAAGACGATGACGAGGTAGAGGGCGGGGTCGGCGACGTACCGCTCGAGAATCCCGCTCAAGAACTCGACAAGGCCATCGTGAAAGACGATTCCGGTCCCTCCCGCCCCGAATGCCTGAAACGGTTAAAAGGGTAAGCGGCGGCGGGGCGTCCTGGATGGGCCGCCCGTCCCCTCCGGGCCGAGCCGCCAACCCTTATATGAGGGCCCTAGTTAGAAGGGCCTGGGGAGTATCATGCCCACCTTCGAGTACTCGAGTGAGAGCGAAATCACGCGCGCCATCCTCAAGGGATTCTCCCAGGATCTGGACGAATACGCGGAGTCGGATGTCATCGTCGTCGGCGGAGGGCCGAGCGGCCTGATGACGGGGAAGGACCTGGCGGAGCGCGGTGTGAAGGTCCTGATTATCGAGCGGAACAACTACCTGGGGGGCGGTTTCTGGCTGGGCGGCTTCCTGATGAACACGATCACCGTCCGTGCTCCCGGACAAAAGGTCCTGAAGGAGCTGGGGATTCCCTACGAGGAGGCGGCCAAAGGCCTCTACACCACCACGGGACCCCATGCCTGCTCCAAGACCATCGCCGCCGCCTGCGATGCCGGCGCCAAGATTCTGAACATGGCGCGCCTGGAAGACGTGGTCGTCCGGGACCAGAACCGGGTGGGGGGCGTTGTGGTCAACTGGAGCCCGGTGGAGGCCCTTCCTCGGGAGATCACGTGCGTCGACCCCGTAGCCTTGGAGTCCCAGCTCGTGGTGGACGCCACGGGCCACGACGCGGAGGTCGTCTCCGCCCTCGAGAAGCGGGGCATCGTGAAGATTCCCGGCGAGGGGGCCATGTGGGTGGAGAAATCGGAGGACCTGGTCGTGGAGCACACAGGTCTCGTCCACCCCGGGCTCATCGTGGCAGGGATGGCCGTTTCCAGCGTCTACGCCCTCCCCCGCATGGGACCGACCTTCGGGGCCATGCTCCTCTCCGGCAAGCGGGCCGCGGAAGTGGCCTATGACATCCTCAAAGCCTAGGATTCTCGCAAGGCCCGAACGGATTGTCCTCTACGAGGAGCCCGCCACTCCCGCCCTGGACATCCAGGCCCTCGCCGCCTACGTGCGGGCGACCACCGGCCTCCCGGTCTTCACCCGTCCCGAGTTCTTCTCCCATCACGGCGTTCCGGACCTGGAGGACCTGGCCGGCCAGCTGGCGAACCTCAAGGTCAAGGATATCTACCACGAGGAGCAGGCCTTTCCCCCCCTCCTGGGGGACGTGGACATCGAGCGGAGGCTGCTGCTCGACCCGCGAAATCGCCTCCCCGGCATCCTCTACGACGGCTTTCGCCTCCAGTTGCTGCTGCGTTCCTTCCTCCCCCCGGAGGAGCGAAGCCTCCGGACGGTCCACGTGGCCTTCACCCCGCGCCTGATCTCCACCTTCGACGCCGGGGATCGGGTGTACCATGCCCGCGTCATCGTCTGCGGCCTCCCCGCCGTCGCCTCCACGAGCGGGGTGGTGGAGGGTCCGGCGAAGCCGAAGGCCTTCTATGTGGCCAAGCGGCGGTACAGTGCGTTGGGGGTGGCGCCCCCCACAGAGGTCCTGAAGGAGGCCCTCGCGGGCCAGTTCATCGACTACGACGACGAGCGGTTGACGGAGGTCTTCAAGGGGTACGCCCTCCAGGCCTTCTTCTTCCACCTCATCGGCGATCCCTTCTGCGGCGACCGGGCGTGTCGCCTCTACAACGCCCACTGGCAGGAGGAGATGCTCCAGGCCCAAATCGCATCGGGGAGGCTATGTGACCTCCATGCGGGGCTGCTGGAGGGAGGCTCCTAGCCCGCAAAGGATTCATCCTGGCCCGCCCTAGGACCCGGAGTTGAAGATCCCCCCCTTTGAGATGGAGAGGTGGCAATCGACCTGGGAAAGCCGGGTCACGGTCAACCTCTCGGAGAGCGGGGTCGAGCCCGTGGCCCTCGAGGAGCTGATGGGTGAGGACGACCTGCGAGACCTCCTCCGGACGCCCCTTAGTTATACCGAGACCCAGGGATCGGAGGAGCTCCGGGAAGCGGTCGCGGGCCTCTATCCCGACTGCGGCCCGGAGAACGTGCTGCTCACTACGGGCTCGGCGGAGGCCAACCTCCTCGCGACCCTGGCCACGGTCGAGAGGGAGGCGCCGTTCGTCACCGTGCTGCCCAACTACATGCAGGTGTGGGGACTGGTGCGCGCCTGGGGAAAAGCCGTCTCCCTCCCCCTGCGGGAGGAGCGGAGGTGGCAGCCCGATCCCGAGGAGGTAAAGGCGGCCGTCCGAGCCGGCACCACGGCGATATCCCTCAGCCATCCGAACAACCCGACGGGCGTCTCGTTGAACGACGAGAGCCGCCGCACCCTCGTCGACGCCGCGGAGGAGGCCGACGCGTGGATCCTATCGGACGAGGTGTATCGGGGGGCGGAGCGGATCGGCGATGAGACTCCCACCTTCTGGGGGACGGGGGAGAAGGTCCTCGTGACGTCCGGCCTGTCGAAGGCCTACGGCCTGCCGGGGTTGCGTCTCGGCTGGGTCTGCGGACCCTCGGAGTTCGTGGATCGGCTCTGGGCCCTCCACGACTACACTACCATCGCCCTCAACATGCTGTCGGACCTCGTGGGGAGGCGGGTCCTGGGCCCGTGGCAGGAGAAACTGCTCCACCGGGCCCGTTCCCTCCTCCGCCGCAATTTTCCGGTTCTGGAGTCCTTCGTGGGGAAGAACGACCTGCGCTGGGTCCCCCCGGAGGCCGGCGCCATTGCACTGGTCCGCTACCCCTGGAAGGTCCCGTCTCTCCAGCTGGCCGAACGGGCCCGGAAGGCGGGTGTCCTGATCGTCCCCGGCGCGCACTTCCGCGAGGAGGGCTACGTGAGGCTCGGCTACGGCATGGAGCGGGAGGTCCTCGCGAAGGGACTCGTCATCCTCCAGTCCGTCTTCGACCAGGTTGCGTAGGCATGAGGGCCGACGTGGTGGTCGTGGGGGCGGGTCTCGCGGGGACGGCGGTGACGCACTTCCTCTCGGAAGGCGGCCTGCGGGTCGTGCTCGTGGATCGGCACTACCCGGGGCAGGGCGCCACGGGCCGGTCCGCCGGCTTCCTCGTCTCGCAGCACTGGAACGAACACGACGCCGCCCTGGCCCGCGCCTCGCGGGAGCTGTGCGCGCGCGCCCATCCCGAAGGCGAGGCGGGCTTCACCCCCTCGGGCTTCCTGCGCGTCACCGCACGGGCGGAGGATCTCCCCGTGATGCGAGACCGGGCCCGCGGCATCCGAAGGGCGGGCCTTCGAGCGGAGTACCTCCCGGGCCGCAAGCTCAGGCGCCGCTTCCCCTGGCTGCGCACCGCGGGCCTCGCCGGCGGTCTCCTCACCCCCGACGACGGCTACCTAGACCCCTACGAGGTGGCCCTGGGCTTCCTCGAAGGGGTCCGCGAGAGGGGAGCGGAACTCCTCGTCAACAGCCCCGTGGAGGAACTCACGATTCGCTCCTCCCGAGTCGCGGGCGTGGTCGTCGGGGAGGGGGCCGTGGAGGCAGAGACCGTGGTCCTGGCTATGGGTGCCTGGACCAAGCCCTTGCTGCAGGCCCAGGGGGTCGAACTCCCGCTGAAGGGGTATCGGGTCCAGGCCCTCGTCACCGCGCCCCTCCCTGGCCTCCCGGCCCTCCCCATGCTCCACGAGATTCCCGACGGGTACTACCTTCGTCCTGAGCAGGCGGGCCTCCTCGTGGGGGATGGGACGGAGCACGAGGAGGCGGACCCCGAGACGTACGACCGGGAGGCGGACTTTGCCGTGTACGCCGATCTCGCCGCCTGGCTGAGCCGGCGCGTCCCGGCCGCGGCGGCGGCCATGGTCACGCGGGGCTGGGCGGGGCTCTGTCAGGCCACCCCGGATCGCCTCCCCCTGGTGGGCGAGGTGGGCGGGATCGAGGGTCTCTTCGTTCTGGCGGGTTTCAACGGACTCGGGGTCATGCGAGCGCCCCCTCTCGCGCGGTCGTTGGCCGAAGGGCTCCTCGGACGAAAACCCCCCGTAGACCTGGATCCCTTTCGTCCGGACCGGTTCTCCGAGGTCCTCGATTTTCCCATCCGAGAGGGATTTACCCTGCGGTGAATGCGGGGGGAGTCGGCCGTCCCGCGGAAGCCCAGGACTCAAGTAGGCCCCGGGGTATGAGGAACGGAGGCAAGTCGCATGTACGTGGAGGAAGGAGACAAGGCGCCCGATTTCACCCTGCCGAACGAAGACAACCGACCCGTCACCCTCTCGAAAGAGCTGGGCGAGGGGCCCGTTGTCCTTTCATTCTACCTCTTCGACTTCACAGGCGTGTGCACAAAGCAGGCCTGCAGCTTCCGGGACGCCGCAGAGACGTTCCAGAAGTACGGCGCCAAGGTCTTCGGGATCAGCGCCGATTCCCCGTTCAGTCACCACGAGTTCGAGCGGGTTAACCAGCTCAACTTCCCTCTTCTGAGCGACTGGGGCCACGTAGTCAGTCGGGCCTACGGGGTCCACCATGAGGAGATCTTCGGCCTGCCGGGCGCCGCCATGCGATCCGTGTTCGTCTTGGATAAGGACGGCGTCGTGCGATACAAGTGGGTGACCGAGGACCCCTCGATCCCTCCCGACACCGCGGAGGTGGCGGGCGCGGTCAAGGCCCTGGCCAAGTAGGGCCGGGAAATCCCGCTGGCCCCTCATGCCTTAACGCCCCGGGTCACGATGGCGAGGTCCGGTTTCCACTTCGGCCCGGTATACCCCACCTGAATCTGGCGAAACCCGGCCTCGGCGAACATCCGGATGGCCTCCTCCTCCCCGTAGAAGAGCATCATGTTGTCCGCTAGGAGGCGGTAGAGACGATCTCGGGGGCGCGTGGGGCCCCCGACCAGCGCGATACCCGCCGGTCGCAAGACGCGGTGCATCTCCCGCAGGGCCTGGACGGGCTCGGGCCAGTACTCGATGGACCCGGAGGAGAGGACGGCGTCGAAGCACTCGGGGCGAAACGGCAGGTTCTCGGCGTCCCCCCGCACCAGGGGAATCGGGAGCTTCCTCGCCGCCCGGCGGAGCTGCTCGGGCGTGATGTCGAGCCCCCACACCCGTGGGGTGACCTCCAGGATGCCCTCGCTTAGGAAGCCCGTCCCGCATCCGACATCGAGGACCTCCATGCCCGGGCGGAGTCCCGCCATCTCCAGGCCGTACGCCCGCATCCTCTCGTTCCAGAACAGGTCCCGGAGCCAGCTGTCGTAAACCTTGCTGAGCTGGCGGTAGAAGCGCTGCGCGCGCCGCTTGTTCCGGAGGAACTCCAGGCGAAGGCCCCCATCCCCCTCGATAGGCTTTTCTCGCCCCATGGTCTGTCCGCCCCGTGCGCCCCAAGGAGGCCGCCCTCGACCTCGGCTACTTCCTCCTCACCCTGTTCCTCGTCAGCTACGGACTCCTCCTCGTGCTGCGCGGCTACCTCGCCCGCGGCTTCTCCAGGCTCCCGACTTCTGGCACGGGCAGGTCCTGACACCGGAGGGCGGCGGCGAGCCCCTGCGGCCCCAGGAGTCGGAAGCTCTCTTCCAGGGCCTCGGGATCGTCGAAGGAGGGGGACAGCATCTGGAAGAGGGCCAGGCCCCGCTCGAACGCCCCCCCCAGGACGCGGCGCCATGCCCGCTCGTAGGCCTTCAGCGTGGCCTGCCCGGCCACATGTCGGGCCGCGACCTTGCCCGCGAGACGGCCGCAGATCATGGCCGTGAAGATGCCCCCGCCGGAGGTGGACAGAACGTGACCGGCGGCGTCTCCGGCGAGGAGGACGTTGTCTCGGACCGTTTCGGGCAGCGGGCCGCTCATCGGAACGAAACCCCCCGTGGGGGCCGAGGTGGCGCGAAGCCCCCTCGCGGCCAGGAAGAAGTCCAGGGCGGCGTGGAGAGGATCCTGCTTCAAGTCGGGCCGCACGCCAAGCCCCACGTTGGCATCGTGCTGGCGCGGGATGATCCACGCGTAGCCCCCGGGTGCCGCCCCGCCGAAGAAGGCCTCGAACACCGGGTCGAAGGACCCCGACAGCGACAGGGAGAGGGCCGGGAACAGGAGGGCGTGCGTAGGGAACCCGCGCTCCCGGGCCACGAGGGAGCGGGGCCCGTCCGCCCCCACGACCACGGTTCCCCGCACTCGGGTGCGGGGCGTGACGAGCTCCCCGTCCTCAAACCCGAGGAAGGGCGTGTCGATCCACAGCTCCGCGCCCTCGTCGACGGCCCTCCTCGCCAGGTACCGATCCAATCGGCCCCTCCAGATGGAGTGGCCCTGGAAGTCGACCTCGAAGACCCGACCCGAGGGCGCGTAGGCACGGGCACGCTCGAGGAACCGCCCGAGGATGCGGCCGGGCAGGTCGAAGAGGTCCTCGAATCCCCGCGTGTCGGTGCAGATGCGTCGAATCTCCTCCAGGGACGGGAGGAATTCCCCACACCGAACGGGGTCGCCCACGGTCTTGGCCTTCTCCAGGATCAGGACCGAAGCGCCCCGTGAGGCCGCCTCCGCCGCGGCCGTCGAACCCGCCGGGCCTGCCCCCACCACGACCACATCATAGTGAGGCAGGCTCAGGGGGAAGCCCCCTTCAGGGCCAGGAGATCCCGGGGAGCCCGGCGCAGGAGCCCGAGTAGTTCGGGCCGGCGACCCTCCCAGTCCGAGGCCTCGTCTTCCGCTCGCCGTACCTCCGCGGCCATGCGACGTCCGAGGCGGGGAAGCCAAGCTTCCTGCCAGCCGTCCTGGATGTCGTCGGCCATCTGGTACGCATTCCCCAGGTACAGGCCGTACCGAGAGAAGCTCTCGGCCCGGTGGCCCGAGGACAGGGCCCCGAACGCACAGGCCGCGGCGAATAGCCGTCCGGTCTTGAGCTCGATGTTGCGTCGGTAGGCCGCCCACGAAACCGTCGCCGGGGGCTCCTCCAGGTTCACGCCGAGACACATCGAGACCCACGCCTCCGAGAGGGTCTGTGCGCACGCGGCCCCATGCCGGGCGGCGAGGTTGAGGGCGAGGCTCGGGAGGGTGAATCCCGTGGTTACGGCCTGCCGCACATTCTCCGCGAGGTGGAGGGCGGCCTTCCCCCTCCGCTCCCCGTGCCCATCCAAGATGTCGTCGAGGCACAGGGAGGCGCAGTGCGTGAGCTCCGCGCTGCAGGCCAGGTCCAGGGCCACGGCGCGGTCGCCGTCGAGGGCATCGCATACCAGGAGGGTGAGGGTCGGCCGGAGCCGCTTGCCGCCCTCAACGACGTACCGGTACAGGTCCCGCAGGTCCTCCTCTTCCACGACCTCTCGGAGCTTCGCCTCGATGAGGGGGAGCACGGCGGCTCGATAGTCTTCGAGGGATCGCTCCCGCCTCATTCACTCCGCCCCGAATCGCCCCCGTCCATCCATCGAGGGCCGTGTTCGCGGGAAGGCCCCTGTCCTCTTAAACCCGTTGACCCCGAAGGCCGGAACCCCTTAAGACCGGGCCCCCCCTAGCGGGAGCGCTTGTCCCTGGATGGAGCCCTCCGGCAGAAGGCCGTCGCCCTCCGGCAGGCGATGCAGCTTCGCGAAGGACTCCTCGTCGCCTTTTCCGGAGGCGTCGACAGCGGCCTGGTGTGCAAGCTCGCCGTGGACGCCCTGGGATCCCGCGCCCTCGCCGTCACCGCGCAGGCCGAGAGCCTCCCCGCCCGGGAATTCCGGGCGGCCCAACGGTTCGCCGCGGAGATGGGCATCCGACACCGGGTCGTGCGGTATTCCGAGCTGGCCAACGAGGACTACGCCCGGAATCCCACGAACCGTTGCTACTTCTGCCGCCAGGACCTGGGGCGGGCCCTCCGACCCATCGCCGAGGAGGAGGGCATGGATGCCATCGCCGACGGCGTCCTCGTATCGGATCTGGGGGCATGGCGGCCCGGAATCCAGGCCATGAACGAGGCGGGGTTCTGGCATCCCCTGGTCGACCAGGACATCGACAAGGCGCAGGCCCGGCGGATGGCCCGGGCGCTCGGCCTTACCTTCCACGACAAACCCAGCATGGCGTGTCTCTCCTCCCGCATTCCCTACGGCCAGGCCGTCACCCGCGCGACGTTGCGACGGATCGAGCGGGCGGAAGGCGTGCTCTACGATCTGGGCTTTCGACAGGTTCGCGTTCGGCATCACGGCGAGGTCGCCCGCGTTGAGGTGGCACGAGAGGAGGTCGAACGGTTCCGGGAGGACGCCCTTCGCTCCCGTGTCACCCGGGAGTTGAAGGACCTGGGTTACGCCCGGGTCGACGTGGACCCCCGAGGGTACCGAACGGGGAGGCTGAACGAGGCGCTCCCGGGGGCCTAGGGGCAACACACGCGCTGATCGCCTCGGAGGGCCCGGACAAAGGTTTATCCCTCGCCCCCCGGATTTGTACGCGCATGACGGCGCCCGTCGAGACGACGGAGAGCGAAGAGATGGTGCTGAAGTACATCTGGCTTCTTCAGCACGAGGACGACGGAGTGCCGGCCAAGACGGGCCGACTGGCGGAGTACGTCCAGGTGTCCCCCTCCAGCGTGACGGAGATGCTGAACAAGCTCCAGAGCAAAGGTCTCGCGGAATACCGCAAGTACCAGGGGGGCTCCCTCACGGAGGAGGGGGAGCGGGTCGCCGTGAGCATCCTGAAGCGGCACTGCGCCATGGAGTGGTTCATGGTGCAGGTCCTCGAGGTCCCGGAGGGTCAGTTCCACGACGAGGCGTGCAAGATCGAGCACGTCTTGACCGAGGGCACGGCGGAGAAGCTTCGGGCTCTTACGGATCAGCCCGCCACGTGCCCCACCTGCTACGACCTGAACCAACTCCACTGCCAGTATCTCGTGCCCGGTGAGGTGCCGCGGCGGTAGGGGACGGCCGTCCTCTATATACTGTAATTTTTCGGCAGCCCGAAATATCTAAATAGGACTTGCCTCTCTGCGCAGACCAGGTTTAGGGAAGCCTAAAAAGGATGGGGTGAGGAAGTTTTGGTCGTCGCGCAGTACCTGCTGACCTTCCGCGAGGTCCTCGAGGCGTCCGTGCTGACCGCCATCATCCTCTCCTACCTGGTCGCGACGGGGCGCACGGCGATGAAGCGGTACGCGGGGTACGGGGCCCTCGTCGCCGTGGTGGCCAGTCTCGTCCTCGGGGTCGCCATCTGGTTCCTCTACGGGACCCTCTCCGAGGGGAACAAGGTCCTCTTCGAGGGCGTGGCCGCCCTCATCGCCGTGGCCGTCCTGACTTCGGTAATCTACTGGATGGCCATCAAGGCGCGCACGATCAAGTCGCGCATCGAGGGCCGAGTCGAGGCGGCCGTCACCCAGGGGGCCCTCCTCGGCGTTGCGGCAGCGACCTTCGTCCTCGTGTTCCGCGAGGGCCTGGAGACGGTGCTCTTCCTCACGCCCTTCATGGTCCAAGATGTCGTCGGGACGATCCTCGGAGCGGTCTTGGGCGTCGGAGCCGGTCTCGGGCTGGCCTACGCCGTATTCCGGTTCGGCGTTCGTCTGGACCTCCGGAAGTTCTTCTACTTCACGAGCATCCTTCTCATTCTTCTAGCGGGCGGACTGCTCGGCTACGCGATTCACGAACTCCTGAAGTACGCCGCGATTCAGGGCACGGAAACCGGTTGGTGGGGACAGGCAGCTTACGTCCTCCCCTTCTCCAAGGCAAGCCTCTTCCACAACGAGGGCCTCATCGGCTCTGTCTTTGCAGTTCTGGTGGGCTACGACGTAGACCCCGAGAGGGCCCGGGTCTTCGCCCACATCCTCTACCTGACCATCGCCCTCCCGCTGGTGATCTTCATCTACCGCCGCCCCGACGCGGTGGCGATGCTCGCCGCTCGGTTTCGGGCGTTCCGCCGCTCCTTCACGGTTCGCGTGCAGGCCCCTCAGGAGGAGTGACCGGGGCGCTCCGCGCCTCCCTCCCAACGTTTTTCTCGCCCGTCTGTGTCCTCCCGTGCATGGCCACGAGGGACTGGAAGGAGGAGACGGTCGCAGCTCACTTGGCGCGCCGTGGAGAACCGGGGCCGATGGTCGATCCGATTTCCGTGAGTGCGACGTACCGGTTGCGGGATGTCAAGGCGGGGGCGCGCTACGCCTTGGAGAAGGCGCCCACCACGTTCTACAGTCGGTGGGGCATGCCCACGAATCGGGCGGTGGAGGAGGCAGTCGCGGCCTTGGAAGGAGGCACCCACGCCCTCGCCACGGCCTCCGGCATGGGGGCCATCTCCTCGGTGATCCTGGCGACCCTGTCCCAGGGGGATCACGTCGTGGCGGGCAAGGGTCTCTACACCGCGACGGCGGAGATCCTGCTCCGATGCCTCCCGCGTTTCGGGGTCGAGACGACCTTGGTGGATCCCACCCGCCCGGGGGCCTTTCGCGAGGCGGTTCGTGAGGAGACGGCCCTGGTGTACATCGAGACCCCGGCCAACCCGACCATGTTCCTGACCGACATCCGGGAGGCCGCCGAAGCCGCCCATGAGGTGGGGGCCCTCGCCCTGGCCGATAACACCTTCGCCTCGCCGATCAACCAGCGTCCCCTGGAACACGGGGCGGATGTCGTCCTCCACTCCGCCACGAAGTACCTGGGAGGCCACGGCGACGTGATGGGAGGGGTTGTGGTGACCGGCGACCAGACGCTCTACGAGGAGATCTGGGAGATGTACAAGCTCCTGGGGCCCACCCTGGGGGCCGTGGACGCCTTCCTCATCGGCAGGGGCATCCGGACGCTCCCGCTCCGCGTCCGCCGGCAGAACCACACCGCCCAGGGACTGGCGGAGTTCCTCGAGGATGACCGCCGGGTGGCGGCGGTTCACCACCCGGGCCTCCCCTCCTTCCCCCAGCATGACCTGGCCCGCCGCCAGATGCGGGGGTTCGGCGGGGTCTTCTCCTTTGACCTGGCGGGGGGCTACAAGGCCGCGGTCCGGTTCGCGGAGGGCGTGGAGTTGGCGAGCCTGGCCGTGAGCCTCGGGGGCGTGGAGACCTTGGTGGAACACGCCGCCAGCATCACCCACGGGACCCTGACCGCGGACGAGCGCACGGCGGCCGGGATCCCCGAAGACCTCGTCCGGGTGAGCGTGGGGCTGGAAGACCTGGAGGACCTGAAGGAGGACTTCGCTCAGGCTCTGGCCCGATCCGCTTCCTGAAGGACGCCCTCGAGCTGGAGAAGGTTCACCTTCCACTCGATGCCCGCGCTGAAGCCCCCCAGGCGCCCGCTGCTCTCGATGACCCGGTGACAGGGAACCACGACGCAGGACCGGTTCTTGCTCAGGGTGTACGCCACGGCCCGGTACGCCCGGGGCTTGCCGATCTCCTCGGCGATTTCCCGGTAGCTCCGGACCTGGCCGTAGGGGATGCGCTGGGTGGCCCGGAGGACCTGGACCTCGAAGGGGGTGTATCCGGAGAAGTCCACGGGGTGGCGGGAGAGGTCCACCGCCTCCCCCTCGAAGTAGCGCTGCAGATCACGGCCCAGGTCCGTGTCGGGATCGTCCCCGGAACTCGTCACGTCGTCCGTCAACACGACCCCCCTGACCTTCTCGTCCTCCTCGCATACGTCGACACGACCGAACGCCGTCCGGAGGGAGGTAACCTTCATCGTGTTCTGGGATGCCGCCCCGAGATTTGAGGTTAACGAGCCTGCGGCTCCGCGGGCGCGAGGAGGACTCGGGCGTCCACGACCTTGGACCCCTTGCCCTTCTCAAAAACGAGGTACGGGTTGATGTCCACCTCCTCCAACTCCGGAAAGTCCTGGACGAGCTGGGAGAGGCGCTGGAGGCTTTCCGCCAGGGCCCCCACGTCGGAGGGCGGTTCCCCGCGGACCCCCTCCAGGATGGGGTAACTCCGGACGCTCCGGATCATGCGGAGGGCGTCGGCATCGGTCAGGGGGGTGAGCCGGAACACGACATCGTTGAGGACCTCCACGTAGATGCCCCCCAGGCCGAAGACCAACATGGGCCCGAACTTCTCGTCGAGGATCATGCCCAGGATGGTCTCCTTTCCCCCCCGGGCGTACTCCTGCACCACGAATTCCGAGGTCTTGAAACCCCGAGAGGCCAGGCGGCGGGCAAGGGACCGGTGGTGCTTCACGAGCTCGTCCCCCGTCCGGATGTCCAGGATCACGGCCCCGTAGTCCGTCTTATGCAGGATGTCCGGGTGGATCGCCTTCAAAGCCACGGGATAGCCGATCTCCTCCGCCGCGTCGATGGCCTCGGCGACGTCGGACACGAGACGCGATTTCACGATCTGGAAGCCGTAGGCCTGGAGGAGGTCCAGAGCCTCCATCTCGTGGAGCCGGGTGCGTCCTTCGCGGCGGACCTGGTTGATGATCTCCCGGGACCGCCTCTTCCGAACGCGAAACCGCCGGACCTCGCCCTCTGTCCGCCCCAGGTAGTCCTGGTACGCCCACATGGCCGCCAGGGCCCGGGCGGCGCTCTCGGGAAAGAGGTACGTGGGAATGCCGTGTTCCACCAGCTCCGTCACGCCGGGGGACTCCTCCCCCTGCCCCAGGAACGTGGTGACCACGGGCTTCGGGTGGTTCTGGGCGCATCGCCAGATGGATCGGGCGACGGCGATCTCGTCCTCGATGATCGGAGGAACGCTGATCACGAGCACGGCGTCCACGTTGGGGTCCTCCATCACCGCGTCGATGGCCAGGGTGTAGCGCTCCGCGTCGGCGTCCGCGATGAGGTCCACCGGATTCACGGGACTCGCCTCCTCGGGGATGCGCCTCCGCAGGAAGGCGACCGTCTTCTTGCTGAGCTGGGCGGGCTCCAACCCCACGCCCACCAGGGCGTCCATGGCCATGATCCCCGGGCCCCCGCCGTTGGTGACCACGGCGACCCGCTTCCCTTGCAGCAGGGGCTGCATGGAAAAGGCCGCGCCCAGGTCGAAGAGTTCCTCGATGGTGTTGGCCCGCAGGACGCCGGTCTGCTCGAAGAGGGCCTGCGTTCCGATGTCCGGCCCGCCGAGCGCCCCGGTGTGGCTCTGCGCCGCCCGACGACCCGCCTCCGTCCGCCCGGACTTCAGGGCCAGGATGGGCTTGGTCTGGGTGACCCGTCGGGCGATAGGCACGAACTCGCGAGGCTGCCCGAAGCTCTCGATGTAGAGGAGGATGACGTCCGTCCGGTCGTCCTTCTCGAGGTACTCGAGGAGCTCGTTCAGGGACACGTCGGGGGCGTTGCCGAGGCTCGCGAACTTGGAGAGGCCCACGCCCCGGTTGCGGGCCTGCTGGAGGATGGCCACGCCGAGAGCCCCGCTCTGGGTCATGAACGCGATGTTGCCACGGAGGGGCAGGATCGGGGCGAAGGTGGCATCCATCTGGACCTCCGGGTGGGTGTTGATCACCCCCATGCAGTTGGGACCGACCATGACCATGCCGTGTTCTCGGACGAGCCGCGCCAGGTTCTTCTCGAGGACCTGCCCCTGCGGGCCCGTCTCGCTGAACCCGGACGTGATGACCACGAGACCGCGAACGCCCTTCTTGCCGGCCTCCTCCACCACCTGAAGGACCTTGGGGGAGGGGACCACGATGATGGCGAGGTCCACCTCGTCGGGGATGTCCAGGACGGAGGGATAGGCCCGGATGGAATGGATGGAGGAGGCACCGGGGTTCACGGGGTAGACGCGTCCCTGGAACTCGTAGGCCAGGAGGTTATGGAGCATCTCCCATCCGACCTTCCGCTGGGACCGGGAGGCCCCCACGACGGCGATGGATCGGGGAGAAAAGATGCTGTCGAGCCGCTCTGGCATCGCCGTGAGCATGGGGGAGGAACCCTTAACGTTACGGGGGCGGAGCCCTCGATGGCAAGGTTGAAGGCGAGGGACCTCCCTCGTGCCGTCGGCCCTCCCGCATCCTATGGAACTGACCGCCGTAAGGGGGCCAGGTCACGGCCGTAAGCCCCCTTCTGCTCATCTCTGATCCGGATCCACCGCCAATCTCAT
>JBHIDH010000026.1:0-15698 GCA_046759985.1 Thermoplasmata archaeon
GTGGAGACCGCCCTCACGGGGGACTTCCTCGGGGCCCGGGGGATGCTGGACGACCTCCTGATGGAATACGGCCTCGCGGCGGAGGACCTCCTCCGGGAGATCTACCGGGCGGTCTACGACCTGAGCGTCCCGGACCGGGTCAAGGTGGAGATGGTGGACCGGGTGGGGGAGGCCGACTACCGGCTCCTGCAGGGGAGCAACGACCGGATCCAGCTGGAAGCCCTCCTCTCCCGCTTCGCCCTCCTCGGCCGGGATCTGGGGTAGGAGCGCCATTATCGAGGCCGAGAACGAGGGCCTAAGCTTTATTACCGGGCCGATGGCCCTGCATCTGTTGCCATGAAACGTGGCCGCCGTCGCATTCATCCGCCGTCTGCCTGGGTCATGAACATCCTCTTCTGGGGTCTCTTCGTCGCCATCGCGATCGGTTCCTACTTCTTCGCCCAGGACCAGAGCCTCGGGTTGCAGTACACGCAAGAATTCTCCCTCGCCACCTATACCACCGTCGTCCAGGGCGTCGGCGTCCTCCTGGCCATCGTCGTCACGGGGGTCCTCCTCCTCATGCTCAACACCTCTTCCGCCGCCACGAGCCTCGAGGATCGGACGCTGGGCGTCCTCAACAACCGCCTCGGCTGGTCGGTCATCAAGTGGAGCGACGAGCTGGAGTTCCGGATCGACGAGGAGTTCGTCGGCCAGGCGTACACGGCGGACTTCGCCGAGGACGAGGCCGCGGGGGATCACCTGGAGAAGGAGCTCGACGACCTGCTCGATGCCATCCTCGTGGAGGAAGACACGGGCGGGCCGCAGGTCCAGCAGCAGGTCACCCAGCAGAAGACCCGAGCCGCCCTGAGCAGCGACGTGCGGGAGGTCATCTCGGCCGTCCGGGAGCGGCGGACCCTCATGCAGCGGAAGACGGGGTTGATGCGGACCATGATGGGCCCCCTCGCGATGCTCGGCACCTTGGTGGCCCTGGCCGCCTGGGCCATCCCGGCCATCGACGGCTTCCTCATCTCCCAGGCTGCCCTGAACACATCTCTTGTCCTCACGAGCACCTACGGCGGCATGGTCGCCCTCCTGTTCCTGGCGGCCGCCGGGGTCATGGCGGTCGCCCGGTAGCACCGGGGGCCCCGCGCACGATTAAGTAGCCGCCTCGCGTGATGGGCGGCGATGGGGTACATCGACCTCCGAAGCGACACCCTCACCCTTCCCACGCCCGCCATGCGGGAGGCCATGGTCGCGGCGGAGCTGGGGGACGACGTCTTTCGGGAGGATCCGACGGTCAACCGGCTTCAGGAACGGGCGGCCGAGATGTTGGGGCAGGAGGCGGGCCTCCTGGTGACCAGCGGAACCCAGGGCAACCTGGTCTCCGTCTTGGCCCAGACCCATCCGGGGGACGAGGTCATCCTGGAGGCGGAGTCCCACCTCTACAACAACGAGACGGCGGGCCTCTCCCGGGTGGCAGGGCTCATCCCCCGGCCCCTGCCGGGCCAACGCGGGGCCTTCACCGGGAAGCAGGTGGAGGAGGCCCTCCGCCCTCCCAACGTTCACTTTCCCCGCACGCGCCTGGTCTGCCTGGAGAACACCCACAACGCCGCCGGGGGGACCGTCCTCTCCCTCCCGCAGCTCCGGGAGATCACCGCCGTGGCCGAGGCGCACGGCCTGCGCGTCCACGTGGACGGGGCCCGGATCTTCAACGCCGCCGTGGCCCTGGGGGTTCCGGCCTCCGCGTTGACGGAGGGGGTGGACTCCCTGACCTTCTGCCTCTCCAAGGGGCTCTCCTGCCCCGTGGGCTCCGTCGTCGTGGGGCCGCGGGCGTTCATCGAGGAGGCGCGTCGCGCCCGGAAACTCCTGGGGGGCGGCATGCGCCAGGCGGGCGTGATTGCCGCCGCGGGGCTGGTCGCCCTGGACACCATGATCGATCGGCTGGCCGAGGACCACGCCACGGCCCGGTTGTTGGCCAAGGGGGTGGCCGGGCTTCCCGATGTGGAGGTCGACCGGGAGAGCGTCCAGAGCAACATCGTCATCTTCGACGTGGGACCCCTGGGGGTGACCGCGGCCGAGTTTGCGGCCGAACTCCACGACCGCGGCCTGGGCGTGACGACCAAGGGGGCGACCCGGGTGCGCTGCGTCACCCACCGCGGCATCGAGAAGGAGGATGTCGAGGGCGCCCTGGGAGTCCTCGAAGCGACGGTCGCTTTGCTGCGGGGCGCGGTCTGAGGGAGGCTACACCGCGTCGGCGGCGCCGGAGGGGGGCGGCGTGGTCACCCGGCGGTAGGCCAGGAAGTACGGATAGGCCCAGGCCAGGGACGTTAGGGAGTACAGAAGAAGGACCGGCAGGTTCGCCAGCGCCGCGAGGGGGCCGATGTCACCGGCGGCCGCCGCGGTGAAGACGCCCGCGAAGGGGAACAGGAACCAGACCAACGCGGCCGTCCCGCCGAGGTTGATTCCCAGGGCGAGCCAGAGGAAGCGTCGACCCCTCGCATCCTGGAGCTCCCAGGTGATGAGAAGGAAGGGGACCGTCATCGCTCCGAGGCCGATGCCCAGGGCGAGGAGGGCGGATCGCCACACCCCCTCGATGGCCGTCGGCGGGGCCGAGGGGGCCAGGGCGACAACCGCCTGAAAAAGGAGGACGACGAGGGCCGCCCCCGTGGCGACGAGGACGAGTATGTACAGGAGCACGGACGCGAGGACCAAGCGGCGATGGCGGGCCCCGAAGGCATCGGCCCCCAGAAAGAGGAGCAGGACGCCGACGATGAGGAGGAGGAACCCGACGAAGGAGACGTAGGGGATGGCGGAGAGCACCACCCCGACAGTCAGCAGGAGGAGCCCTGTCCGCGTCCTGCCGCGGTCCTGGGGGTGGGGGTAGGCCTGCGGGGTGGCCGGGACGGCCTGGAGAGGCCGACCGCAGTTCGCGCAGTAGGAGGCCCAGTCCTCGTTGGGATGGCCGCAGTGGCGGCAGACCGCCGTCATGGGCATCCCACTCCGATGGCGACGAGGCCGTAAAACCCTGCTGTCCAGGCTACGGGCGTGGAACACCCGGGCTCGGCCGGACCGCCGCGGGAGGCTCGAACGTTATCGGTTCTGATAATCTTCTCAGCCTTTATATCGAGACCCTGGCTTCTTTGGTATACCCTCGGTGCGGGTCCCTGCAGGGACGCGGGGCGAGGGGAGGCTGGAGGGGAAGGCTGCAATGAACGACAGCGCGAGGGAGGAGGCGCAGCGGATGATCGACGAGTTGATGGCGAGGTTGAGTCGCCTCCGCGCGCGGTTCCTAAGCCAGGCCGCCCCGCCAGCGGAGGCCCCGGAGCCTGAGGGGGGACCCGCGGTCCGCAAGGCCGCGCCGGCGGCACCCGCCGCCCCCTCGCCCGTGAGGCCATTGGCCAAGGCGCCCCTGTTTCGCTGGCCGAACGGGACCGAGCGGGTTCGCGCATGGCTTGCGCTCTTTGTCGTTCTCTTCGGCCTCTCCGCCATCGTCGTGGGATGGTTCGCCCTCGGCATCGCGCAGACGGAGCGGGCGGCGGCGATCCTACTCGGGGTCATCGGCACCGTTCTCGGCTTCTACTTCGGGCAGCGAGGCACGACCCGGGCGCAGGACCTGGCCGACATGGCCACACGCCGGGCCCTGGATCGGGCCGACAGGATCGAGGAGTACCGATCCCGTGCCCGAGAGGCAGAGTCCCAGGCGGAGTTCCTCAAGCGAATCCTCAAGGCGGCGGAGACGGACGAGGACCTGGCCGACGCCCTCGATGCGCTGAGGTAGTCTTGCGGTGGGGCGGGGCGTCTTCGCGTCGACGTCTGGACGAGAGTTCCGCGTTCCCCACCCGCACGAAGGGGAAACCCTTTCCCGCGGAAGGGCGCTTCGCACCTGGGTGATTCCACGACCCCTCGACGCATCGCCATCATTGGCACGGGACACATCGGCAAGGCCCTCGTCCGCGGCTTTCTCGCGGCGGGGAAGAGCGACAAGAAGCACCTCGTGGCGACGATCCCCTCGGAGGAAAAGGCGGCTCGCCTCACGGAGGAGCTCGGCATCCCGGTCATCACGAGCAACGCGAACGCCGCCTCCGGGGCGGAGGTCCTCATCTTCAGCGTGAAACCCCAGGTCCTCCCCTCCGTGCTCCGGGAGGTGGGCCACGTCGTGACCCCGGACAAGCTGGTGGTCTCCGTGGCCGCGGGGATGGCGACCCGGTTCATCGAGAAGACCCTGGACCAGGAGGTGCCCGTGGTCCGGTTGATGCCCAACGTCGCCGTCGTGGCCCGGCGAGGAGCCACCGGCATGACATCGGGGCGATGGGCCGACGACGAGGACGTGGCGTACGTGAAGGACCTGTTCTCCAGCGTCGGCCTGGTCATGGAGGTCGAAGAAGACCTGATGGACGCCGTCACCGGCCTCAGCGGGACGGGGCCCATGTACATCTTCCAGCTCATCGAGGGGTTGGCCGATGCGGGGGTCAAGGTGGGGCTAAGCCGGGACCGGGCCTACGTCCTGGCTGTCCAGACGACCCTGGGATCCGCCTACATGGCTCGGGACCTGGGCCGGCATCCTGGCCACCTGAAGGACCTCGTCACGTCCCCCGCCGGGACGGCCATCGCGGCCCTCCACCTCATGGAGCGGAGCGGCTTTCGCGCCATCCTTATGGACGCCGTGGAGGAGGCGACCCGTCGGTCTGGCGAGCTGGGGCGGATGCACATGGAGGAGTCGTGAGTCTCACTCCGCCGTCTCGCGGCGAAACTTCGCCCGCGAAGACCAGTTCGGGTGGGTCGCCCCCACGTGCTGCGCCATGAAGCGGTCCACCTCGTAGCGGTCGTCCGAGAGGGGGGACTCCCAGCCACAAGCCGGACATCGGGTAAAGTAGCGTGGCATGGCTTTGACCTGTCTGTTTGACGCGGGTCTGCGAGCTCGAATATGAAGTCTCCGACCTCAGAATCGTGGGCGCATGTTCAGGGACCTTGCCCGAGACCTCCCTCGCCCTCATGCCGCCTCGCCCTCCGTAGGTCCCACCAGGCCGCGAAGGCAATTCCCCCACCCGCCCCGAGCCAAAGCAGGGAATTCTGCGAGGAGACGGGGACCTGGCCGGTGGCCACGGCCACCACGAGGAGGAGAAGCAGAGGGAAGGCGACCCATCCGACCAGGCGGGCCTTCCACTCCACGACCCCTTGCCGCTGGAGCAGTTCGGGAACGAGAAAGAGGGGAACGAACAGAACGGCAAGGAAGGCGAGGAGGTTCAGGATGAGGGGGAAGTAGTGCGAGGCCAACGCCCTCCGGACTGCCTGGGGCTACTTCATGTTTCGGTGGTCCGTGCCCCCTCAGACCGACGGCAGGAAGAAGAACGCCACCGCGATGATGGCGTAGACGATGAGGAGCATGAAACCCTGGAACCAGTTGCTCTCCCCGTCCCGCGCGACGGCCCCCGCGATGGCCACGGCGAGGCCGATAGCGATGAGTTCGAAGAGGCCAAAGGCCAGCGTGAGGACGTTCCCAACCACCAGGGAGGCGAAGACCAAGATGGGGGTAACGAAAAGGGCAATCTGGGTGCTGCTGCTGAGGGCGATGCCTACGCTCAGGTTCATGCGGTTTCGCCAGGCCAGGAGGATGGCACTCCCGTGTTCCGCCGCGTTTCCCACGATGGAGAGGACGATGACCCCCAGGAAGAGTTGGCTGAAGCCGAATTCAACGATGGACTCCTCCACGGCCCGGATGAAGATCTCGGCGACGACCGCGATGAGGACGGTGGCCGAGGCCAGGACAAGGACGGCAGTGCTCCGGGACCACGTGGCCGCCTCCTCCTCCATCTCCCCCTGGGGGTTGAAGAGGTGTCGGTGGGTGTGGAAGCTGAACAGGAGGGCCCCGGCGTAGGCCACGAGGAGCAGAATCGCGATGGCCACGCTGACCAGGACCAGGGTACCTTGTGGAACCGGGTCGACGGCGACCAAGAGGAAGAGGGAGGGCATGACAAGGCCTACCGTCGCGAGGATCAGGAGGGTGGATCGCGTCCCCGCGGCGCGTCGTTCGAAGGTCTGCCGCTTGTGGCGGAACCCGCCTACGAGCAGGCTCAGCCCGAGGACGAGGAGAATGTTGGCAATGATGGAGCCCGTGAGACTCGCCTGGACTAGGCGAACCAGGCCCGCCCGGAGGGCGGCGATGGCGATAATGATCTCCACGGCGTTCCCGAAGGAGACGTTGAAGAGACCGCCCAGGGCCGGGCCCATGTGCTTCGCGAGCTCCTCCGTGGCCACGCCCATGAGGTAGGCCAGGGGAAGGACAGCCAGGCTGCTCACGATGAGGAGGGTGAGGAGGTCCACGCCGAGGAGCCACAGTGTCACAGGGACGGCGGTGGTGGCAAGAAAGATCGGAACCGCCCACCGCGCCCGACCGGGGTTCATCCGGACCCCGAAGGATGCCGCGTATAGATAACTCGACCCTTCGAGCTCTCCCTTGGAGTGGTCTGAGGCGTACTACGTACGTGCTCAGTTCTCGCTTCAGGACTCCGGCGTCAGGGTCTTCCACAGGTCCACGAAGTCATCCACCAGGTCGGGCATCGGCGGGAAGCGTCGCAGGAGGTTCTGCAGTTGCTCGGCCTTCTCGACCCTGTAGAGTCTCACCGTCCCCGTTGTCTGCCTCACCACCCCGCCCCGCTCCAGCTTCCGGAGATGGAACGAGGCTCGAGACGGGGTAATCCCAGCGCGCTGACTTACGTCTCGGAGGCGAGAGGGGCCCAGAGCCATGAGGTGGACCACCAGAGCGAGGCGCACCGGGTTCCGTAACTGCGCGAGGACGACCTTGTCCCGCCGATCCACGATTTCGCCCTTGTCCTTCCCTCTGCGCGGGAAGTACCGCTTGTGTTTGCCGAAGTATCGGACTGTGAGACTGCCGTCTTTGGCCAGCCGCTCCAGATGGTGATTCGCGGCGCGAACGTCCAGGTCCAGCCGTCGCGCCACTTCGCGGAGGTGGAGACCCGGGTACGACCGAATCAGGTCCTGAACCCGGTGCGCGGTGGGGCAGACCTCGGCCATTCCCTCACGCAATTCGGAAGGCGGCGAGGTATAAGGAGGTCAGGATGGCAACGTCGAAGAGAGGGAAGGGAAGGGATACCGCGGTAGCCCCCGGGACCATCCTGAGTAGGAAAAGAGTCGCCACCAGCCCCTTCACCAGGAAGAGGCCAAAGCCCAGGCCTAGGACCAACATCCTCCCCGCCCCCGAGCGTCGGTAAGCCAGGAGGGAGAGAGCCAGCAAGGCGACGGAGAGGACGACTACCCAGGCCTGGGCCGCCAGTGTGAGATCTTCGAGGGAGACCATGAACACCCCGCGCTAAGGACGGCGGCGGTTCCAGGCCCAGACCCCCAGTACGAGGAGAAGGGCCGTGGCCAGGCCCACCCCGTAGACGGCGAGACTGGGCCCGAGCACAGGGAGCACGACGCCGGCTACGGCCAGGATGCCGACCTTGGGATCGTGCACGATCGCGCTCCCCTGGGGGTAGGCCAGGAAGAGCCGTGTCTCATTCTCGGACTCCCCCTCGTCCCCCCGGACCTCCACCTCCGTCTCCTGCCGTACGATGGTCACGACCGCCGAGGCGGGCGTTCCGTCGACCGTCACGGCATCCGGCATCCACCGGAAGAAGGCCGTAAACTCCTCCCCCGTCGCGGTGACCTGTTCGAAGGTCACCCCGGGGTCTTCTAGCTCGAATTCGGTCTTCACCTCGAGACCCAAGGCCAGGCGGCTTGTCGTTGAGAGGAACGGGAAGTTCGTGATGCGGATGTCGATCTTCGTCTCCGTGGGACGGAGGGGAACGCCGTCAATCTCGGTCACCAATCCTAAGACCCAGAACACCAGCTCGAATGTGCCGCCCGAGGAGCCCGGGAACGCATAGGTCACGTTGATCCTCTGCCCGGTTTGGGCTCCCGTATCGAACGGGCTGTTCCTAAGGTCCAGGATCGGGAGGGTCCCGATCGCGACCGTCTGTCGAATCTCGTCATCCAGGGGGCTGAAGGCCCCGTCGCCGTCGTCCTCGAACTCGAAGAGCTCGCGGTACTCGATGCGCATCTCGACCTCCTCTTCCTGGGTCGCCTCCACCTCGAAGGAGACCTTCATCTCCGCCTCGACCGCGTCGAAGTGTACCTTCACCTGGTCCTCCCGCGCCAGAGACGTCGACTCGAGCAGGATGGTCACCTCGTTGTCGACGATCTCGACCGTGACCTCGCGCTCCTCGTCCTCGAACTCGTCTTCGTCGTCATCGTCTGCCTCGTCCCCGTCGTCCCCGTCGTCCCCGTCCCCCGGGCCGGAGTTGTCGCCGTCGTCGGCGGTGGCACCCCCGACACTTGCCCCGATCGCAGGGGGGATGCGCATGCCGGGCTGCGAGACGAGGACGGGCAAGGACATGCCCGCGATAGCCAGGGTCGCCAGAAGCACGACCAACCACTGCCTCATCCACACACCGAAACGCGCGACCCGAGGGGGGCTCTTAACGCTTGTTCAACAAGATTTTAACGATTCAGGCGGCGTAGATGAAGGACGACGAGATTTGTGGCGGGGTTTGCCAGACGCACGACGAGGCCTGCTGTATCGCCTATGCCCCGCCAGGGATGAAGGAGAACCAAGATTCCTTCAACGCCATCGGCTTTTGGATTCGGGATGCTGCGGATCCCCACCAGCATATGCATCTCAACACGCATCCGAGCGGGATGATTGTCGTCCACTACTATACGGAACTGGTGGACCGCTATGCCGCGATGAAGGGGGGGGCCGATGGACCCCGGTAAGGACGAGGAAGGGACGCGCCTCATGGACGAGGCGCTGACGAGACAGAAGGTGTAGAGAATGGACGGCGTAGAGCTTATCAGGGAGACGAAGACGAAGGCCAGGGAGGAGGACGAGGCGCATAAGGATGCCTTGGCGAGACGGCCCGAGACCCTCCAAGTAGAGGTCGAGCGGGCATACCGGGATCTTGCAGGTGCATACGGCCACATGAAGCACGGACGCGCTCTTATCGACATCCCAGGCAATTCGCGATACCGGGTTCGATGATGAGGGGTGGCCGCGACTCGCCATCGTCCGGGCGGACTACCGCCAATGCACCTGCGGGCAGAACAGACACGGACGGTTGTTCTTCGGTGGCCGACGAACGCTCATCAATCGTCGAAGCCGGCAGCCGAGTCCTCGTAGATGTCCAACACGCGACGGGCGATCGTCACAGGATCGTGGACTTCGATGACGAACTTCCTCTGTTTCTCCGCGACGCGGCGACGCAGCGCCTTATCGTCCATGAACGCCGCAATCGTCTCCCCGAGAATCCGATCGTTCACAGGGTGGACGGGGTTTCCGGATCCGTGGGATTCATCCACGTACCCCAGGGTGGGGATGCCCAGGGACATACATTCGAGGGCGAACGCCCCATACCAGCCGATGCGGAGCTGGTCCACGGCCAAGTCGCAGGAGGCGTAGATGCGTAAGGCCTCGTCATGCGTCCTCCCCGCGACCTCTACGAGTTCGGCCCCGGGAATCCGGGAGACGACGCGCCGGATCGTCTCCGTCCCCTTTACCGCCTCTAGGTCCTCGCGCAGGGTGTGGGCATGGACAACCCGAAAGGTGCCATTCTGCCGGCGGGGCGGGGCGGGATCCAGCGGCGCGAAGGCGTTGGGCAGATAGATGCCTCGTGGACAATGGCGCTTGAGATCCGGGGTGGCGAGCAGCGTGGCATGGGCCAGGGACCCGAGCCTCCTGCCGAGGTTGCCCATCCCGTGGAAGTGGAGGATAATCGTCTTGCCCATGTGGCGCATCAACCGGAGCAGGCGTCTCCAGCCGAACGCGCCGTGGAGATGCACGACCTCGGCCCAATGTACGAGACTGAACAGCGTGGCGAAGAAGGTGGCCTTGTCCAGGATGTCCTCCCCCCGGAAGAAGCGCCAGTCCTCGGGGTAATTGAGGTAGTTCGCCCGGTCCCAGACGGAGGCCACCACAGACTCGTGGCCGAGCTCCCGTTGGGCGTCCCGGAGATAGACGGCGATATTCGCCAGGTTCTGGACGTGCAGGATCCGCATCCTAGCCCCCCGACATCAGGAGGATCACGACTCCCAGGATAGACAGGGTGAGGGCGACCCAAAGGAGGGCTGTCTTCATAACGATGTCCATCAAGCGGTCTCCTCCCGCGCCTCCAGGACGAAGGTGATCTCCCTCCGAGACATGGACCGGACGGCTTGGAATCTTCTCGATGACTCGATGAAGGACGCGGAGAGGATGAAGATGTGCCATGGGACCGTCTGGCTCTCGGTCAGGAACGCGGGACGGCGGGCCAAGCTCCGTCTCCCAATCTTTCCCCACGCCCTCCGGGCCTACAGCGCGACGAAATGGGCGGGGCGCATCCAGAACCCTTTTACCCTCATGGAGCTGATGGGATGGGAGACGCCTGGAGTGGCCATGCGATACATCGCGACAACCGGAAAGCGGGCGCAGCGAGCCGTCCGGGGATGGAAGTCCTCAGGCTCCCCGGCCTAGCCATTTCCCGGTAAACCTATTCGAGTCAACAGGTTCTTACATCCCCCATCCCTATCTCGCTACCAGCATGGAAGCTACGACGGACACGACGGCAACCATCGATACCAAAGTCTGGAAGGTCCTCGACCTTCTCCACGACAGGACCAAGATTCCGAAGAAGCACCTGATCCGCCATGCACTCAACAATTCTTGAAGGGGCCGTCCCCGCCCCCCTCGGGGCCCCGGGGCCATGGGGCATATGTGACTCGGCCGGATAGCTACATAGAATATGGTTTGACGCGGAGGCCTCCCGGTCTCGGGGTGAGAAGGGGGAAGCCAAGGCGGGTCAGGAGGGGCGGCTGGCCCATAGGGGGTCCGGGAGCGGGGGGTCCCCTCCCTCCTGTCGGCCTGAGGGGGATCGAGGGGACGGCCTCGGCGTCTTATACCCAGGCCTCGCTCTCCGCCCGTGGAGAGGGTCCTCTGGTTCCTCATCGCGGGTAGCCGGGGCGGTCCCAACCGGGCCCGCATCCTGCAGGCGTTGGGCGAGCGGCCCTCGAACCCCCATCAGCTGGCCGAACGGCTGGGGTTGAACTACAAGACGGTGACCCATCACCTGCGGCTGCTGGAGCGGCACGAGCTCGTGGTGAACGCGGCCGAGGGGTCGTACGGGTCCCCCTACTTCCTGTCGAAGCTGATGGAGCACTATCTGCCGCTCTTGGAGGAGATCGTGGAGGAGGTCACGTCGTGAACCGAAATCGATGCGCAATTCTGGCAAAGGGTAATAACGCCGTCGGGGGAAGGAGGAGGCGCCCATGAGCATGCTCATGTACGTCAGCATCGGCGGGGCGGTCGCCAACCTCCTCTTCGTGGGGGCCCTCCTGTACGTCTACGGGACGACGTACCAGCGGATGCGAACGGGCTTCACCCTCGGTCTCCTGGTTTTCGCGGGTCTCTTCCTCCTTCAGAACGCCGTCACCCTGTTCTCCTACCTCACCTCGATGTCCATCTACGCCGCGGGAGTCGACCTTCACGTGGCCCTCTTCACGTGGACGCAGACCCTTGGCCTGGGCGTGCTGCTGGCAACGACCTGGCGGTGAGGCTAAGGTCCCGGCGGGGGCGGGGCAGCGGGCCGCCGCCGACGGCGGCCCAGCACCACGGCGAGGATGATGGCCACGGCCGCAACCCCGACCAGGATCGGGAGGGCCACCGCGATGTCCAGCCCGAGGATCGAGATGGACTCCGCCGCCTGGTACCGGTAGCTCGTGAGGACAAGCTCCACCTGCGCCTCCCCTGTCTCGTTCGTGACGACATACCGGACGGGGGCACCGACAGCGCCCGACCAGTAGGCGAGGGTGGTCACGTTGGTGGGCATGAGGGGTTCCTCCGCCACGGGCGTGTTCGCCACCACGACGGTGGTGAAGCTCCCGGCGGGAACGTCGATGGTCTCCTCGCTGAGGGCCTCGAAGGAGGAGGTCGCGTTGAAGGCGAGGGGGGTCGAGGAAGTGTTCACGTCGTCGAGGAAGGTGAGCTGGAAGAAGCTCGAGCCGGTGGCGTTGACCCGCTCCTCTCCGGTGTTGCCCACCGTCAGGGGGAAATTCCAGGTGTTGACGGTGTAGTTGAGGATTAGGTCGACCGTCCCGTTGGCCTCGATGGAGGTCGATACCGTGACGCCGCCGATCTCCAGGTCCACGGACGCGTCGAGGGTGAACTCGGTGTGCCGCTCCCACACTTCCAGGCCCTCCGTGTCGAGGTAGACCGTCTCGTCCACGCTCGCGACGGCGGTAAAGGTGGCGTTCGTCGTCTCGTCGAAGAAGGCGATACTCGCGCTCCCCACCGCGCTCGCCCGGAGGGCATGGGTGGCCTGGAAGACCGAGCGGATCTCGCCGCCGATGCTCCGCATCTCCGACTCCTGAATCGTCACCGTGCTGTTCCCGGCGAGGGTGAACGCGGCGGAGGTGTTCTCGGGGAGATCGAGGGGGGCGAGAAGCGCGAGGTCGTACGTCCAGAAATCCCCCGCGGTGTACGTGGGCAGCCCCACGCTCGCCTGGCCGCCGGCGGGGGCGGCCACGAGGAACAGGGCAACCAGGAGGAACACGAATACGTAGTGCATCCCGGGGCGCATGGCAATCCGCCAGGCCGGGATGTGTGGCTAGCCTTTAAGGCTTCCCCCTACCCAGACGCCCGAGAGAAGCCGGGAAGGAGAGGAAAGGCTCTTATCGCGACCTCCGGATTCCTCGCTAGGTGAGACAGTGGTCCAGAAGGTCATCAACATCGTGGGCGTCTCGGAGGATAGCTTCGCCATGGCCGCCAACAACGCCGTCCAGGCCGCGGCAAAGAGCGTCCGAAACCTGAAGTGGGCGCGGGTGCATGAGCTGGAGATGGGCCTCGAGGGGGACAAGGTCGTCGACTACCGGGCGACCGTCCGCATCTACTTCGACGTGGATTGAGCACGGCCCGGTTGGGTGCATACTGGGGCCCCCCGTGACGCCCGCGATTCCCGCGGTCTCGGCCCTTCGGAAAGGGAGGCTGTGGCAGGGAGGCGGGCAGGCACCGCCCGTCGCCGCCGGGCTCCGGGACCCACACCCCGCAGCAACCCGTCCGCATTCAGGAGGGGCCAGCGGGGGGAAGGCGTGGACGCTCCGCCTCCCCCGGTTGCAGCTTGGCCAGCACGCGTTCGTAGATCTCGGCCTCCTCTGCCGGCTTGAGGGCCATCAGCCGCTGGAGGATCAACTCCGGCGTGGACCGGGCAATCCGATTCTGCCGGGGCGTCCGGTCCACCACAAGGTTGTACGCATCGTCCAGGCCTCGGGCCTCGATGCCATCCACCCGGACGTCGACACGACGGAGAACCGAACGGGCGGTATGGGTGACCACGACGGCGTAGCTCCCGCGCGCCTGGGCCATCTCCAGGAACGTGGCGATGAGGGCGCCCGCCGCCTCCGGCTCGGTGAGGGACTCCAGCTCGTCCGCCAGGATGAGCTTCGCCTGCGGGTCGAGGGCGAGGGGCATGAAGGTCGTCAGGAAGCCCTCCAGGGCCCCGGCGGAGAGGGCCCGCTTCCGAGAGAAGAAATAACACGCCTCCAAGGGCGCGAGGACCGCCTCCCGGGCGCTGACCGGGAGCCCCATGGTCGCCATGACGTAGACCTGAGCCAGGGTCTCCAGCAGGGTGGTCTTCCCCCCGCTGTTGGCGCCCGTCAGGAGGGCGACCCGATGGGGGTCCGCCAAGGCGTAGTCGACCCGCTGTGCGCCATCTCGGTCCACCAGGTCGAGGTGGAGGGCGCCCCGTAGTCGGATCTCCTCGCCCCAGGCGGGCGGCTGCAGGTCGTAATCCAGGGCGAAGCCCCCCAACGCCAGGTCGAAATCAAGCTCCAGCGCCGCCCGGTAGCTGCGATGCACCTCCTCTTCGGCGGCCATGAGGAGTCGAGCCGCGCGCTGGAGCGACTGGAAGGCCTGGAGGGTCGCACGGCGTCGTGCCCCTCGGAGCGCCCGGGCCACCTCCTCCTCCGGCAGCCGGAGGGGATAAGTGGGCTCCAGCTTGACGCGAAGTCCGGTGCGGCGGAGGATCTCCGCCTCGCCCTCCTCCAGGACCTCGGTGAACACCTGGCGAAGGCGCGGCGGCAGCCCTTGCGCCAGTAGCTCCAGCACCTCCTCCCCTTCGAAGGAGAGGCGAGACAGACGCTCCTTCAGCCGATCGTTCAGGTCGTTCGCGATTTCCTCCAGGGCGGCCTCCGGCGGCGCGGCCGCGATCGGCTGCACGCTTCCCAGGAGATCGAGGACCCGCTCCACGCCCACCAGGTCTCCGAGATAGGGTCCCAGATCGCGAAGGATCCGGAGGACCTCCTCGTTGGCCCGGAAGAAGTCGACGATGGACTCGGGGAAGACCTGCCAGGCCTCGGGGCGCCCCAGGACGACGTGGACCTGGTCCATCGGGGGCACATCGGCCGAGCCCGAAGGGGCGACGTACAGGATGAGGTCGTAGTCCTCGGGCCGATGGAGGTCGGCGGGGAGGAGGATTTCGCAATAGCGCTGGAAGGGCTGCCACTCCTCCAGAAGCCTCGAGTCCTCCGCGACCACCACCTTGGCCGAGTCGAAGACGGGTCGCGGCTTCCGCAGGTTCGGAAGGCGGCCCAGGAGCTTCGCGGCCCGGTCCCGGCCCACGTGGCGCACCCGCTCCTTCGCGGCCATCACCCGGGCCAGGAGGGCCTCGCGTTCCGCCGGGTCGTCCAGGGGCCGCAGCAGGAGGACCTTGTTTCGGGCATAAGCGGTGTGGGCATGCTCCTGAAGCCGCCGCAAGATGTCTTGGTAAATCGCCTGTGCCGTCTCCGTCCGGAGGAACCGGAAATCCCGGAGCCCCAAGAAGCGGGACATGAGGCCGACGGCCCGCTGCTGGGAGATGCCGCGAATCGCGACAAACCGGTGAAGCTCGAGCCTCTGGGCGGCCGCCTGCACCCCCTCAGGGGAGCCAAAGGCCTCCAACAGCTTCTCGCGCGTCCGCGGGCCAATCTCTGCGAGGGCGTCCGGCACGTTGGCTCCCGCGGACCGAGTTCCTCCCCCGCTTAAGAGCTAGGGGAGGGGGTGGGCGAAAGTGGGTAGGGTCGGTTCTGTTGCAATCGGAGTTGCTTAGGCACCCAAGTCATGCGTTGTTTCAACTTGGTTGGTGCTCAGCTGGACTTGAGAAAGGTGGCTTCAGGCATCGATGCCCTTCATGGTCTCGGTCTCTTCATTCGTCAGATCGAAGAGCTCGAGTCGGCCGCCTCGATCTGCCGCTACAGTGGACGGCGACATGGTCCGTGCGCATTGATTGCCCCACTTCATTCGGTCTCCGCTCCCTGGGCACGTTTGACGCGTAATTCTCCTTCGTCAATCATGGGGTGAAGTTCGTCACCCTCTTTCCATCCGAGCTCCTCGATAACCTTGGGAGGAATCACCACGAGCCACTTGGGATACTCCTTGCCCCTGACTCGCCGGCTCAACTGCTTCTGGAGCTTCACGACCGTGAATAAGCGGGGGAGTACTTTTACTTTAGGTACCGAAAGGTACTTAGGTACCCTGGACTATTAGGTACCTAAGAGGGAGGAATGAGTGATGGATTACGATGAAGCCGATCCTCGCCAGATCCGAGCCTTGGCTCTCTTGTCCCTGGGACTAACCGTTGAGCGCTTCCTCAAGAACGAGTGGAGGATGCCCAGCAGCCAGAAGGACGGCGGTGTGTATCGCATCCGCAGGGGGAGGA
>JBHIDH010000027.1:0-15041 GCA_046759985.1 Thermoplasmata archaeon
AAATCGCGAGGCCGAGGATTCCTATCGAGACGCCGGCGACCGCCCATGCCGTTCCCTTGCTTGGGCTCATTCCATCACGGGAACTCCATGGCCGGGCATAGGATGGCCGACCGGGGGATGCTGGTCAGGTTCACGGCAGCGACCCGACAACTCGCCGAGAGAAGTCCATTGTCCCCACCGTATGCGCCCCCTCGATTTCCCTGGCGAGGTCCTGTGTCACCCCTCTCGCCTGGATGGCTCGCCTGACTCCTCCCCGTACCATCTCGGCCGCCTCGGCCCAACCGATGTACTCCAGGAGCATCGCACCTGCCAGGATCTCCGCCGTGGGGTTGGCCACGTCCTTCCCCGTGTACTTCGGAGCACTGCCGTGAATCGGTTCGAAAAGGGCCACGGGGTCGCCGAGGTTGGCCCCGGGTGCGACGCCCAGGCCCCCGACCATGCCCGCGGCGGCATCGGACACGTAGTCGCCGTTCAGGTTCGTGGTGGCAAGCACGTCGTATTCTGCTGTCCGGGTCAGGAGCTGCTGCAGCATGTTGTCCGCGAGCCGGTCCTTGACCAGGACCTTGCCCTTCGGCGTCACCCCGCCGTGCTGATCCCGCACCTCCTCCTCGGTGACCACGTGCTCGCGGAACTCCTGGGTGGCCACCTCGTATCCCCAGCGCATGAACGCCCCCTCCGTGTACTTCATGATATTCCCCTTGTGCATGAGGGTCACGCTCTCCCGTCCCCGCTCGACGGCGTAAGCCAGGGCCTTCCGGACGAGGCGCTTGCTGGCGAACTCACTCACGGGCTTCAGGCCGAGGGCCGGGTCGTTCTCCAGCCGCAGGCCGTAGGCGTCCTCCAACCATCCCAGGAGCCTGCGGGCGTCCTCGCTCCCCGCGGCCCACTCGATGCCCGCGTAGACATCCTCCGTGGCCTCCCGAAACACGACCAGGTCCACGCGCTCCGGGTGCTTCAGGGGGCTCGGGACCCCGGGGATCCAGGCGATAGGCCGAACGTTGGCATAGAGGTCCAACCGTTGCCGGAGGGTGACATTCAGACTCCGGAAGCCGCCGCCGACGGGGGTCGTCAGGGGACCCTTCAGGGCGACCACGTAGTGGCGGATGGCCGCGAAGACATCCGGGGGGAGGAGCTCGCCGTACGTCTCCTCGGCCTCGCTCCCCGCCTGGACGCGCCACCAGACGAGGCGACGGTCCCCGCCGTAGGCAACCTCCACGGCGGCGTCTAGTACCCCGCGGGCCGCCCCCACGACCTCCGGCCCGATGCCGTCGCCCGGGATGTAGGGAATGATGGGGTCCGCCGGGACGGAGAGCCGTCCCTTCTGGGGCTGGATGGGTTGCCCCTCGGTCGGCGGCTCGAGCTTCGCGAAGGGGGGTGCGGCCATGGTCGCGGGAGGGACTGCCGACTCCCTTATGAAGAGTCCGTCAGGTCCCGAGGAACGCCACCAGGCCGGTCAGGGCCGTCGCCAGACCCGCGATGACGTAGAGGAAGGTGCCCACCCCCCGGTAGGAGCGGGTCATGCCCCAGTCGAAGAGGACGTACTTGAAGCGGTGGGCCCCGTGGAAGAGGGCGCCTCCCACGAGCACGACGAGGTAGACCTTCACGAGGGGATCCGCCACCCAGGCCAGCATGGCATCGTACGTCGAGAGGTCCTGTTCCAGGAGCCCCAGGTCCGTCCCCGCGTGAAAGAGGATGATGTGAACCGGCAGGAGCAGGGCGACGACGAAGCCTCCCAGGGCGAAGAACTGCCAGAACACCGCCGAGCTCGTGTCCGCCTCCATTCAGAACCCCCGGAAGATCAGGAAGTAGACCAGGCCGCTGACCACGATCCAGATGAGGATGCCCCCCACGAACAAGGCGGCGGGGGGGAGGTTTCGCCCGCCGAGGCGGATCTGAAAGACCCGGGCGTTCAGGGACCACCATGTGATGGCGTGGTAGACGGCCATGACCCACACGGCCCCGGTGAAGGCCAGGAAGACGGGGGAGGTCGTGAGAGCCCGGAAGGCCTCGTAGGCGGACCGGTCCGCGAGGAGGAAGAACTGGACGACGAAGGCGAGGACGTAGAGGAAGATGAAGAGGGAGGTGAGCTCGCGGAGCATGTAGAGGAAGTAGCGAGGGTTGCGGAGCCACCAACTCGCCCGGATCGGGGGGGTGTAGGTTTTCGCGCCGCCCTCGGCCGTCGTCTCACCTCCGGAGCATGGGGGGCAGCAGGCTCTTCGCGACCTGGATCGCGCCCGGGGCCTTGAGACGCTGGATGGCCCCCGCGGGGTCCACATCCTTCGGGCAGACGACGGAGCACTCCCCGACGAAGGTGCAGTCCCACACGCCCGACCGCCCGACCACGCGCGCGAGACGCTCCTCCGACCCGTGATCCCGCGTGTCCATGTTGTAGCGGTAGGCAAGGGCGAGGGCCGCCGGACCGATGAACTCCGGGTCGAGGCCGTACACGGGGCAGCCGGCGTAGCAGATCATGCAGTTGATGCAGAGGGATTGCTGGCGGTACAGGTCGACCTGCTCCGGGAGCTGGAGGTACTCCCCCTGCTCCAGGGGCTTCGGGTCGTCTCGGACGATCCAGGGCATGACCAGCCGCAGCTTCTCCATGAAGCTGTCCATGTCGACGACGAGGTCCTTGATTATGGGGAAGTGGGATAGCGGTCCCACCCGGACGATGGGCCTCCGGAGCTCATGGAGGAAGGTCGAGCAGGTGAGACGGGGGGTGCCCTCCACGGAGGCCCCGCAGCTGCCGCAGATGCCCATGCGACAGGACCACCGGAAGGCGAGGCTCCCGTCCATGTGATCCTTCACGTAGCTGAGGGCGTCCAAGACCATCATGTCCCGCCGGAACGGCACGGTGAAGTCCTCCTGGAAGGGCAGGAGGGACTGCTCGGGCCGGTAGCGTGTGACCCGCAGGACAACCTCATCCGCCATGCTCAATACACCCGTGCCTCGGGCTTCCATCGGGTGATGGTCACCGGCAGGTACTCGATTTCGGGCCCCGTTTCCCCGGGCCTCACCAGGGTATGGGTCAGGAAGTTCGCGTCGTCCCGCCCGGGGAAGTCCGTCCGAAAGTGGGCCCCGCGTGTCTCCGTGCGCCGCAGGGCCGAGTGGACCACCGTCTCGGCCACCTGGAGCATCGAATCCAGCTCGAGGACGGAGACGAGCTCCGTGTTGAAGACCCGGTCCTTGTCGGCCACCTCCACCTTCTCGAAGGACGCCTTCAACTTGGCCACCGTCTTGGCTCCCTCCTTGAGCCCGTCCTCGTCCCGGGAGATGCCGGCCCTCTCTTCCATGGTCGTCCGGAGGTTGTCCCGGATTTCCGCAACGCCAAAACCGCCTCGCTCGTGCCCCAGGAGGTCGTCGTAGAGCCGCGCCTCCTCCGCCTGCAAGGTGTCGGTGGGCACCGCGACGGTCCGGGCCTCCCTAGCGTACCGACCGGCGGCCAGCCCCGCGCGGGCCCCGAAAACCAGGCACTCGGTCAGGGAGTTGGAGCCAAGACGGTTCGCGCCGTTGATGCTGACGCAGGCCGTTTCCCCCGCCGCGTAGAGGCCCCCCAGGGGGGTCTGGCCCGCCGCGTCGGTGTGGACGCCCCCCATCATGTAGTGGACCGCCGGTCGGACCGGGATGGCCTCCTTCTCGGGGTTAATGCCCGCGTACTTCTCCGCCAACTCCTGAACCATGGGGAGTCGCTCCTTCAGGACCTTCCGCCCCAGGTGGGTGAGGTCCAGGTGCACGTAGGTGCCATAGGGCCCTTCGATGCCTCGCCCTTCGCGGATCTCGCTCATGATGGCTCGGGAGAGGAGGTCTCGGGGGCCTAGCTCCATCTTTCCCGGGACGTAGTCCTTGAGGAAGCGATCCCCGTCCGCGTTCCGGAGATAGCCTCCCTCGCCCCGGGAGGCCTCTGTGATGAGGATCCCCGTCCCCGGCAGGGCCGTGGGATGGAACTGGACGAACTCCATGTCCTTCAGGGGCGCCCCCGCCCGGTAGGCCATGGCCATGCCGTCCCCCGTCTTGACCATGCCGTTCGTGGTGAACTCGTAGGCCCGGCCGGCCCCGCCCGTGCAGAGGATGAAGGCCTTGGCGGACAGGCCCGCCAGGGTTCCCGTGCGGAGGTCCAGGGCCGTGGCCCCGATGACGCGGTCCCCCTCCCGCACCAGGGAGGTGACGAACCACTCATCCAGCCGCTGGATGTTGTCGTACCGGAGGCTATGTTGAAACAGGGCGTGGAGGAGGTGGAAGCCCACCTTGTCCGCCGCGAAGATCGTCCGCTTGACGCTCATGCCCCCGAAGGCCCGGACCGCGATGCGACCGTCGGGCTCCCGGCTCCAGGGACACCCCCAATGCTCCAGCCGGATGATCTCCTTGGGTGCCTCCTGAGTGAACCATTCCACGGCGTCCTGGTCGGCGAGGAAATCGCTCCCCTTGATCGTGTCGAAGGCGTGGAGGTCCAAGGTGTCGTAGTCCCGCAGGACGGCGGCCAGGCCCCCCTCGGCGGAGACGGTGTGGCTCCGCATGGGGTACACCTTGGAGACGAGGACGATGTCCAGGTGGGGGTTCTCTTCCGCCGCCGCGATGGCGGCCCGGAGGCCTGCGGCGCCTCCGCCCACGATGACGAGGTCGTGGGAGAAACGCTCCATCGGCGGGAATGAGATTCTGACCCTTGATAAGCGTTTGGAACGTATTCCCGAGTACAGGAGGAGAAGGGAGAGACCGCTTGGGTCAATGCCCTTCAGCGCGAAGTTGTGGACGAGGCTAGGTCCGGCCCGAGGGCTCGTGGAGGGGAATCTGGATCTCGCCCGCCCGGATCTGTCGAAGGAAGGGACAGTGCGGGGCCACGGGACAGCTGGGGCACTTCGGTCGGCGAGCGGTACAGGTCTCCCGGCCGAACCGGATGAGGGCCAGGTGCGCCTCGCGCCGTCGGTCCGGGGGGATCCACGCCTTGAGGGCCTCCGTGACCTCCTCGTAGCTCCGGCCCGGCCCGATCTCCCAGCGACGAGCGATCCGGGCGATGTGGGTGTCCACGGGCATGGTGGGGTAGTCTTCGACCATGGCCAGGACGACATCCGCCGTCTTGGGCCCGATGCCCTCCAGGTCCATGAGGGCCTGGCGAGCCCGCTCCAGGGGGGGCCGGATGAGTCGGCGCAGGTCGCCCCCGTGGCGGTCTAGGAGGTGCTGCGCGATTGCCTTGAGCCATCGCGCCTTGGCGACGTACAGGCCGGCCGGCCGCAGAGCCTCCTCGAGCACGCCGAGTCCGGCGGCCGCGATGCGCTCCGGGGTGATGCCGAGGGAGGCCCGGAGGTTTCGGAGGGCCCGCCGCTCGTTCTGCACCGTCGTGTTCTGGGAAATGACCACGGCGACCAGGATCTCGAAGGGGTCCATCTGCCGGGTCCAGTCCCGGACCGGGTAGTCGTGGAGGACGGCTGCCAGGACCCGCTGGAAGGTCTTCTTGTCCATTCTGACGACCCTGGGGACTAGGGACTCACGAAGGAGCGCATCATCAGGATGACGTTCCGGGGTCGTTCCCGGAGCCGCCGCGTAAAGTACGCAAACCAGCGGGGCCCATAGGGAATGTACTCCAGGGTCCGCAACCCGCGGGCGCGCAGGTCTTGCTTGAGGGGATCTCGCACCCCCATCAGGGTCTGGAACTCCACGCTCCGCTGGTAGCGTGCCTGGAGGGCCAACCCCTCGCCGATGAGGCGGTCGTCGTGGGTCGCCAGGGCGAACCGTCGCCCCTCCTCGAAGAGGACGCGCATCAACGTCCGGTAGTTCGCGTCGATGTCCCCCTTGCTACGGTACGAGATGCGGGGGTCCTCCCGGTAGGCCCCCTTCACCAGGCGGACAATGCCGTGGGGCATCAGGGCACGGAGATCCGCCTCCGTCCGGTGCAAGTTGGCCTGCAGGGCCACGCCCGCCTCGGGGTAGGCCTCCCGGGTCTCCCCGTAGATGCGAAGGGTCGACGAGGTGTACGGCGTGTCCTCCATGTCAAACCAGAGGAAGATCCCCTGCGCGCGACAGAGCTCCCGAATCTCCTCGAGGTTGTGCCGGCAATACGCCTCGTCGATGCCGAGGCCGAACTGGGTGGGCTTGATGGAGATGGAGGCATCCAGCCCATCGGCTTCAACGCCCCTCAGGATGGCCCGGTACTCCCGGAGGGTGGCCTCTACGTCCTCCCGGCGGGTGTAGTGTTCTCCCAGGAAGTTGAGGATGGCCCCCAGGCCGCGCTTGTTTGCCTCGCGGGCCCGCCGGAGTCCCTCCGCAAAGGTGTTTCCGGCCACCCACTGCCGCGCAAGGGGAAGGAGCAGGTCCACCAGGCAGGAGAGCGGCCCCCGGCTCAAAAGGTTCGCGGTCTCGCCCGTTCTGGGGGAGAAACCTACTAAAGGAGGGGACCCTAGTTTACGCCGATGGGGTATCCCGAAGACCTCGAGGCGGCCTCGGGCCTGGCGGAGATTTTTGAGCTCGTCAAGCGGGTCGTCCAGGACAACCTCGGACGGATCCGGGCGGGCCTCATGCTGGGGCTGGCGGACCTGGGCAATCACCCTCGCGGTTTCATCGGCGGGTTTCACGCCGTGGGGAGCAACGTGATCGTCATGAACAAGGTCCCCCTCCTCCGGATCAAGGACACGAACCCGGAGCTCTTCAAGCCCTACGCCTTCAACGTTCTCCTCCACGAGTACCTGCACACATTGGGCTACCTGGATGAGGGAACGGTCCGGCCCACGGTCGCACGGTTGAGCGAGGAGGCCTTCGGCCCCGACCACCTAGTCACCCACATCGGCAAGGACTACGCCGCGTTCTTCCCGAACCTCGTCTACCCGGAGGTCGCCTGGCAACCCCGGGAGTTCTCCCTGGAGCTCGTTTCCGATTTTGACAAGGGGAGCGCGCGCTACATCGGCTAGGCCCGGCGCGCTTCGGCTCCCGACCTGGGAGCCTTTCGGGGAGCCGAAACCGTTTAGTGCCTGAGAGGCCTCCCCCCGACCAGGAGGAGGGCGGTATGGCTGAATTGCACCCTCGGGCCTACCTGGCCGAGTTTATCGCGGTCCTTGCCCTGGTCTTCGCGGGCGGCGGTTCCATCATCGCGAACGAGCTCCTGGGGGCCCAAGGCTTTGGGCTCCTGGGCATCGCCTTCGCCCATGGCATCGTGCTGGCGGTGATGGTCACCGCGACGATGCACATCTCCGGCGGTCACGTCAACCCGGCGGTGACGATCGGACAGCTCGTGGCCCGGAAGATCGACGGGACCAACGCCGTGCTGTACATCGTCTCCCAGCTCCTCGGGGGTGTCGTGGGCGGGGTGCTACTGCTCTTCGCCTTCCCCTCGTCCGCCTGGGACCTCAACGGTATCAAGCTCGGCACGCCTCAGCTGGGGGCGGTCACCGCAATCCCCGTCGCCATCGGGATCGAGGCCATCCTGACCTTCTTCCTCGTGTTTACCGTGTTTGCCACCGGGGTGGACAAGCGGGGGACCGGCCAGATTGCGGGGTTTGCCATTGGCCTCGTCCTGGTCTTCGACATCCTGGTGGGCGGGGCGCTCACCGGAGCCGCCATGAACCCGGCTCGCTACGTGGGCACGGCGATCCCCATCGGCTTCTACACCTTGGACCAGGTCGTGTACTGGATCGGCCCCCTTCTTGGAGGCACGGTCGCCGCCCTGGTCTACGGGTACGGTCTCCTGAAGGAGTGAGCCGGCGGCCGAACGCGGGCGGAAGTCGGGAACGCCCGCTACCGAAAGCTCAGGATGACCTTCCCCACGAGATGCCGGGTTTCGACGGCCCCGAACACACGGCTGTCCACGCTGTAGGCCTGGTTGTCGCCGGTCACGAAGACCTCGTCTCCCTCCACCTCGGACACGCGCTTCACAAGGACGCGACCCGTGGTCGGGTGGCGAAGCACGACGAGGTCCCCTTTCCGGGGCCTCCCCAACCGATAGGCGAGGCGGTTGACGAGGACCGAGCACCCCTCCGGGAGGGCGGGCTCCATGCTTCGATCCTTGACCTTGTAGCGCCGCACGGGGAGCATGCCCAGCCTAGCTTTGATGGGCCTACCCCACCACGGGGTAGACCATTTCTCGCTCCGTCGGATAGAAGGACCCGGCGCGCACGGTCTTGACGCCCTTCGTCTGCCAGAAGATCTCCGCGATTTGGTTGACCGCCTCCAGGAGCTTCTCCCCGACCTGGAGGTCGGCCGTCTGCTTCGCCTGGGAGCCCAACTTCATCACGTCCCAGACGAGGCCGTTCAGTTCCGGGAACGACTCCGCGTGCTCGGGTTTGAAGTAGTCGCCCCAGAGGATGCGGATCTCGTGCTTGGCGATCTCCGCGTGTTTCTCCTTGGTCTCCACGTACCGGGCCATGTCGTGGGCGTAGTGTGCCCGCTGCTCCGGACTCGGATCGGCCGGGGTCTTGCCCGTGAGTTCGTCCATGAGGGTCACCATGCGGATGACCGTATGGGCCGCCACCTGGGCCAGGTGGGGGTCGTAGATGCCACAGGGTATGTCGCAGTGGGCGTACGCTGTCTCGGCGGGAAGGACCCGCTCCACGAGACGCTTGAGGTTTTCTTTTCCAGCTCCCATTTCTTCCATCCCCCTTCGTCCACCAGGGCCAAGGCCCTCCGGTGGATGGCTGCTGAGGTGGGGGGCGGAAGGTCCCAGGTCCTCTAAAACCCTTGGGGGACGCCCGTGCGCGCGTACCTTTCATAGGACCCACCCATGTAGCCTTCCGGGGGTCTTGGACGGGGTCCTAGACGACCGGCGTGGGCGCGCGGCTCCTCATTCAGGTCCTCCGGGACTGGAACCAGGCCGTATGAGCCACATGGAGGCCGTCTTTGAGGAGCGTTTGAACCGGTTTCTGGTACGTGTCCGGCGGAGCGGGCAAAGCCGCCTCTGCCATCTGCCCAACCCAGGCCGGCTCCGCGAACTGCTTCAACCCGGCGCGCGTGTCCTCCTGCGACGACGCCCCCGCTCACGTCGTAAGACGGGCTTCGACCTGGTGGCCGTGCGCCAGGGCGAGGTGTGGGTGTCGGTGGACACGCGCCTCCCCAACCAAGCCGTACGGGGCTGGCTCACCCAAGGGGCCCTCCCCGAGTTCCGTGACTACCCGGTTGTCCGCCCGGAGGCGCCGCTGGGTGAAAGCCGGATCGACTTCCTCCTGCGCGATGGTCGGGACTGCTACCTGGAGGTCAAGTCCTGCACCCTGGTGGAAGACGGGATCGCCCTGTTTCCCGATGCCCCGACGGTCCGGGGGCGACGCCATGTTGAAACGCTGACCGCAGCGGTCGCCGAGGGGCTTCGGGCGGCTGTCCTCTTCGTGGTGCAGCGTCCCGATGCCGCCACATTTCGTCCCCGGGACGAGACGGATCCCGCGTTTGGTGAGGCCCTGCGGCAGGCCAGGGCGAGGGGGGTCGAGGTGTACGCCTACCGAGCGCGGTTTGACGGGACGAACCTCGTGGACCCTCAACGCATCCAAACGGATTTAGGCTGGGGGTAATTGGGAGAAGGGATGACGGGGCCGCGGGGGGTCCAGCACGCCACCGTGGCGACTGCGGGAGAACCCCATCTCCGCGATGAACTCCGGGTCCTCTACCGCGAGCTCCGGCCTGACATCGAGGCCCGGTTGCGGGCGTTCCGCGCGCTCTGGGACGGGGGCAGCGACGAGGACCTCTTCGCCGAGATGACCTTCTGTCTCTGCGCCGTCCAGACATCGGCCGTTGTCTGCGAGGAGGCCGTCCGCCGTCTCCGGGAGCGCGGATTCCTCCTGGCGGGGGAGCGGGAACGGGTCCGAGATGTCCTGCGGGGCTGCGCCGTCCGCTTTCACGAGAACAAGTCCCGCTGGATTGTGGGGGCCCGTCGGCGATTCATGGAGCCCCGCCCCACGATTCGCCGGGACCTGCAGGCGCGAGCTCACTCCCCTCCGGCCCTACGGGAATGGCTGGAGGAGGAGGTCCTGGGGTTCGGCCCGAAGGAGGCCTCCCACTTCCTGCGAAACATCGGCCTGGGAGAGGACCTGGCCATTCTGGACCGCCACGTCCTCCGCAACCTGGCGGGGCTCGGCGTCATCGACGGCCCTCCTCCGAGCCTGACTCGCGGCGGCTACCTCGCGATCGAGGGGCGCCTCCAGGCCTTCTGCGAGCGGATGGGCATTCCCGTGGGCCACATGGACCTCCTACTCTGGGCCAAGGAGACGGGGTTTGTCTTCAAGTAGGGCGGACCCCGCCGGGCCGAGTCGGCGGTTCATCGTTCTGGGCCACGACGCCAGGACGGCGGGGGACTTTGGTCTCGACGACCTGGCCGGGGCCACGGGACGCCTGGACATCCTGCTTCGCTGCGTGAATGCCGCCTTCATGCTCTCCCACGACCTGCGGCGGGACACCGAGCTCTACCTGATTCTGCTCGGCCCTCCGCGACCTCCCCGGACCCTGCGCCTCGTGGGCTCCGAGCTCCGCCATCTCAATCCAGACGAGCGAAGCACCGCCGCACTCCTCCGCCAGGCCCTCCGTTCCCCCGTCGAAGGTTCGAGCGGCCCGGGGATCTACGTCGCGTCCCGCGGCCTCTCCCCGCTTCTGGAGGCGCATCGGGATGAGCTGGTCTACCTCCAGGAGGAGGGGGAGGACATCCGCCGCGCGACCCTCGGGATGCCGGCCACCTTTCTGCTCTCGGATCACCGTGACCTAACCCATGAGGAGGAGGCGGCCGTTCGGGGATGCCGGCCCCGGGTCGTCCGGGTCGGCCCGCGATCCCTGCACGCCGACCACGCCATCGTCCTCGTCCACAACGAGCTGGACCGACGGACCCGCTAGGTTCCTCGAAGAGCCCTCCTGAGCCCTGCGAGGCTCACCGCCCAGACCTCCGAGCCCGTTCCGTAGTAGGGCCAATCTTGCCTCCAATCCCCCGCCGCGCGGCGTGCTCGCCGTCTCCGCAACCTTTACCGTCGGGGCGGAGGATAGAGCAGGCCCGAACCCCATCAGGAGGCGGACCCTTGGAACGATTCCATATCGCCGACGAGTCGGACATCCTCGCCGGCCGGACGACGGACGTGTACTTCCAGCGAACGGAGGAGATCCTCCAGGCCGAGGGGAAGGACGCGGAGCCCGTCGTGGCGGAGGTGACCGCGGGCCGCCTGCCCCAGGCGTGGCCCTGGGGGATCTTCTGCGGCCTCGAAGAGGTTGTGCACCTCCTCGAGGGGCGACCCCTCGACCTGTACGCCCTGCCGGAGGGAACGCTCTTCGCCCCCCGAAGTCACGGGGGCGTCCGGGTCCCGGTGGTCGTGTTGGACGGGCCCTACGGGAGCTTCGCCCGCTACGAGACGCCCCTGCTGGGCCTCCTCTGCCAGGCCACCGCCATCGCGACCAAGGCCGCGCGGGTCAAGCGGGCCGTGGGGGACCACGAGGTCATGTCCTTCGGGGTGCGGCGGATGCACCCGGCCCTGGCACCCATGATCGATCGGGCCGCCTACGCGGGGGGGTTGGATGCCGTCTCCGGCCTCATGGGGGCGGACCTGATTGGACAGGCGCCCCGAGGCACCATGCCCCATGCGCTCACCGTCGTCCTGGGCAGCCCGGAGGAGGCCTTTCAGGCCTTTGACCGCCACGTCGAGGCCGGGGTCCCCCGGATCGCCCTGGTCGATACCTACTTGGACGAGGTCCGGGAGGCCCTCGTGGCCGCCGAATCCGTCCCCGCCCTCGCGGGCGTTCGTTTGGACACCCCCCCTTCCCGGAAGGGGGACTTCCCCGAGATTGTCCGGGAGGTGCGGTGGGAGCTGGACCAGCGAGGCTACGAGAACGTGAAGATCTACGTATCGGGTGGGCTGGACGAACAGACCATCCCGGACCTGGTCACGGCGGGCGCCGTGGGCTTCGGCGTGGGGACCAGCGTCTCGGATGCGCCCACCGTCAACTTCGCCCTGGACATCGTGGAGGTGGCAGGTCGCCCCGCCGCGAAGCGGGGGAAGTACAGCGGGCGGAAGCGGGTGTTTCGTTGCCCGGAGGATTTCACGTACGAAGTCGGTTCGACGCCTCCCGCCTGCCCCCGCTGTCAGGGGGCCATGGAGGACGTGCTCGTCCCGTACCTCCAGGGGGGCAAGCGGGTGCGCAAGCTTCTGAGCCCGAAGGCGATCCGGGAGTCCGTTCTGGCGCAACTGGGCAAGCTTCCTCCTCTGGCATCGGAAAAGGTTGATTAGGGCCGGGGCGTAGGCCGAGGGGGCGGCCATGTCCGATGTGCCCGAGAACCTCCGCTACACGAAGGAGCACGAGTGGGTCCGCATCGAGGGAAGGCGGGCCGTGGTGGGCATCACCGACCACGCCCAGAACGAATTGACCGATGTGGTGTACGTGGAGCTCCCCGCCGTGGGCTCTGCGTTCGCCGTAGGAGAGGAGTTTGCGGTGGTCGAATCCGTGAAGGCGGCCTCCGAGATCTATGCCCCCGTGTCCGGGACCGTGGCCGAGGTGAACAACGAGCTGGACAACCGGCCGGAGCTGGTGAACGAGTCCCCCTACGAGTCGGGATGGCTCGTTGCTTTTGATCTCAAGGAGAAGGCCGAGGGCCTCCTGACGGCCGGGGAATACCGGAACCTCGTGGAAGGGTAGGACACCTTCGCAATGGGGAGAAGAGTATTCTGCCTGAGGTGTACTCCGACTGGGCTCGTAGGGTACTGAACTAGCCCGTCTCCGTTATTTCTGAACCCGCTTGAACTTTCCACAAGTGCCTATTCATTGAGTCTTCCGAAGTCCGAACGGGGGGCTCTTCAGTCTTGGGTCCTCTCTCGAAGCCAGCAAGGAAGGAGAGCCTCACAAGTCCTCCGGATCATCCTCCGACTCCCTTCATTAGGGGAGAGGTGTCTATGTCGCGAGGCCGCTTGGCTGAGGCAAGGTGACCGCCGGAAGCCCCCTCACGTAGAGGGAAAGCCCCCTCACGTAGAGGGAATTTGACCCTTCTCTGGGTTGAGCTTGAAGCCCACAGTGCGAGTAGAGTCGAAATCGGTTTCCTCCTCGTCCCGAACTACGGGGGAGTGAACACGACGTTTCCCTCGACATAGACCGCCCCAAAGGCCTGCCAGTATGCGAAATCGTCCTGAATGGTACGGTAGAACACGGCCTGCGCCCCTTCCGCAGTAAGGTCTGCCACCACGATGGTGTTGGGCTTGAATCGAAAGCCGAACTCGTTCTCGAAGCTCTCGATCTCGCCCCCTACCCACTTGGATTCCCCCGTCACGTGCATCTCCATTAGGGCGTCTATGGCCTCCTGCCGGCTAGGGTCCACCCGAATTTCCAGGCGGTCTCCATTGGGGTCCTCAACGAGAAAACCTTCGCGCGGCGGCGATAGGTCTGCGAGATAGTACCACGAAAGTCCGATGACTGCCGCCGTGACTGCTAGGACGACTGCAATCCAGAGAACGCGCCTCATGACGGTCCTTCCTAGGGATTCTCAGGCTCCCTGTCTCGGTAGACGATTGGGTCCGGAAACGTATCAACCCATCCTTTGCGTTGACTTGAGAGTCAACGCGGGAGACCGCTGGGCCTTCCAGGCATTTCAATTGTCCCAGTCGAGAACTTCGAGAAAGTGAATCGCGCCCTCGCTTAGAATTACGAGAGCCTCCTAGGTTAGCGACCGAATACTTACTTCAGGTACTTGCCCTGATTCCAGAGGTAGTCCACCAGGTCTTCACACCATCCTGGAAACTGCTCATCCTCCGAGGCGAAGTAGACGGAATAATCTATCTTCCCGCCAACGTTCGGAAGGGAAATGCAGGCCTCCTTCTCCGTGATACCCCCTGCCAACGGGATTCTCGCACCGACCCGAAACCGGCAAGTGCCTGTTGATCCGCCCTCGCGGGAGGTAGCGGACCCCCCGGCCACCCACTCCGTCCTGTTCCACCGGCCGTGATGCCGTTTGAAATGCTGGAATTCTCAACATCTACGCGCGCTGGTTCTCGGTACTATCCCTCGGGCTTGTAAGGTAGCGGCCTACCTCCCCGCTTTCCGCGCGTCCCGAGTGGAGTACTACGAGGCGAATGCTACGTGCCTCAGTCCTTCCCTCGCTGGGCGGCCTCTCGGATTCGCTCAAGAAGGCGGGGCGACAGGTAGTAGTTGGCCGCCAGCAATTGGCTAAGGATGCGGTCGAACCGCTCCTGTGACCATCGGCCCGCCACCCGTTCCCGGAGGAGGAGAAAGGGAGTGCTGACCACACGAAGCCCGAGGTATTTGGCCACGCCGATGGCGGCGCGGTCGTCGATAACTACCTCATCTAGCCCCTCTTGCTGGGCAAGCACGAGAATAGAGGTCTCACCCCGCCCCAGGCCAAAGTCCCGTTTGAGGCGCCCCCGGGCCTTCGCCACCTTGACGATTCCTGTCTCCAAGGTGCGGCGAATCCGCAGTGACTCCGGGTCGTCGGATCGGGACTCTAGCGCCACCTCCGCGACCACCTCCGGGGTCGTGAGGACCTCATCGTAGTGGGTGAGCACGTCCAGGACATCCAGCTTGGCGAGGAAGATGACGGGCGAAGCGTCAACGCCGGATCGCATCACAGCTCCTCAAGGAGCGCCTCTAGGTGCTCCTCATCCGTCCGGAACGGGATTCCTCGCTGGCGAAGGAACTCCAGGAACTCCCAGAGAGGGATGGCGGAGTCTTCCGCGGCTCGCGCCGCGCTGCACTCGCCCCGTTGGTACCGAACCGCCGCCCCGTTGAGGAGGATCTGGCGCATGCCGCGTTCCAACGCCCTCCGAATGACCGTGGCGCGATCAACGCCTTCTCGCTCTGCTAGTCGGTCAAGGCGTCGAAGAGTCTCGTCGTCCAGCCGGACGGTTGTGACCGGCATGCGAATATGATGGAATACATTGTATTTATTCCTATGTCCGGGGCGGAAGGGTCCGATGCAGATGAGAGATTCACAGGGCCGCGGTAACGTTCTGCATCTTTATGCGCTGGTTCTCGATACTGATTTTCGGGCTCGTAGGGTAGCGGACTATCCTTCCGGCCTTCGGAGCCGGGGACCTGGGTTCGAATCCCAGCGGGCCCGTCGATGCCCAGTAGGCAAGAAATCGGCGGACGTAAGTCCCAGG
>JBHIDH010000028.1:0-15022 GCA_046759985.1 Thermoplasmata archaeon
CTCAACGGGTGGGTCATGGAAGCCGAGGGAACCCTACGGAGAAGGGTGAGCCCGGTCCTCGTTCTCGGCGGTCTCTTCGCCGTGGCCCTCTTCCTCCGGGCCTACTTCGCCTTTGACCTGGCCGTCCGCGACTTCCTCGTGTCGGGCGGCTCCGACTCCTACTACTTCGGCTGGATCCTAGACAACATCGTCACCACTGGGCGGCACCTCCTGCAGGACCGCATGCTCAACTTTCCGGTGGGGATGCTGAACCCCCGGCCTCCCCTCTACGCGTGGAGTGTCGCCCTGGTAGGCATGCTCGTGGGCAACCTGCAGGGGTCCGTTCCGGCCGGCGTCGGCCAGACCTTCCTGTTCTCCACGGCCGTTTGGGGGGCCCTCACGATCTTCCCGACCTACTTCCTGGCGAAGGAGATATTCGGGCGCCGGACGGCCTACGTGGCGGCCTTCTTCCTGGCCCTCTTGCCGGCCCATATCCAGCGGACGCCCCTGAGCAACGGGGACCACGACGCCCTCGTCCTCTTCTTCGTCGTCACCGCCTTCTACTTCCTCCTCAAGGCGCTCGCGGGGCTGCGGGAGCGCCCCTGGGTGGAGGCATGGTGGCGGCCTCGTGCCGTCGTGGGAGGGCTCCGGGACCTGGTCCGGGAGAACCGGAGAACCATCCTACTCTCCATCATGGCCGGCACGGCCCTGGCCGCCATCGCCCTCACGTGGAAGGGGTGGGCCTACGCCGTCGTCATCATCGTCGTCTACTTCCTGGCGCAGCTCCTGGTCCACAAGATTCGGAACCAGGACCCCTTGGGCATCCTCCTTGTCTTCGCCGTGACCCTGGGCACCGCCCACCTCCTGGCGGCTCCCTACTACGTGACCTCCGGTCAGGTACGGACCTGGTTTGACGTCCCCCTCTACCTCTTCCTGGCCTCCCTGGGGGTAGGGCTCGTCTTCACCGTCTTCCATCGGCTGCCCTGGATGTTGGTGGTCCCGCCCATCATCCTGGGGTTTGCGGCGGGAACCGCCATCGCCGCTGTCTACAGCCCCACCGTGGCCGCGGCCGTGGGCTCCGGTCTCGGCTACTTCGTCCCCAACAAGGTCTTCGAGACCATCGCCGAGGCACAGCCGCCGAACCTGAGTCAGGTCATCCTGTCCTTCGGCGCCGTGACCTTCTACTTCTCCCTGGCGGGCGTCGTCCTCCTGGCCCTCCAGTTTCTCCGTCGCCCACGTCCTGACTTCCTGTTCGTCCTGGTGTGGATCGTGGCGGCCATCTTCATGGCCCTCTCCGCCGTCCGGTTCCTCTTCAACGCCTCGCCGGCCTTCGCCATCACCTCCGCCTGGATTGTCATCCTCATCGTCGAGCGCCTCGGCCTGGACCAGGTGGGGAAGGCCGTGGCCTCTACGGGAGGGAGCCGCCTCGGGGCCCTGCGCCGGGGCATCAAGATCCGCCATGTGGTGGGGGTCCTCCTAGTGACCTTCCTGGTGGTGCTCCCCAACACCTGGTTCGCGGTGGACGCGGGGAGTCCCTTCGAAATCAAGGAGGACCTGGAGCAGGAGGTCCTCCGCGTGACCCCCGACTTCCTCCGGCCCCCCGCCGCCGACCAGGGTCTCTTCTACTTCGGGGCCTTTGGCTACACCCTCCCCCTGCCGAGCCGGTACTTCCCCCAGGCATGGTCGTGGCTGCAGGAGCAGGACGCCGACATCGTGCCGACCTGGGACCGACCCGCCTTCCTGAGCTGGTGGGACTACGGCTTTGAGTCCATCCAGGAGGGGCGACACCCCGCCGTGGCCGACAACTTCCAGAACGGCATCGAATTCGCGGGCCACTTCCTGACCTCCCAGTCCGAGAACGAGGGGATCGCCGTCCTGAACGTCCGCCTCCTCCTGGGCGACGTCACGGCCAACCGAGGACAGCTGAGCCAGGCCACCGCGGCCATCCTGGTCGCCCACGGGTTGGACCCCGACCACATCCTCGATGCCCTGCTTCGGCCCGCCCTCTTCATCCCGCTCATCCGGGCGGAGCCCGAGCGGTTCGGGGAGTGGGACACCCGCCTCTCGGCGGCAAACGCCCGGGTCATTTACCTCCGGACCGTCCTGGTCGAGGCCCTGGACCTGGACGCCCAGGCCGAGCTCTACCGGGATCTCCGAATCGCCACCGGAACCTCCATCGGCTATTTCGCCGTGGACTCCCGCCTCATCCCCTTCTCCGGCACGAACGCGGGCATCTTCTACGCGGTGGTCAAGCTGACCGACCACAGGACGGCAGAGTTGCCCGACGGGCGCAGCATCCCCGTGGACTTCTATCGCCTCGTGGCCGTCACAAATCTGGGCGAGTTCGACCTGGACCAGGTCCCCTCGGCCGCCCAGATCCAGAACATCCGCATCGAGTACAAGGACGCCTGGTACCGCACCATGCTGTATCGGATCTTCTTCGGCCCGGACGGGGAGTCCCTCGGGCTCCAGAACGAGGGCCTGCCGGGCCTCTCGGGGGCCCTGGAGCGGACCGACCCCCGCCACGGGTGGATGCTAGAGCACTTCAGAATGGTCTACCGGACGGCCTACTTCAGCCCCCACCCGCCCGACCAAGTCGCCAACTTCACCGAGGACTTCACCGCCCTCAACATCTTCGACGCATTGGAGCTCCAGGAGCAGATTAACGCGGGGGAGATCGAGGGAACCGTCGACGTATCGCCCCAGGCGGGCCTGCGGCGCGGCATCGTCATCCTCCAATACTACGACGGCGCCCTCCTCCGCGGACGGGTGACAACCGAGGCGGGTACGCCCGTCGTCGGGGTGCGGGTCACGACCCTGGACGACCTGCTCACCCCCCACGAAGTCACCTTCACGGACGACCGGGGGTTCTACGAGGCGTCTCTCCCCTTCGGCCGGAGCACGGTGGCCGTCTCCTCGGGCCCCGCCGACGCCGCGACGGGCATCGGGGGGACGCTCCTGGTGGAGGAGGTCCTCAACGTCAGCACGGCCCAGGCCTTCCGAATCCCCCTGGACGAGGGGGGCACCGGCCAGCCCAGCTTCGTGGTAACGCGCGACTTCGTGGTCAAGGCCGGCACCTTCCGCGGGACGGCCTTCGTGGACGTGGACGGGAACGGGGTGCGGGACCCGGCGGAGACCGGGCTTCCGGGCCTGGAGGTGGGCATACAGGATATCGCCGGAGAGGCCCCGGACACGACGACGGTCACCGGGCTCGACGGCGCCTATGAACTCGCGAATCTGATCCCGACGCGTTATCGCCTCTCTCTCACGCGGAACGGCGAGGAGGTCGCGTCGGTCAACATTACCCTCGGCCAAGGAGAGGTGCGGGATCAGGACCTGGTCGTGTCCGGCGCGGCCCTCTCGGGCTTCCTCACGGACGAGTTCGGCCAGCCCCTCGAGGCCGCCACGGTTCGGATCGTCGAGGAGGCCACCGGGCAGGTAATCTCTACACAGACGGGAGACGACGGCGGCTATCGCCTCGACGGCCTCTTCGAGGGCGAGTATACCGTCGAGGCGGAAGCGGGCGCGCGGGGGACCTTCCCCCGGCGGGTTGCCCTGTTGGGCGGAACGGCGGCCACCCTGGATCTCCGGTTGGAGCCCCAGGGGACGATGACGGGTCGCTCCCTCCTCTCCTTCGTCCCCACGCCCCACGTCACCCTGACCATGCAGCGGCGGGGCGATGTGGAGAGCTTCATGGTCACGAGCGACGCCTCCGCCCAGTTCGCGATCGCACTTCCCTTGGGCATCTACGACGCGTACGCCCTCCACTTCGCGACGGGGAAGACCTACGGGTTCCTGGGCCCGGTTACGGTCGGCCCCGGCAGCCAGGCCTTCGACCTCAATCTGCGTCCCGCCCACCGGATCGAGGGCCTCGTGGAGCAGCAGGACGGGGGGGCCGCCCAGGCCACGGTGACCTTCGAGAAGGAGGGGGCCCGCCACGCGGTGACCTCCGAGCTCGACGGTTCCTTTGTGGCCTTTCTCCCGACGGGCCAGTACCAGGTCGTGGCCCTGAACGCGACCGGGCAGCACGTATCCACCCTCACGGTGGCGGGGTCGACCGAGGCCACCCTTACCCTCGCCCTCGGCGTGGCCACGGACGGCCGGGTCTTCCGCGACCTGAACGGGAACGGGACCTACGAGCCGGGCGAAGGCCTCCCTGGCATCCGGGTTCGCGTCTCGACCGCCTCGGCGCCCGCATTCTCAGTCTTGTCCGGGACGGAAGGGACCTTCGCATTGCCCCTCCTCGCCAATGCAAGCTACACCTGGTCTGTCGAGGAGGAGGGGTTTGCGCCCGTGGCCATCGGGCCACTGTCCCCCGGCGAACTCCGGTCTCTTCCCCCCATCGGGCTGGTGGCCCTGAACGTCAGCGTGGCGGGACAGCTGACCGCCCTCGAACCCCTGGATCTGGAGGGCCTGAACGTGACCTTCGAAGCCGTCAGCCACGGCGCGGTCTCGACGACGGTCACGACGGGACCCCAGGGGAGCCTGACGACCAGCCTCCAGCCGGGCATCTACCTCCTCTCGGTGGACACCGAGGCACCCCCCGAGGACGGGAGCCGTCGGATTCAAGGAGAGGGGGAGACCCAGGTTCGCGTACCCGTGGGCGGGGGGATCGACCCCGTTCCCGTTCCCGTCGTGGAGAGGGTGCGGGTCCAGGGGACCCTGGACGCGGGAGGGCCTCTCGGCGTGGCGGTCCTGTTCGACGGTCCGGATCGGGCCTTCGTGAAGGCCGAGGGTTCCTACCTCGTGTACCTGCGTCGAGGCACGTACACGATCTCCGGCGCGACGGACATCCCGGCCCCCCAGGCCCTCCTGGCAACCCTGGAGGTGACGGATCCCACCGACTTCAACGCCACCTTCGAACCGGCCGCCACCCTGGGGGGCACCCTGCTTGTGGAGGGAAACGTCGTGGCCCCCGGCCTGTCCCTCGCCTTTACCCGGGTCGCGGACGGGGCCCGGGTGGTCGTGCCCAGCGACGGATCCGGCGGCTACAGCACGATTCTCGTCCCCGGGACGTACCAGGCCACGGCGGAGTGGGTGGGCGTGGATCGCCTGGACGGCGTCAACCGATTCGTGCGGTACGTCCTGGACCAGACCGTCGTCCTCGCGGACGATGGCGACATCGACCTCCTCTTCGCGCGGGAATTGGACATGCAAGCGGTGGAGGTGCGGATTCTCCTGGGCAGACAGCTCGTCTCCGCCCGTGTGACCTTCGCGGCCGCCAATGAGACGGCGCTCAACACCACCGTCGACGTGCCGGGAGGCGCCCCCTTCGCCGTCGCGCTAGCCCCCGGGGCCTACCATGTCTACGCCTTCCGCGACGTCGGAAAGTCCGCCGCCCTGGCGGAGATCACGGTCCTCCCGGACGGCCCCGCCGCCTTGGCGGTCCCCCTGGAACAGGGGTATCGGGTCTTCGGGGTGGCCTCCCTCGCAGACGGCAGCCGGCGACCCACCCAGCTGGAATTCCGCACCCTGGCCGGGAGCGCCACGTTCACGACGAACGCGCAGGGCGGGTACGAGATCTTTCTCCCGGCCGGTCCCTATGAGATCCTAGCCTTCGCGGAGCGGATCGAGGAGGGCGTGCCGGTGGAGTACCGGTTCGAGGGCACCCTGGACCTGGGGGACAGCATGCTCCTGAACCCTCTCCTCGCCCGGGTGGAAGTCCGGACCCTGGAGGTCACCTGGGATCCCGCCCAGCAGGCCCTCATCGCGCCCGGGGAGACAGTGGTGTACACGATCACGGTGACGAACACGGGCAACCGCGTGGATACCTTTGCCTTCAGCGGCCGGCCCGAGCACTGGACCTTCAGCTTCCGGCCCTCCCGCGTTACCCTCCCCTTCGACACGGGGAACGCGGCGCAGGTGACCGTGCAGATCACCGCTCCCGAGGACGCGAAGGTAGCCGAGGGAGCCCTCACGGTCGTCGCCCAGTCCACGACGGACCCGTCCGTGGTTGCATTGGGCAGCCTGACGGTGGACATCCTCCAGTTCCGGGGGCTCTCTCTTGGCCTGGGGGGGGGGCCGCCCATCCTGGACGCGGAGGCCCTCCGGTACCAGATTGACGTGCGGAACGACGGGAACGGGGACGAGGCCTTCGACCTGGTCCTGGCCAACCGGGAGACCCTGGCCGCCCAGGGGTGGAACGCGACCCTCGTCTACCAGAACCAGACCTCCCCCGAGGCGATCACGGGAATCCTCGTCCCCGCAGGCGAATCCCTGGCCGTCACCCTTCGGCTTGAGCCCGCGGGTCGCGTCAGCACAAGTACCGCCACCCTCGTCGCGTTCTCCCAGGAGGATCGGAAGGTGGAGTCCACCCTGAACGTCGCCGTCGGCTTCCCCTCGCTTGAGATTCCCCGCGACCAGCTTCAGGTCGAGGGGAAGAACGTGCTCCTCGGCCCCCCCGAGTTCCCGATCCTCCTGTACGGCGCCCTGGCGGCGGCCGCCATCGGCCTCACTGTCCTTTTCCTCACGTACGGGCGAAGGAGGCGTCGGCGGCGATGAGCGCGCGCCTCCTTCCTCTCCTGGCCCTCGCCCTCCTGGTTCTCCCCCTCCCCGTGACCCAGGGTCAGGAGGCCGTGGCCGTGTTCATCACCGGACCGGACGACGCGGGGGTGGGGGACACCATCGAGATTGCGGTCACCGTAGCGGGAGGGCCGGCGGAGAACAACGGGTCCTTCATTATCACGGCCTTCCTTCGCGGCCCGGACCTCACGGGGGCGACCCCCCTGGAGGACTCCCCGTTGACCCGGGTCTCCGAGAACGCGACCTTCACCTTCAACGTCACCATGCCGACCCTCGATCAGTTCGTGGAACTCGTGGTGGAGGGCAACTCCACCAAGGCGGACGACTTCAGCGTGGGGACCGCGACGAAACAGATCCGGGTCCTGGTGCCCCTCCAGGTGTCCGCCCAGGTGCGCAATACGGGCTCCATCGAGGTCCGGGACATCCCGGCCTTCCTCTTCATCGACGACAGGCAGGTCGCGGAAACGGAAATCGACAGCCTGATGCCGGGGGAGAGCAAGACGGTGAGCTTCTCCTACCTGCCCGTGGACCTGGGAGTGGGCACCCACACCCTCGAGATTCGCGTGGACCTCAACGGGGACGGCCTCATCGATCCCGCCATCGGGGAGGTCGCCCTCCGCGACGTCTTCACCATCGAGGCCGAGCCGATCAACCCCCTCTTTATCATCCTGGGAGCCATCGGCGCGTTCGTGGCCGCCCTCTTCCTGGGGGCCTATCTCCGACGGCGGCGGCGAGGCGGCTAGCCACTCCCTCCGAACCGCTCCTCCAGCTTCCGTTCGAGCTCCCGCGTCCGCACCGCGACGGCGACCTCCCCCCGGGTCTTCTCCACGAGGCTGCGGGCGATGTCCTGCTTGCGCTTGACGGCCGCGACGGCCCGAGGGTAGTCGAACCGCATCAGGCCCTCGTAGAGGACCTCCATGGCCTCCAGCGCCTCCCCGGCCGTCTCCACGTCCCCCTTTCCGAGCCGTTCCAGGGCGTGACGGCGGAGCTCCCCCACCACGTCTCCGAGGCCCAAGAGGTACGCCCGGTTCGTCACGCCCAGCTCGTCGGGCCCGGGGAGGGGGATGTCCCGGAGGAGGCTGTAGGCCACCGCCGCCTCCGTCATGTCCTGGTGCGCGTTCTCCACGAACCCAGAGAAGTACAGGTCAGGGTGCTCCTTGAGGAGGCCCCCCAGCTTGCTCGCCTCCTCCCGGGCCTCGTCCAGGTAGGGGGAGACCGCCTTGCCGCGGTGGAGGGATCCCACGGCGCTCACGGAGAGACGGGCCACCGCGCGGCTGGACTTGAGGGCCAGCTCCCGTACGGCGTCCTTCTCCTCGAGGTCCCTCTCCATCCCCGTGAGGATGTCCTCCAACTCCCGCCGTCGGGTCGGCCCCAGGAGGCTCATCTCACGCCCCCCTGCGTTCGCTCCATCCTCAGCACCTTCCTCTCGAGCATCTCGGCCGTGCCGATATCGTGCCGGGCGGCGTACGTGCCGCCCACGTGGCGGAGAGCCGCCTCCGCCTGGGCCTCCGCCTCCGCCAGGTCGTCGGCCACCCCCACGAGGGCCAGCGAGCGCGAGGTGGTCGTGAGAATCCTCCCGTCCTTCTCCTCCACGGAAGCGTAGAAGAGCGCCGCCCCCGTGCGCCGGATCGCGGCCTCGTCCACGGTAAGGGGCCGGCCGGCCTGGGGGGCCGTGCCATAGCCCGGGGGGACGACGTACTTGCAGACCGTGGCCTTGGGGGCGAAAAGAAGCCGCTCCGGGAGCGTCCCGTCGACGATGGCCCCACACACCTCCACGAAATCCTCACGGAGGACGGGGAGCACGTTCATGGCCTCCGGGTCCCCCAGACGGGCGTTGAACTCCAAGACCTTGGGCCCCTCCGAGGTGAGGATGAAGCCTCCGTAGAGCACCCCCTTGAAGGGCATCCCGTCCGCCCGGAGGGCACGAACTGTCCTCCGCAGGATCTCGACGGCCGCCTCATACTCGGCGCGGGACAGAAACGGAAGCAGCCCGTCCCCGGCCGAGATGGACCCCATGCCCCCGGTGTTCGGGCCCCGGTCCCCTTCCTCCGCCCGCTTGTAGTCCTGCACTGCGGGCATGGGGGCGACGTGCTCGCCATCGGTGAAGGCCTGCAGGGAGAACTCCTCGCCCTCCTCCTTGCGCTCGACGAGAACCCGGGCCTGGCCGCCAATGCGCCTCTCCAACACCTCTCTCACGTAGCGAAGGCCCTCCTCACGGGTCTGAAAGTGGTCTCCCATCACCCGCACTCCCTTCCCCCCCGTGAGGCCGATGGGCTTCACCACAAAGGGCCCCTGAAACGCCTGCAGGAAGGCCTCTGCCTCCGCCGCGTCCTCGAACGCGTGGTACTCCACCAAGCCGGGGATGTCATGTCGCCGCATCAGGTCCCGGGCGAACTCCTTAGACAGCTCGATCTGGGCGGCCCGTTGGGACGGTCCAATCGTGGGCACACCGACGGCCTCCAGCCCCTCGACGAATCCGTGCCCCAGGGGGGCCTCGGGTCCCACAATTGCGAGGTCCGCCCCCACCTTCTCGCCCCACTCGACGACGCGCTCGACCTTCGTCTCATCCACCAGGAGGAAGGCCTTCGAGGCGCGAACGATGCCTGGATTGCGGTTCTTCATTACGGAAAACACCGTGCTCCCCGTCTCGCGCACAGCCTGGACGATGGCGTGCTCTCGGCCGCCCCCGCCGACGGTCAGGACCTTCACGGAATCCCCGGTCCTCTAGCCGCGAGGGCGTTAAAACGTTTCCCGGGAAGGGGGGGCTCCTTGGGCACGCGACCCCGTGAGAGGCCTCCCAGGCTGTCAGCCAAGGGCCTGCGCGCGCAGGGCATGCGCCCGGAGGGTGTTGCGCAGGAGGATGGCCACCGTGACGGGGCCGACGCCGCCAGGCACCGGGCTAATCGCCCCCGCGACCCGGGCCACCTCGTCGAAGGCGACATCGCCCACGAGCTTGCGCTTCCCGGGTCGCGTCGGGTCCGGGACGCTGTTGATGCCCACGTCCACGACCACGGCGTCCGGGGAAACCATGTCTCCCCGGAGGAACTCCGCGCGGCCGACCGCCACCACCACAATGTCTGCGGCGCGGGTGTGGCGAACCAGGTCGGCCGTGCGGCTGTGGCCTATCGTCACCGTCGCATCGGCCTTCGGGTCCTTCTGCATGAGGAGGGCGGCGAGGGGTTTCCCAACGATGTCGCTCCGTCCCACCATCACGACGTGCTTTCCCCGGGGGGAATGGCCAGTGCGTATGAGGAGTTCGCGGACCGCCAGGGGCGTCGCCGGGACAACCCCCGGACGACCCGTGAGCAGCCGTCCCAGGTTGAGGGGGTGAAGACCGTCCACGTCCTTGTCCGGGGAGACGGCCTCGGAAGCGACGTGGGGACCGAGATGGGCAGGCAAGGGCCGATGCACGATGATTCCGTGGACGCCCGGGTTCTCGTTGAGCTCCGTGATCTCCCGGACCAGCGCGGCCCGGTCGGTGTCCTCCGGAAGCTCCCGAACCTCGAATGCCATGCCCACCTCGCGACAGGCCCGTCCGAGGACACGTCCGTACGCGCGGGTGGCGGGGTCCTCTCCGACCTGCAGGGCGAAGAGGGCCAGGTCCGTCCCCTCCTGTGCGAGGCGGGCCACCTCCGCGGACACTTCGCCCTTGATCTCGCCCGCGAGGGCCCGGCCGTCAAGGAGTTCCGCCATCTTCGCCGGGCGCATCACGGCGGTCCGATTAAGCCTTCGCTTAGGAGCGGCGCATCCCGCCCCAACTAAAAAAGAAGGTGTCGGATGGGTGGGGTTTCAAGGAGGGGGGAGGTTGCCCATTCGACACCACTCAATTTTACCTGGGCACTCTATATAAGTCTTTACCAAAATGCTCCAGGCTCGATTTTCGGGGGCCACTGGCTCGGTGAAATCCGCGGCGGTTGCCCTGAGAACCGCCCCCGCGGGTCCGGGGCGGGCCGTGGCTCGTCGGGAGACCTCAAAACGGTTAATTAGGCCTTCCCCATAGGAAGTCGGTAATAAGCATGGTTCGGTCCCGGAAGGCCCTCCTGAGCGCCTCCCACAAGGGGGGGCTGGAGGATCTGGCCCGGGAGCTTCTCGCGTGGAAGTACTCGTTGGTGGCCTCCGAGGGGACCGCATCGCACCTGGCCGATCGGGGCATCGACGTCCAACGGGTCGCCGAGGTCACAGGCTGGGAGGAGATGCTGGAGGGACGGGTCAAGACCCTCCATCCCGCCCTCTTGGCCGGCATCCTCGCCCGTCGGGATGACCCGCGGGATCGGGAGGCCCTGCGGGTACGAGGAGTGGACGCCATCGACGTGGTGGCGGTGAACCTCTATCCCCTGGGCCCCCCGCCCTCGGCGTCGGAGGGCCGCGACGCCCTGGAGACGATGGACATCGGCGGGGTGACCCTGATCCGCGCGGCCGCGAAGAACTTCCACTACGTGAGTGTCCTCACCGACCCCGCCCAGTACCCCGCCTTTATCCGGGCGCTGCGGGCCGGGCAGGGCACCATCCCGGAGGAGACCCGGCGCGCCCTGGCGGAGGAAGGCTTGGCCCTCACGAGCCGCTACGAGGCTGCCATGTACAACCGCCTCGCCGGGGGGAACCCCCAATCGTTTCCCCTGGACCTGCGGATTGCCTACGCCCACGCCTGGGACCTCCGGTACGGGGAGAACCCCTACCAGCGGGCGGCCTTCTACCGGGACCCCGACTTCACGGGCACCTCCGTGGCCGCGTCGGAGGAACTCTTCGGCCGCGGCCTCTCCTTCAACAACATCCTGGACTTGAACGCGGCTCTGGAACTCGCCATGAAGTTCGAGCGGCCCACCGCCGCCATCGTGAAGCATACGGACGCGTGCGGGGTAGCCAGCGCCGAGGCCCTGCCCGAGGCGTATCTCCAGGCCCGGGCCACCGACCCCAAATCGGCCTACGGCTGCGTCATCGGGTTCAACCGCGCCGTCGACCGGGAGACCGCCGAGGCCCTACGGCCCCACTTCGTCGAAGGAATCATCGCCCCCGACTTCGCGGCGGACGCCCTGCGGGTGCTGCGGGGAAAGAAGAAACTCCGCGCCCTGCGGACAGGGAGGGACCTCACCTGGGAACCGGCCACCCAGACCTGGGGCGTGCGGGGAGGGATGCTGGTGCAGACCCGGGCGTTCCTTCCCCTGGAGGCGGCGGACCTGAAGGTCGTCACCCGGGTCCAGCCCACCGAGGACCAGGTCCGGGGGATGCTCTTCGCCCATCGCGTCCTCGGCAGTCTCAAATCCAACGCCATCGTCCTGGCCAAGGGGGAGCGGACGGTGGGCCTCGGGGGGGGCCAGGCCAGCCGCGTGGACGCCGTCATCCTCGCCTGCCGGAAGGCGGGGAAAGAGGCGGAAGGAAGCGCCCTGGCCAGCGACGCCTTCTTCCCCTTCCGGGACGGAATCGACGAGGCGGCGAAGGGGGGGGTGAAGGCGGTCCTGCAGGCGGGCGGATCCATTCGGGACGCCCAGGTCATCGAGGCAGCCGACGAGCACGGCATGGCAATGGCCTTTACCGGGGTGCGCGTCTTCAAACACTGACGGGGACACCATGGGCCGCATGAACGTAGGGGTGCTTGCCTCGGGACGGGGCACGGACTTTCAGTCCCTCATCGACGCCGTGGAGCGGGGGGACCTCGACGTGCACCTGGCCGTCCTAATCTGCAACAACCGGGATGCCCCCGTCATCGAGCGGGCCGCGCGGGGGCGCATCCCCTGGGTCTTCGTCGACCACCGAGGGCGGAGTCGGGAAGCCTTCGAGAGGAAGGTCGTCCAGGAGCTGCGGCGACGGGAGGTGGAGCTGGTGGTCTTCGCAGGATTCATGCGCATCGTGACCCCCCACTTCATCGAGCAATTCCCGAACCGCATCATCAACATCCACCCCTCCCTCCTGCCCGCGTTCCCGGGCCCCCACGCCCAGAAGGACGCGGTGGCATGGGGCGTCAAGGTGAGCGGGTGTACCGTCCACCTCGTGGATGCGTCGTTGGACGGGGGACCCATTGTCTTCCAGCGGGCGGTCCCCGTGCGTCCGGGGGACACCGAGGAGAGCCTGGCCGCCCGCATCCTGGAGGTGGAGCACCGGGTCCTGCCCTACGTCGTCAAGCTGTTCGCCGAGGGACGGGTCCGGGTCGACGGGAGGACCGTCCACCTGGACGAGGCCGGCCTGGAGCCCCTGCCGCCGGTGGGGACCTAGACGGCAGCGGGGACCCGGTCCTTCCGGGATGGGCGCGGCGCCCGCCCGGAGGCGACTTCGAGGCCGAGGCGGTCCGCGATGCTTGTGTAGCGAATTCGGATGGTGACCTCGGAGACGCCGGCGACACGACTGATCCTCTCCTGGGGAACCTTCTGGCCCAGCACGAGGGAGGCGAGGTAGATGCACGCCGCTACCGTGCCCGCGGGGCCCTTCGAGTGGAACCGCTCCGCCCGCTCCGTGGCACGAACGAGTTCCAGGGCCTTCGCCTCGACCTCCGGGGGCAACGCGAGATGGCTCGCGAAGCGTCGAAGGAAGTCCGCAGCCCGGGGGGGAGGCAACCGGAGCCCGAGGCCCCGTCCCAACGCCTTGTACGACAGCGTGAGTTCCCGTCGCTCCACACCCAGCGTTGAGGAGATCTCCTCCAGGGTCCGGGGGGCCCCCTTTAGCCGGCAGGCGGCGTAGAGGGCGGCCGCGGTCATCCCCCGGATGGTCCTCCCGCGGACCAGACCCTTGCCGGCGGCCTTCCGGTACAGCAGGGCGGCCTCGTTGCGAAACTCGCGCGGCAGACCCAGCAGGGAGGCCATCCGTTCCAGTTCCATGAGGGCTTCCGCCAGGCTGCGCTCGCCCGCCTGGGAATAGCGCATCCGCTTGTGCAGCTTGCGCATACGATAGATCTGCATGCGATCCTCCGCCCGGAGGGGCTTCCCCTGATGGTCTCGGAGCCCGGGGGCGATGTCCGTCGTCAGTCCTTTGTCATGGGACGCGATGTTCACCGGGGCACCCGTTCGAATCTTGTTCACCGCATCCTGGCCGCTTCCCGACCACTCGGGTCCTGGGTCGATGAGTTTCTCGCCGACTACCAGGCCGCAGCTCTCACAGACGAGCTCGCCCCGGACGTAGTCGCGGGTCAGGTGCGTGCCCCGGCACTCCGGGCACGAGTCATCCGCGTGAGCAGGCAACAACAACTCGGCTTCCATGACGCTCTCCTCGCTATGCACAGAACCAGGAGACGTTGTGTAGTAAAGCTCGGCTTGGAATGTTAAAGGGAAAATTCAACCAATGCCTAGCCCCAGCTGATGACCAGGAGGACGCTGAAGGCCGAGGTCTGGGCGATGTTGAGGTAGAGGAGGGGCCAGGCGATGAACTCGGGCCAGTCCGCCATGGCCCACTGGACCACCGAGTACAGGGCGTAGCCGGTCTGCGCGATCAACAGGACGGCGAAGACCACCAGCCCCAGGCCGAAGGGGGACCGGATCTTCCGCAGATTCCGCGCGTAGACGAGGAGAAGCGCGAGGAGGAGGGCGATGCTCGCGCTCCCGAAGATCATGTTCAATGACCAGAGCTGGCTTACCACGGGCTCTCACCTGGGGCTGGCTTTGGATTCATCCTTCCATCCTCCATCTACTTTTCCCCAATCTTCTTCCAGATTCCCTCGAAGTCGTCCCAGTACCGCAACATGGTCGGGGTCAGGAAGTAGAGGGTGCTGGTCTCCTTCCTGGACGCCATGACCAGGTCGTTCTTCCGGAGGACCCGGAGGTGGTGGCGAATGGTCTTGTAGTCCAGGCCCAGCTCCTCCGCCAGGCTGTTGGCGTTGTACGGGCGCCCCTTCAGGAGCACCAGGATGCGGGCCCGATTGATCCCTCCCCTGGTCCCCACGATCAGGTGCCAAAGGAGCTTCTGCACGGGAATCGGTCGCCACATCCATTCCCCCTTATTTGACCCTGACCCGGGGGCCCGTTGAACCTCGTCTGCAAGATTTCAAACCGTTTTTATAGCGGCATCCACTAGAATGACCCGGCATGAAGGTTCTTCAGATCGCCACCCTGGGCCATGAGGAAGCCCCAATCTTCGCCGGCATCCGAGAGTACCCGGTCAGCAAGCTGGTCCTCATCCACGAGCCGGAGAGGAGCTTTCAGGCGGCCGAGATCGGCCGGAAACTGGGCGAGCTCCAAATCCCCGTGGAGCGGCAGGAGATCCGGAACCCCGCCCGGGAGATGTACGAGGTGGTCGCGCACATCATCCAAGAGGAGCGGGACAGGTACGACGACATTTTCATCAACGTCTCCAGCGGGCGGAAGCTCATGACATGCTCGGCCATCAGCGCCGCCTTCGTGAACGGGGTGAAGGCCTTCCACGTGGAGGACGACGTCCCTATGATGCTCCCGGTTCTCAAGTTCAGCTACAGCGAGGTCATCTCCCCCAGCAAGATCCGCGTCCTTCAGGCCCTCGACGAGCTGGACGGCGACGCCGATTCCCTCAGCGCCCTCAGCGAGGCCTCGGGGGTCGAGAAGTCCCTCCTGAGCTACCACCTCCG
>JBHIDH010000029.1:0-14671 GCA_046759985.1 Thermoplasmata archaeon
TCGCGTGGGTCCCGGGACCCAACGGGGTGGTCGCCGAGAGCGGGAAAGGCGCCTGGGTCGTGTAGGGAGGAAGGGCCTCCACGAATGAGATCAGCTGCACGGGGGCCCAAAACGTCTCCTCGAAGCCGTCGAAGGCGCCGTCCGTGGCCTGCGCCGCCGACCAGGGGGCGTTGTCCACCTGAATCTCAACGCCGGTGATGCGGCTGACGGTCACGTCGTTTCCTGGGCCGATGGGGTTCTCGTTGGCCAGGGGCACGACCTTCGCACTCCCCTGGTAGACGATCTCGATTTCGCCCGTGGGATCCGGGGCGTAGGGCGTGAGGGTCGTCTCGGGGGGGACATCCAAGATATCGAGCACGCCATTCTCATCGGCATCCACCCAACCGATTTGGCAGCGCGTGCTCTCGCTCACCGCCAGCGTGTTCCGATTCATGATGCCGAAGGCCCCGTTGTTGTCGGGACAGTTCAGGTAGCCAGAGTACATCGGTGACGCCGTATCGTACTCGTCGGAGGCGTAGAAGATGTGGCCCATCTCGTGGGCCGGGACCACCCGATGGTAGTCCAGGGAGTTGAAGGCCCAGGAGGAGAACCGCGACATCGCGATCCAGGGTCCGCCGAAGTAGGCGTGGGCGTACTGATCGTTCGTGAAACGTCCTTGGTTCGCGGCGTCGTCGCTGTCGGCGACGAAGAGGGAAAAGGCCCAGTCCGTGGCGAGGCGCTCGCGGAGGTCGTTGTTGAAGTGCAGGGCCTTGGACCAGGGGTCCGGCTCCGTGTATCCCAGGTCGGTCAAGATTTCGTCGATCCACAAGTAGTCGTCGTTCAACGAGCGAAGCGTGGGCTCGTAGCTCGTGCTTGCGCGGATGTACAGCTCGTAGGAGAAGTTGAGACGGGCCTTCGGCTCTTGGGAGGCCCACCAGTCGAGGCCGGCGTAGATGCCATCCAGGGTCTCGTTGACCTCCTCATCCGACCAATCGCGGGCGCTCCCGGTGCTCTCGACGAGGAAGACGCCCACCGCGATGCTCCCCATCATAAACTCGCTGGCATCGAAATACCCCGGACCTGGACCGGTCCTGTTCCCAAGATGGGGTACGGGTGAAACCAGGGCGACTTCGCCGGAACTTCGTTCTCCGGCCTCAGCCGGTGGGGATGCAAAGAGGGAGAGGGTCAGGGCCAGGACCGGGAGGAGATTCCACCACCGCATGGCTCTCTTCCTGCCATCGAGCCATAGTCACCTAGATAATCCCTCCGGAAGGTCTCTTCAACCGCCGGAACGATCCTCAGGGGATGGATAGGGACGAAGGTCGGCCTAAGCGCCGTTCGTCCCGCCAGGAAGGGATTTCACAAAGGAAGGGTCGAATGCGAGAAAGAGTAATTATGCCAGGGAGGCATTCCTATCATCTTGGCGGAGGATCGGTGAGGCGTGTGGGAGAGGGCGACAGGGGCCGACGAGCGGTCTTTCTCTGTGTGATCGCGCTCCTAACAGCGACTGTCCTAGTGGTCGTTCTACCAGAACCAGCGACTGCCCACACGGGGGATTTCATCTTGTCGGTTCCGGCCGCCGAACAGGTATCCGTGGACGGGAATGTCACCGCATCGGAGTGGGCCGAAGCCGTCTCAATCAACATGACGGGTATTCCCGGCAATCGCCTCGAAACATTCCTTCGGGTCAAACATAACGAGTCCTTCCTTTTCGTGGCCTACGACGTGGTCGGGGACACATCGGAAAGCCCCGGAGACATCTCCCTGGTCGCCTTCGACACCGGACATGACGGCCTCACCACGGTTGGGAGAGAGGACATCTTCTACCACGCCGGATTCTTCCTGGACGAGCAGGCTCACTACGTCTCTGATGGAACGTTCTGGTCTGTCCACGACTCTCCTTATGACGAAAGCCTTCTGAATCATACGGGGCTGGCGTCTGCATGGGGCTTTGGCCCCAGCGACCTAAGCTCCGAATCTCATCGGCAATTCGAGTTTCGCATCCCGTTGCCGCTTCTTGGTGCCACCCTCGGAGACACCCTCGGAATCCTTGCGGCGGTTGGCGACTCGGAGACCGGCGAGTTGAGCTTTTGGCCCGAGACGCTGGTTGCTCTCCAACTGGACGGTTACGGCGATCTTGTGCTTGTTACCCCTGCGGCGGCCAATGACCTCCTGTTGCTCCCTCCTTCCCGTGTCAAGAACGCCCTTGCGGGCGATTTGGTCTCCTATCAGCTTAACGTGACCAACAGAGGGACCTCCGGCGTCGATACCTTCGATTTCACGGCCAACTCTTCCTGGGCGGTCACCTTCTGGGATTCCGCCGGCACGACGGGCCTAGCCGACACGAACGACGACGGGAAGCCGGACACGAGCGCCCTTTCCACCGGAGAATCGGCTCTCGTCATCGCCAAAGTCCAAGTGCCCGCCAACGCCACAAGGGGCAACGAGGCGACGGTTATCGCGACATCCTCCGAGGATGCCAACGTCTCCCGGAGTGCCCTGTTGATTACGAATCTGCCTCCGACCCTCTTCCGTCCGCCACATTCAGACTACGGGAACGACACCGACGTGCCCCCCGATGACCTCCTAAACGACCTTGTCGTCGAGGCCAATCTCACCGTCGCCATTTCTGGGAGCTATCTCATTCGAGGGATTCTGTACGACCAGAACTTCAGCTCCCCCATCTCCTTCGCGAGCCAAAGCGGAGGGCTGCCTGTCGGCAACCAGACGGTGGTGTTGATCTTCCCAGGCGAAGACGTCTACCGTTCGAGAACGAACGGACCTTATGCTGTGGACCTCCGGATCTTCGATGGGAGCTTCCCACCCAGGCAACTGGATCGGAGTAACCACACAACCCAGCCCTACGCGTACACCGATTTCCAGAAGCCCGCGGCCGTCCTTGCACCACCCCACTCCGACTTCGGCCTGGACACCGACGACGACGGACTTTTCAACTACCTGGTGGTTGACGCACAGGTCGAGGTCGTGGAAGCGGGTACCTTCTACCTCACCGCTTCCCTCCTCCGCGGCTCCTACATCGACCAGACCTCCAACGTCACGACTCTGGAGTCTGGCCTCCATACGGTGTCCTTGTGGTTCGACGGTATACGGATTAACGCCTCGGACCTTGATGGACCCTACACCGTCGAGCTCTTGATGTACGATTACGCGACCTTCGAGTTCCTCGATCGGGACACCCATACGACCGCTAGTTACAGCCACGTGGAGTTCGAGGAGCCTCCCGCCCTCTTCTCCGCCCCTCACTTCGACTTCGGCCTGGATACCGATGGAGACGGCCTCTTCGACTACTTGGGAGTGAACGTGACACTCCGGGTTGATGTGGCGGGGATGTACATCGTCGAAGGAACCCTGCATGACGGGAACTTCACGTTCCAGATCTCTGTCTCCAACTTCACAAGCCTGAATGTCGGGAACCAGTCGGTGCAGCTCCTCTTCCAAGGTACCCGCATCAACACCTCCGAGGTTGACGGCCCCTACACAGTGGACCTCGGCCTCCGCGACTACGCGACCTACACCTTCCTCGATGACGACGTCCACAACACGACCGCGTATTCCCACCTTGACTTTGACGGTCCGCCCGCCCGCTTCTCCCCGCCCCACGTAGATCAGGGCCTCGACACCAACGGGGACGGCCAGTTCGAGTACTTGGCCGTGGACGCCGCGGTGCAGGTCGATGAGGCGGGGGACTTCGTAATCGAAGCCTACCTCCACGACCCCTCCTACCGGTTCTTCCTGGGCACGTACAACTTTACGTCCCTGGACGTAGGCATCCACGCGGTCTCCCTGCTGTTCGATGGAATCAGCATCAACGTCTCCGGCGTGGACGGTCCGTACACCGCGGAGTTCTATCTCTACAATGCCAGCTCCTTTGAATTCTTGGACAACGACACGCATACCACGGCCGGGTACAGCCATCTCGAGTTCGAGGGACCTCGGGCCTCCCTCGCTCCGCCCCACTCCGACCGCGGCTTGGACACGGACGGGGATGGCCTGTTCAACTACCTCGTGGTCGACGTCGCCGTCGACGTGGGCGATGCCAGCACGGTTCGGCTGGAGGCGTACCTCTACGACAGCACGTTCACCCTCTTCCTCGTCACTTCCAACGTTACCTCCCTGGAGGTTGGTCTGCAGACCGTGCCCCTTTGGTTCGACGGGGGCCGCATCAACACCTCCGAAAGGGATGGACCTTACACCGTGGACCTCTACCTGTACGATTACGAAACCTTCCGATTCCTCGACTCCGAGACCCACACCACGGCCGCATACTCCTCCGAGCAGTTTGAGGGACCAGAACCCCTTGTCGCCTCCGAGGCCTTGGTAGCACCCACCATCGACGGGGCGTTTTCGCCAGGCGAGTGGAGCGATGCCTACGCAGTGAACCTCTCCGCCATCCCGGGCAACGAGGTGCCGGGCCTCCTCCTCGTCAAGAACGATTGGCGGTTCCTCTATGTCGCCTACGACGCCACGGGGGACACGACCGAGGACCCGGACGACGTGGCCTCCATCGCCTTCGACACGGGTCACGACGGCCTGGCGAGCGACGGTCGCGAGGACCAGTTTGTCCAAGGGGGGTGGGTGAACGGGCAGGCCCATTTCGTATACGATGCCTTCGCGGATACCTGGATCGAGGAGGATTCACCCTACGACACAAGCCTGCCCGATCACGTGGGCTTGGAGAGCGCGTGGGGCTTTGGTCCCAGCGAGAGCGAGGGAACCCCCCACCGCATCTATGAGTTTGCCATCCCCCTCGCCCTTCTCGATGTCGGGCTGGGTGGCACCCTCGGATTCTTTGGGGGCAGCCAACCCGCCCCCGGCCTCTACGACGCGTCCATCGGGGGATGGAGCCTCTGGCCGGTGTGGAATCCCGGACCCCTTTCCCTATCGGAGTACGGGGATTTGGTCCTGAGCATGCCCACGGACCTCATCCCACCGACTCTCAGGATCAATACCCCCTCGTCCGGTTCGGTGGAAGCCGGCAGCGGGGTTCTCGTCGCCTGGTCGGCTAGCGATGACCAATCCGGCCTGGCCTACCTGGAGGTGAGCCTGGACGGTGGGGCCCCCGTCGTGCTGGCGGCGTCGGCCACCGGGTACACCTTCCTCGGGCTCGAAGACGGCGCCCATACCGTCGAGGTGCGGGCCGTGGACGTCGCCGGCAACGTGCAGACCGTGTCGGTGGACTTCACGGTGGATACGGTCCCGCCGACGCTCTCGATCGTCTCTCCGGGTTCCGAGGCGATTCTCAACACGTCCCGGGTGGAGATGGTGTGGGTGGCCGAGGATACCACCTCAGGGGTCGACCGCATCGAGGTTCTGCTTGATGGCAGTGCTCCCACTGTCCTGCCGGGCGCCCCCACCGTTCTCGTCTTCTCGGAGATGTCCGATGGTCCCCACACCGTAGAGGTTCGGGCCATCGACGGTGCGGGTCACGTCGCGCTAGCCTCGGTCGAGTTCGTCGTCGACACGGCTCCGCCGGTCCTCTCCGTGTCATTGCCCGTGGAAGCCTCCGTGATTACGACCAGTAGCGTTGAGGTCGTCTGGTTGGGCACAGACCAGACCTCCGGCATCGACCGGTTCGAAGTGAGCCTGGACGGAGGGACGCCCGTGGTTCTCCCGGCTACGACGGTCAGCTACGCCTTCGCCGGCGTCGTAGACGGGCCCCACACCGTGACCGTAGCGGCCTTCGACCGCGCCGGGAATGCCGTTGCCCTCACCGTCGACATCCGGGTGGACACGAGCATCTTCAGCCCCACGGGGCCCTACGGCAGCGGTCCGCTCGTCGGTATGGTCGTGGGCATCGCCGTGGTGGCGGCCTTGGCCTTGGTTCTCCTGCTGAGGCGAGGATGGCTCTCTGGGGGAGGCGGTGCCACCCGGAGTCCAGGCGCGGGACTTCGGCAACTCCTCTCTGCCCCCGTTCGGAGGCTCCGGACGGGCAACGAAGGGGAGACGGGTCCAGAGGAGAAGTCGGCCGAGGGCGACGAGCGGAAGTCCCCTTAGGCCCGGAGCGCGCGGGCCGGCGAGGGTAGGCCCAGGGGGCCGAAGGGTGAGGTTTTTTTGGCGGCGTTGCGTGCCAACCGGAGGCGATCCAATCTGGTCTGACCCGCGGTGGAGTACTACGAGAGGAAGTTCCACGGGGATGTGAGGGTGGCGCTCGTGCACCCCGTGCGAGAGCGCGGAGAGCTAGCGCGTGCCATCGAGCAGGACCAGCGGGACCTAGCGGTCATCGAGGTCGCGGAGATCGCCCCGCCTATGCAGTTCCTGGCCGCCCGGTTCGGTTTTGATTCCGAGGGGCGCATAGCAGACCTCTACGCGAGGAATTGCGGAGGCTGTCAGCATCGTAGGGCAAGCACGTGGAGCGCAGAACGTCTATCCCCGGATTCCGCCTCTCGCCCCGACCGGAGGCCTCAAGTAGGGTCCTCTGCGTGAAGGGAGGTCGAGGAGGAGAGGTGGAACCGCGGCACTTCTTCAAGGACTGGGGAGTCTGGGGTTGGCTCTGGGCGCTGGGGTGGTTCGGCTTTATTCTCGGCCTCCTCCTGGCTCCCGCGTCCTGGGGGGGCCTCCTCTCTCCCGGCCTACTCCTCCTGCCGGCCCTCGGGGCCTTCCTCATGCGCGCGTCCGAGCGTCAGGCCCAGGCGAGTTTCCGCTAAGAACCAATATCTACCCGCTCGACTTCGAGAGGAGCTGCATGGCCTTCCGAATCCACGTCGTGAGCAACGTCCCGTTGACCTCCGTGGAGGACCCGCACGAGGTGGCGTTGCTCTTCCTCGCGCAGATTGGGTACCTCCCCGTCCGCGTCGGGGCGGGGGATGCCGAGGTGAAGAGCGGGATCCCCTACCGGCTCCTAGTGGACCACCTCCTCCGTCGCCCGGAGCGGGGGTGGACAGTGGAGGAGCTGGCGGGCCGGCTGAAGACGGGCAAGGTCACCGTGTACCGGCACATCAACAAGCTCAAGTCCCTGGATCTCTTGGAGGAGGTGGAGGTGGCCACGCCAGGGGGGCCCCGGAAGGGCTACCGGGTGCGCTACGGCAACCTGGCAAAGGCATGGAACTTCGTGGAGGCCCACGTGGAGGTGGCCATGGAGAACTACCGGAAGACGGTGGAACACCTCCAGGGATTGATTGCGGGAGGCTCGCTGCATGGGAAAGGATGAGAAGGAGATTTTTCTGATGACGAAGGGGTCTCGCTACCGGCTGACCTCCGTGGAGTCGCGGGAGGCGCCCATGCGGACCACGGGGGTCTTCAAGGGCTTTGCCACGGTGGGAACGGACGACGCCGTGGTCATGGAGTTGGACGAGAGCCACAACGAGGACGCGGGGCAAATCCGGGTCATCCCCCTCCACATGATCCTCGCCATCGACGTGCTGGAGGCCGCCGAACCGGAGGCCGAGGAGACACCCCGGGAGACGATGTTCGGCTAGCCCTCGAGCTCGCGTCGCAGGAAGTTGTCGTAGCGGGTCTCGAGGGAGCGGCGCCGCTTTCGATAGGCCGCCTCGTCCAATTCGCCAGCCGCCAGCTCGTCCTCCAGGATGCCCAGGCTGCGCCTGTAGTCGGCCAGCATCTCGTCCCAGTACTCCAGGCTGATGGCGGACGCCTTCTCAATGAAGGCGAAGCCCAGGCTGCTCAGCCGATAGACGATGCGAGGCCGCCCGTCTGCCGGGAACACGGCACTCCGATCGACGAACCCCCAGCCGTAAAGCTCCAAGAGCTGCTTGTCCACGCTCTGGCGACGGAGCGCCAGCCGGCCCGCGAGGTCCTCGGGGTGGTCGACGCCCTTCTCCAGCAGGTTGAGAATCCGGAAGCGACTTGGGGAGGCGATCATTTGGAGGAGCTGAAGGGCCTTCTCTTCCATTGGAGGAAGGAGGCAGAGGAGGCTATATGACCTTTTTCCACTTGTGGGTTGAACTTATCCCAGCCCCGGTGGAGGATATCAATTATTATGTTGAGGATAGCATAAATAAAGCCCCCTTACTCATACTGTCCATGAACAGGACGAGGCGAATACGTGGCACCTCGAGGGCAGCGAAGACGGCGGGCGCAGCCCGTTCCCGCATCGGGCGGTTGCTGGCTCTCCTGTCGGTCCTCACCGCCGTGGGTCGTGGACCAAGCCACGGCGTGGCCGCTACCCTCCCCTCCTACAAGCGGTACCCGACCGACCGAAGGCATCCCATCCCCGGGGGCCACGATCTGGTAACTCTCCTGCGATGAGCCGAGAAGATCTGCTCCGGAAGCTCGAGCAGCGCCTGGCGGAGGGCGAGATCAGCGAGGAAACGTACCGGGAGATCAAGGCCCGGTACGACGCGATGACGGAGGCGGAACCGGAGGAAGAGGCCCCCGAACGGCGTCGACGGAAGCCCGCTCCTGAGGACATCCCCGCCCTCGTCGAGGAGGCACTGGACACCGTGATGGGGGAGCTGAGCCAGACCCTGGAGGCGAGCCTGGGGGACGAGCTCCATGAGCACCTGGAGGATGTCGGCAAGCACATTCGTCATGCGTTGCGTCGCGTCGGCCCGAGGTACGACCAGGGCCGGAGGCGGGTGACGATTCGTTCCGTGGGCAAGGTCGCCCTCGATGAGCCCATCGTTGAGTTTCGGTGCTCCGGATCCGGGAAGGTCACGACCGACCTGAAGGCGGAGCTCGTCCGCATTTCCGGCGCCTGCAAGATCGAAGGTCGATGCGAGTGCGAGGTCTTCCGGGCCTCCGGGGCAGCCAAGGTAAACGGGGACGTTCAGGCCCGGGAATTTCGGTCATCCGGCTCCACGAAGATCGAGGGAGACCTGCGGGCCGAGGAGGTCTCCGTCTCCGGGATGACGACGGTGAGGGGCAGCATCGAGGCCCAGGAGATCAGCGTGGGGGGCATGCTGCGCGTGGATCGCTGGGTGCGCGCCGAGTCCTTCCGGTCCCGCGGGACCTTCCGGATTGGCGAGGGGCTCGAGGCCAAGGAGATCAAGATTCTCCTCGACGACGTCGCCGAGGTCCCCGTCCTCCGCGGGGAAGACATCGTCGTGAAGCGGGGCAAACGCCGAGGCGGACTTCGGGCGAAGACCATCGAGGGGAATCGGGTCTCGGTCTCCGGGGCCCAGGCCAGACTCGTCCGGGGTCAGGACGTTCGCATCGGCCCCCAGAGTCGGATCGATGTCGTCGAGGCCGACCGGGTGGAGGTTCACGAGACGGCCCGGGTTGGCGAGAGGCGATCGCTCCCCACGAGGGAGCAGCCGGAGGAGGATTCGTCGCCCGAGTGAGGGCCCCCCGGTCCCCTCGACCGACTGGGACCTTCGAGGGAAAAGGCCGACCACCATCGAGAAAGGAGAGTGCGCGGCGACGGCCCCGGCCCCCTCCGGGGACGCAGCCCTGCGCCATCCCGCGGGATTGCCGACGAATCGGCCGGGGAAGTGTCGGCCTGGGCAGGGCGACGGGGCACCCCTTCAAAAGCACGGATCGAAGTTCAGCTTGAAGGCGGGGAACAGGTCCTCCGTCTCGTCCTTGAACTTCTTGATCTCCTCCATCATAGACCGGAAGACCCGCTCCTCCCGGTCGGCGATATCCTGAACGGAATCCGAGAGGCTGTCGAGGCCCGCTCGGGCGCCGAGCGAGGTCAAGGCCTTGCGGACCGCCAGAATCCGATCCTGGAGATCCAGGAGCGACCCAATGAGCTCGGGGCTGACGACGAAACCCATGGCACTCCAGGTGTGCATGAAGAGGACGTAGGTGTTGACCTCGCGGGCGAGGATGCGGAGCCAGCTGGAGGTCCCTGGGACGGTGTCAGGGATGGGCGCGGACGCCTCCTCGGCCACCTCGTCCTTCATCGAACCCCCTTCAGACGCCAGACGGCCTTAACCTTAACCGTTTAAGGGACGGGCCAAATCCCCGCTCGGATGGAGCCCCTTGCCGAGCTCGCCCATCGCGTCGTGCGGGGGGAGATTCCGGACGCGGAGGCCCTCGAGGAGGCGAAGCGGGAGGCGTGCCGACTTCACGGCCTCGACAAGGTCCCCCGGAACTTCGAGATTCTGCGATTCGTGCCGGAGGCGGATGAGGCGGCGCGGACCCTCTTGCGGGCCAAGCCCGTTCGGACGGCGTCCGGGGTGGCCGTCGTCGCGGTGATGACCTCCCCGGCGCCCTGCCCCCACGGCCGGTGCGTCTACTGTCCGGGGGGCGTGGATTGGGGCACCCCCCAGTCCTACCTGGGGACGGAACCGGCCGCGCGCCGCGCCGCCCGGCATCAGTACGACCCCCGGGCCCAGACGGAGGCCCGGCTGCGGCAGCTGGCCGCGATCGGCCACCCGACGGACAAGGTGGACCTCATCATCCTCGGAGGGACCTTCACCTCCCGTTCCCGGGCCTACCTCGAGCCCTTCGTGAAGGGCTGCTTCGACGCCCTCAACGGACGGGAGGCCCGGACCCTGGAGGAGGCCCATCACGTGAACGAGGGGGCCGCCCACCGATGCACTGGCCTCACGGTGGAGACGAAGCCCGATTGCTTCCTGGGCCCGGAGGTGGAGCAGTGCCTGGACCTCGGCGTCACGCGGGTGGAACTCGGGGTCCAGTCCCTCTACGAAGACGTCCTCCGGCGGGTCAATCGCGGACACGGGCTCGCCGAGGTGGTGCGTGCCACGAAGCGGGCGAAGGACGCGGGGCTCAAGGTGGGTTACCACATGATGCCCGGCCTTCCCGGGAGCGACTACGAGCGGGACCTCCGGGCCCTACGGGAGCTCTTCGAACACCCCGCCTACCGCCCGGACATGCTCAAGGTGTATCCCACGCTCGTCCTGGAAGGCACGGGGCTCCACCGCCTCTGGCTGCGCGGGGAGTACCAGGGGATGGGGACCGAGGAGGCCGCCCGACTCCTGGCGGAGGCGAAGCCCCACGTTCCGCCCTACGTCCGCATCCTCCGGGTGCATCGGGAGATCGCGGCCTCGGACATCGAGGCGGGTGTCACGAAGGGGCACCTCCGTCAGCTGGTCCGGGAACGCATGGCCGCGCAGGGGACCCGGTGCCGTTGCATCCGGTGCCGGGAGGCGGGCCTGCGCCGTGTGGAGGTGGATCCGGGGGAGGTCACCCTGGGAACCCTGCGCTATGAGGCGAGCGGGGGCGAGGAGGTCTTCCTGAGCTACGAGGACTTCCGACGCGAGGTGCTCGTCGGGTACGCCCGGGTCCGCCTCTGCGAGACCGGGGCCTTCTTACGGGAGCTGAAGGTATTTGGCCAGATGGTACCCTTCCGCCAGGCCCCCGGACGCCGCTGGCAACACCGAGGTTACGGGAAGGCCCTCATGGTCCGGGCCGAACGGGAGGCGGCGGACGCGGGGTTCTCCCGTCTCAAGGTCACCAGCGGGGCGGGGGTTCGGGGCTATTACCGCGTGCTCGGCTACCGGCTCGAGGGACCCTACATGGTCAAGGACCTTCCCTAGGGGAGCCGCCGCGTCGCAGGAGATCGCGGATGGGGAGCCCCTGGGCCTTGGCCAGGCGGCGCAGGCGCGGCATGATGCCCGATCCATACTGGGCCGCCTTCTTGGGCCGCTCCACGATGGCCAACGGGAGGCCCAGCTCGGAGGCCACCCTGCGAAGGATCTCCTTCCGCCGGGGGCGCGCACGCAAGGCGACGGGGAGGACCCGGGCGGGTCCGAGGACGAGGGGGTGACAGAAGGGCAGGCGGAGATCCCTGCCGTGGCGCCGGGCCATGGCCTTTTCCCGCGGGACCGTTTTCCGCAGGAGGGTCTCCACGTCTCGGTCGAGGGCCCGTCGCAGGGCACCCGGTTCGAGCCTGTCATACCGTGCGTAGCCGCCGAAGAGCTCGTCGGCACCCTGCCCGGCGAGGACGAGACGGGTCGGGGCGTGGGGCAGGAGCATCCACAGGGGGAGCTCGAAGGAGAGGACGACCGCATCCAGGTCCGGGAAGAGCTCGAGGAGGGAGCGCCCCCCGCGCATCACGCCGTCGTCGTCGAGGGGGACCGGATGCCAGTCCAGGTCGAGCAGGCGGGCGGCCTCCGAGGCGTTGACGAGGTCCTGGGAGGCGGGATACCCCACGGTGAGGGCGGTCATCTTCGCGTGCTCCCGGGCCAGGAAGGCGACCACCGAGCTGTCCAGGCCGCCCGAGAAGGCGAGGGTCACCGAATCCGCATTTTCGGTCATCTCGCGAACCGCCTGGCGGAGTCCCGCGAGGAGGTCCGGGACGGGGGTGGTGCTAGAGGGCATCGAAGTCGAGGGTCCCCTCGAGGAGCCCCTGGAGGGTTCCGCGGAGGTCCTTCACAGCCACGCGGGCCTGGCGGGTCGAGTCCCGATCCCGGAGGGTGACGTCTTCCTGTTCCAGGCTGTCATAGTCCACGGTCAGGCAGTATGGCGTGCCGATCTCGTCCATCCGGGCATACCTCCGCCCGATGCTCCCGGAGGTGTCGTAGGTGGCGTCGAACCACGTGCGTACCTGTCGGTAGACCCCCTCCGCCATGTCGGGAAGGCCGTCCCGGTTCAGGAGGGGGAAGACGCCGCAGGTCACGGGCGCCAGCCGAGGGGGCAGGTGGAGGACGGCCCTGTCGCCCGTCTCGTACCCCAGATCCAGCACGGCCCACACGTTCCGGTCGACGCCGAAGCTGAGCTCGAGCACATGGGGCACGAAACGGCGGCCGTCGTGGAACACCGTCATCTTCTCGCCGGAACGTTCCTGATGCCGCCTCAGGTCGTAGTCCGTTCGGTAGTGGACGCCGCCCACCTCTTGGAACCCCCCCCAGGAGTCCAGGGCGAGCTGGACGTCGAAATGGATGCGGTTGTAGAAGGCCCGCTCCTCCTCGGCCAGCTCGTAGAAGCGGAAGGCCGTCGGGGGCACTTGGAGGTCCTCGACGTAGAACGCCTGCACCTTGGCCAGGTGATAGAGGTAGAAGGGCGGCAGCCGCCCCTCGCCCAGAAGCTCTTCCACCGTCGGGGTCACGACCCGCGTCCGGTCGGCGGCTCGCATGAGCTGCAGGGCCGTTCCCTCCACCTCCCCAAGGTCCAGGGTGGCCTCGAAGCCCTCCGGGTCGAAGAAGATCTGGAGTTCCGCCTGGTGAAACTCCCGTAGCCGGAAGGCCCCCTGACGAGGCGAGATCTCGTTCCGGTACGCCCGACCCACGATGGCGAGGCCCAGGGGAAGCCGCTTTCGCAGGATCTCGAAGGCCCGCTTGAAGCTCAGATAAGCGCCCTGCGCCGTCTCCGGTCGGAGGAACGCGCGTTCCTCCCCCTTCGGCCCGATGGCCACAGGAAACATGAGGTGAAAGGACGTAGGGTCTCCCAGGGATCCCCCGCAGCGGGGGCAGACAATCTTCCCCTCTCGGAGGGTCTCGCGGACCCGGTCGACGTCCATCCCCTCTCCGGAGGTCCCCGTGGCCGTATGGATGAGCTCGTCGGCCTTGTGCGTCTCCTTGCACCGGGTGCACGGGACGAGGACGTCCGCGAAGAGTTCCACGTGGCCCGAGGCCTCCAAGGCCGGGTAGGGCTGGATAGTGGGGGTGTCGATGAGGTGGTAGTTGTCCCCCAGGCGGAGGAAGGAGGTCAGCCAGAGGTCCTCCCACTTCCGCCGAAGACGGGCGCCGTGGGGCCCGTAGTCGTAGAACCCCGCCAGGCCCCCGTAGATCTCCGCCGATGGCAGGAGAAAGCCCCGCCGGAGGGCGAGGGACATCAGCTCGTCGTATCGGCCCATCCCCGACCCCCTACAGGAGGCAGCCGAGGACGTCCAGCTCCGTGAGGAGGCCCTCGAGCCGGTTGTGGGGATTCATGACGGGGAGCTGGCCGTAGTCGTTCCGGTGCATGGTGCGGGCGGCCTCGCTCACCCCTGTCTTGGTGGAGACCGTTACCACATCCCTGACCATGACCTCCTTCACGGGTATCTGCGGTAGCTCCACCTTCTGGACGTCGTAGTAGAGGCGCATGACGTTCCGGAGCCCCTCCCAGGTCCACGAGTCCTCCTCCTGGACGAGGCCCATGTCCTGGATCGCCGCGCTCCCGTTTATCCGACTGAGTCCGAAGACGTCCCGGTCTGTGATGATGCCGGAGAGGTGCCCCTCCCCGTCCAGGACGGGAAGGGCGAAGACCTTCGCGATGGCCATGATGGCGTTGGCCGCCTGGATGGGGGTCCCCTCGTAGACGGCGACCGCGGGGGATGTGAGGAGCTCCTCCACCGGGGTCTCCAGCTTCATCTTGTCCACGACCTCCAGGAAGTCGGCCGGGGTGACGATGCCCACCACGTGGGAGTTCTCCGTGACGGTGGCGTGATAGAACTGCCCCGCCACGAGGGTCCGCGCCAGGTCCTCCAGGGTGGTGTCGCGGGAGACCACGGGGTAGTCCTTCCGCACCAGGAGGGCGAGTTGCTCCTCCTCCGGCCGGGCGAAGATGTGCTTCCGGGCCACGAAGCCCGCGTAGGTGCCGTCGTTGCGGACCACCGGGACCCCCGTGACCTTGTTCGTGACCAGGAGGCGAAGGACCTCCGTGCGGTTGCCCGGGAGCGTCGCCACGATGGGGTCCTTGGTCATGACCTCCTCGACGCGCCTCTTCGCGGCCATCTCAATCCTCCGGAAGCCAACCCCGTTTCCGCTCCCAGACCCGCGGCCCCACGGCCAGGAGGGCGATGTCGGCCTCCGAGGCCTTGATGACGCGGTAGGCGGCGTCGCCTCCCCAGGGGAGATCCAGGACCAGGAAGTTGCAGGGTGCGCCTTCT
>JBHIDH010000030.1:0-14649 GCA_046759985.1 Thermoplasmata archaeon
CCCAGGCCCGCATCGCCGACCTCCTGCTGCTCATGGTCGACGTCCACCATCCCGATGTCGACCCGCTGCTGACGGAACTCCAAGAGGGCTCCATCCGGATCGACCAGGAGCCTCCCCAGGTCTCCCTTCGGCGAGCAGACCGGGGCGGGCTGCACGTGGCCTTCACCGGCCCTCAGACCGAGCTCGACGCGGACACCGTTCGGGAGGTCACCCGGGAGTGGGGCATGGTCAACGGCCAGATCACGATTCGCGAAGACCTGACGGTGGATAGGCTCGTGGACCACCTGGCGGGCAACCGTGTCTACGTCCCGGGCCTCGTGGCGTTGAACAAGATCGACCTCATCGGGGAGGGAGAACTGGACCGCATCCTTCGCATGCTCGAGGGTCGGACGGTGGTGCCCATCTCGGCCAAGGCGGAGGTAGGAATCGATCTCCTCATCGAGACCATCTACGCACGGCTGTCCTTCATCCGGGTCTACCTGAAGCCGCCTGGCCAGAAAGACGCCGCGGAGGAGCCTATTATCCTCCGGGACGGTGGCACGGTCGCGGACGTCTGTCGCCTCCTCCACCGTGACTTTGTGCGGCGGTTCCGCCGCGCGGAAGTCTGGGGACCCAGTGCCCGGTATCCGGGCCAGCGGGTGGGCGTGGAGCATGCCCTCCGGGATGGCGACGTCCTCTCCCTCTCGGCCCGACCGGGCTAGGTGGGGGGCTCTCTCTCTTCCACGAGGGCCCGGGCCCGCCTCACCACCCGCTTCGCCTCCTTGGGAGTAAGGCTCGTCTTCGCCGCGATGACGGAGGGCTCCGTCCCGGCAAGCTTCTCCAGACTGTCGATGCCCAGGGATTTCAGCTCCTTCTCGCGGGCCCGGCCGATCCCCGAGATGGCGTCGAGGCCGAGCTTCGCCCGAGGCCGGACCCGGCCCACCGGCGCGTAGCGGCGCGCGACAAGGAAGAGCGGAACCACGACAGCGAGGCCGAGGAGCACATAGGGCACGAGGTTCGCGCCGGGGGGTATTGTGAAGGGGAGGCTGGGGGAAAACCGCTCGGTGGTCGGGTCGTCGGGGTCGAACTGGGCGGTAATCACGACGCTCTGACCCCCTACGGTCACGCGGACCTGATCCCCTGCGTTGTTGCTGTGGAGGTGCAGAATCACGTCATAGCCCCCGTTCAGTCCCGTCGTCCCGGCCGCGGGGGGAACGGCGGGGTCGGTCAGGTCTCGGACGTCCACCCGAACGAACATCGCGGGCATCCCGAAGGAGTCCACGACGCTGCCGTGAAGGTGAAAGCGATGGTCGGCTTCGTGGGTCGCCCCCGCCAGGGCCGCCAGGGCGAGGAGGCCGAGGACGAACAGGGGAACGGCCGCCGTTCGCATGTCTACCCCCGGATATGGTGCATGCGCGATAAGTCCTCTGCAAAGGGAGCGAGGTTCTCGGGGAGGTCGACGGCGTCGATCTCGTCGCGGAGGGCGAGGTGTCTCGCCTTCTTCTCCTTCCAGATGGAGGAATTGAAGTCCACGAGGGCGGGGGTGAGGGCCTGCAACTCGCTTCGCCACGCCTCCCTCGGCTCGGGCAGGGCCTCGCGATGGACGGACCCCCCGTACATCTCACGCCAGATCACGTCCGTAATGAAGGGGCAGATGGGCGCGAGGAGGCGGAGGAGGGCGCGGAGGACCCGATGGAGGACATAGAGGGACGCCTGATCCCCCTCGTAGACGCGGGCCTTGACCATCTCGAGGTAGTGAGGGGCGAAGAGGTTCCACAGGAAGTCCCGCAGGCGATTGGCGGGGACGAAGAAGTTGAAGTCCTCATAGCCCGCCCGGGCGTCTTCCACGAGGGCGTTGAGCTCCGCGAGAATCCATCGTTCCGTTGGAGGGAGGTCCCCCGCCTTCGCCTCAGGGAACGCGGAGATGAACCGGGCCACGTTCCAGAGCTTCGTGAGGAACTTCTTGGCGCCCCGGATCCTCTCCTCCGAGATGCGGAAGTCCTCTCCCACGTTCGTCTCGCTCGCGGCCCAGAACCGGAAGGCGTCCACGCCGTGTTTCTCGAAGATGGGGCCCGGCTCCATGACGTTCCCCAGGCTGTCGTGCATCGCCCGCCCGAGCCTGTCCAGCCCCATCCCGTGGATGAACACGTGCTCGAAGGGCTTCTGGCCCAGGAACCGATAGCTCTTGAGGAGGGTGTAGTACAGCCAGTTGCGAACGATGTCCCGACCCTGCGGCCGGAGGGAGGCGGGAAAGTGGGCCGCGAAGAAGGCGTCGTCTCGGCCGTACAGCGTGGCCACGAGGTTGCTGTTGCTGGAGTCCATCCAGGTATCGAAGACGCCCTCCTCCCCCTGAAAGGCGGTCCCCCCGCAACGGGAACAGGCCTCGAAGGGGGCCGGGTCCCTCCAGGGCCGGTAATAAGGCCCGGGCTCCGGGGCGAGGGCCTCGCCGCAGCCCTCGCAGTACCAGAGGGGGATTTCCGTATGGTAGTACCGCCGTCTACCGACGGGCCAGTCGATGGTGACGGCGTCGATCCAGTCCAGGAGGAGTTGCCGATGGCGGCTCGGGTGGAACTCCATCTCCCCCGCCAGCTTCCGGAGTTCGGGGAGGACGTCCAGCTGCCGCATGTACCAATCCTCCGTCTGGACGAACTCGATGGCGTCCCCCGATCGTCCGCAGACCGGGGTCTTATGGGCGATCTCCTCCACCCTCTCGATGACTCCCTTCTTCTCCAGATCCGCCGTGATGGCCTCACGGGCTTCGGCCACGGTCATCCCTTCGTAGGGCCCCGCCGCCCCGGTCATTCGCCCTTCCTCGTCGATGGCCGCGACGGGCTTCAGCTCGAGCTCCCGGAAGAGCTGGATGTCGGTCGTGTCCCCGTAGGAGCAGATCATGGCGGCCCCCGTCCCGAACTCCGGGTCGGCGGCCGGGTGGGGGTAGACCCTGACCTCCTTCCCGCGAGGCGGTACAAGAAGCGTGGCCCCGTGGAGATCCTCGTATCGCGTGTCATCTGGGTGCACGACGACGGCGTCGCAGGCGAACAGGAGCTCCGGCCGCGTGGTGGCGATGGTGACGCCGCGGCCCTCCTTCCCCCGGAAGAGGAGGTACACGAGCTTGGAGGGGCGTGTCTCGTACTCGATGTCCGCCTCCGCGACCGCCGTCCTGTCCCCCGGGCAATAGAAGGTGGGCCGCAGGTCCCGGTAGAAATGGCCCCGCCTAAACAGCTCGATGAAGATGGCCTGGGACATCGCGCGATATTCGGGGGAGTCCGTCTCGTAATAGTGGTGGTCGAAGTCGGCGGAAAAGCCGATGCGTCGGGCGGTCTTCAGGTAGACCTGGGACTGTCGGTCCACCTCCTCGCGGCAGCGGTCGATGAACTCCTGCCGGTCCCACTCGTGGAGGGGTTTGTTGAACTTCTTCTCCACCGTCCGCTCGATGTTGATGCCGTTGCGGTCCAGTCCGAAGGGAAAGAGGACCTCGTACCCCCGCATCCGCAGGCTCCGGGCAATCATGTCGATGAGGGAATAAGCCGCGACGGCGCCTATGTGCCAGCTCGCCCCCGAGGGGTACGGCGGGGGCGTGTCGATGGTGAAGATCGGCTTCCGACTCGCCGAGTCGAAGGAATAGAGGTCCGGTTCCCAGGTCTGGAGGAGCTCCTCCTCCCTCGCGGGCTCCCAGCGCTTGCCCTGCAGGGCGGGCTCGGCCATGATGCGCCTTCTCCATTCCCTCTTTTGATAAAAGGCCTGCGCGGTGGGTGCGAAACGTGAGACGGAGGGGGCGGGGGTGCCCGGGGCCGGAAATCGACCAAGCTATGTACGCGGCCGGCCATGAAGCGAGCATGGCCCTGAGGCCCTCCTTCAAGGAGCAACAGGTCGCCATCATCCAATCGTTCCTCCGGCATCACTGGGAGGAGAGTGGGCGGGACGGCGTCGTCCTCGGAATGAGCGGGGGTCTCGATTCGTCCGTCGTCGCCAAGCTGTCGGCCGATGCCATCGGGCCGACCCGTGTGCTGGGCCTCACGATGCCTCTAACGGCTGAGGACTCGCAGGATGAACGCGACGCGGAGGCGTGGGCGGGGCGCCTCGGCATCGACTTCCGGAAGGTGGAAATTGGGCCGATGGTCGAGAGCGTGACTCGTCACCTCGGAATCCCGGCGGACGACCGAATCGCGACGGGGAACGTACATGCACGCGTGCGGATGATAGGCCTCTACCAGGCTGCTCGGACGGAGAATCGGCTTGTGCTTGGCACGGGGAACAAATCCGAACTTCTTACGGGATACTTCTGTTACGATGAAGAAACACGGGCTGTGACCCCCCGCGGGCTCCTGCCTCATTGGGAACTCCGGCCAGGGGACACCGTGTTTTCCATGGACCTGAAGACCCGCCGGGTCGTCGAAGCGCCGGTCGAGGGCGTTCACGTCTTCCCCTACGACGGAGAGCTGGTGAGGATTGTCCACGAGCGGATCGACCTCCTGGTGACGCCCAACCATCGCCTGCTCGTCGCGCGCCATCACGGACGCGGACCCCTCGGATTCGCAACCGCCGAAGGACGCTTCGAAGGGGGAACGACGTTCGTCCCCACGACCAAGCCCTGGGACGGGATTCGACCGGCACCCGCCGTGATCGAGACGGGAACGCTTCTCGGCTCCCCACCCCCTGCTCCGAATGCAGACCCCCCCGTTAAGATGGCGAGGGAGGATTTCCTCTACCTCATGGGCCTCTTCGTCGGTGACGGACACGACCACGTCGGCCCGATCACCGTCCCCCCGAGGTCGAGTCTCACCCGCGAGGAGCGGGGGCAATTTCGGGACGGGCCGGCACGATTTGCCCCTGGGCCAAGTGGCCTGGGCCATGCAGGGACCTACGATGGACGGCGCATCCGCATCGGCGCGAGAGGGGGGACGCGGGTGCGGGATCCCCTTCTGCGCCTCCTAGATCGTTACGGAATCCCATCGACACAGACCCCCACCCGTGTAACCTTGGCGAACAGGGCCCTGGCGGCCGCCTTGGCGCCCTGCGGCCTTGGGACGCGCAACAGACAGATCCCTGACTGGGTGATGAAGCTGCCGGGGGACCAGCTTTGGCCCCTGTTTGGCGGGCTCATGGCCCGCGATGGCCGTTCCGACGGGTGCGTCTACACGACGCCCTCCCCACGGCTCGCTCACCAGATGGTAGAGCTCTGTGCCAAGTTGGGCCTCCCTTCTAGGATCTTGTGGCGCGCCCCCAGAACGACTATCCATGCTGGCACGGAAACACCATCGCGTGGGGGCTTTGCCGTCCGCATCGGCCAGAGATCGAACACCCTGACCTTTCGCCCGGGCCACATGAGTCGTGTTTCCTACCGAGGGAAGGTCTGGTGTCCGTCGGTGCCGCCTCACGAGAACCTCCTGGTCGAGCGACGTGGGAGGACCCTCTTCTGCGGAAACACGAAGTTCGGCGATGGGGGGGCCGACTTCCTTCCCATCGGTGACGTGTACAAGACGCAAGTCCGCCAGATGGCACGCCACCTGGAGCTACCCCCCGCGGTCGCGAAGAAGGTCCCTTCCGCGGGCCTCTGGGTGGGCCAGACCGACGAGGAGGAGTTGGGCCTTTCCTACGATGACCTAGACCGAGTACTCTTGGGCCTCGAACTTGAGATGCCCCCCGCGGAGATCCGTTCCCGGACGGGCCTGCCGGAGGAGACCGTAGAGCGGGTGGTCGAGATGATTCGCCGGTCCATCCACAAGAGGAAAATGCCCCTCATTCCGAAGGTCGGAATCCGTACCGTCGGACTCGACTGGCGGGAGTAATCTTCGCGGCAAATCGGGCCGCCAACTCCTCCGGGAGCTCGGTGCGGCAGCCGTCGAAACAAAGCCTTTTGTAGAGACGGGAGTTATGCCGTCGGTCCACGAGGGCGGGCCTTTGGGGGAGCCGCCTTCGGAGGGGAGTCCTTCATGGAAGGAAACATCTTCCAACCCTACCTCAGCACGAAATCCATCTTCCGGGAGAACCGGGATGTCCTCCGCCCCTCGTACATTCCCGACAGCCTGCCGCACCGGGAGCGGCAAATCAGCCAGCTCGCCTCGGTGCTGGCCACCGCCCTCCGGGGCGAGATGCCCTCCAACTTGATGATCTTCGGGAAGACGGGGACGGGGAAGACCGCTGTCGTGAAGTACGTCGGGAACGAGTTTCGGCGAGCCGATCTCGAAGACCGCGTGGAGTACTTCTACATCAACTGCGAGATTGTGGACACCCCGTACGGCGTGTTCCAGAACGTGGGGAACCGGTTTATCCGGGACTTCGACGAGCGCATCCCCTTCACGGGCCTCTCCACGGAGCGGGTGTACAACCTCCTCCGAGGGAAGATCGACGAGGCGCCCCGGGTCGTGGTCATCTGCTTGGACGAGATCGACAAACTCGTCTACAAGAGCGGGGACGACGTGTTGTACCACCTAACAAAGATCAACGACGACCTGGATCGGGCGAAGGTCAGCCTGATCGGAATCTCCAACGACCTGAAGTTCACGGAGTTCTTGGACCCTCGGGTGAAGAGCCGCCTCAGCGACGAGAAGATGGTCTTCCCACCCTACAACGCCCATGAGCTGCGTGACATCCTCGAGCAGCGGGCCCAGCTCGCCTTCGACCCCGGCGTCATCGAGAAGGGGGTCATCTCCCTGATTGCGGCCCTGGCGGCCCAAGAGCACGGCGACGCGCGGCGGGCCCTCGATCTCCTCCGGGTGGCGGGGGAGTTGACCGACCGCAAGGGCCGGTCCCGCATGACGGAGGCCCTCGTCCAGCGCGCGAAGAACAAACTCGAACTGGACCTCGTCATCGAGGCCGTCCGCTCCCTGCCCACTCATTCGAAGCTCATCCTCCTGGGCATCATCCTTCAGCAGGAGGTGGGCATCTCCAAGCTCACGACGGGAGAGGTCTACGACACCTACTCGCAGCTCTGCAAGCGAGCGGGCCTCAGCCCGCTGACGCAGCGACGGGTGACGGACCTCATCTCCGAGCTGGACATGCTGGGCCTCATCAACGCGAAGGTGAAGTCCTTCGGCCGGGGCGGACGCACGAAGGAGATCCAATCCAGCGTATCGGCGCCCGACGTGAAGCGCATTCTCTCCCGGGACGGCGTGCTGATGGAGCTGCGCAGCTATCGGCCCAAGGTCCAGACGACCCTCATTTAGCCGACGCCTCTTCCTCCTCCGGCGGCCCCTTGTCCCCCTCGCGATCGGCTTCCTTCCCGGGCTCTTTCGGGTTGGCCGCCTCTTCATCCCCGCGTCGGGCCGCCAAGAGCGAGAGTCCGACGTCGAGACCGATGGGACCCGCGATGAGGACGACGAGAGACACGGTGAGGGCGGACCAGCTGTTGGCCGGGGCCCGGACGTCGCCCCACGCGAAGTCGCCGGCAAAGCTAAGCTTCAGGAGGCCGAACCAGGGGAGTTCCCCCCGGGCGCGCCCGAGGATGAGACCCTGGAAGACCAGGTCCTGGTCGTAGCTGGGGGCGTTGTTGTCCCCCATCGTGACGTAGCCCTCGCAGGAGGTGGGGCAGTCCAGGGGATCCCGATCGTCAAAGAAGGCGTCCATTCGGAGCGTCACCTCGCGTTGGCGGAAGCCGACGTTCTTGAGGATGACCACATCCGTGCGGCCAAGGCCGTAGGGCGTGGCGGCGTTCGATTCCCAGTCGCGACCCCGCTCCAGGGATTCCAGTGTGGGGATGTCGAAGCCCATGTCCGTCTCGTTCCACGCCAGGAAGACCAGGGCCCGGTGAATGATCCACCGACCCGGCGGGCCATCGGGATCCTGGAAGACGATGACGTCCCCGAAGTCGCCGTAGTTCGCATAGCCCACGGCGCGTCCCTGGACGTAGGTCGCGATGTCCTGCCGGCGGGGAGCGGTCTGCACGACGACGATGTCCCCCGTGTCGACCACCCCCAGAAAGCTTTCGCCGTTGCTGTGCTGCATGCTGCCGCTCTCCACGACCACCATGGGGGGCCAGGTGCGGGCGAAGGCAAAGAGGCCGGCGAAGACGATGGCCACGAGGAGAAAGGCCACGGCGAGGTCGCGCAGGAAGCTGACCAGGGCCGGCGGGAGACGGCGTGCCGCCCGCTGGGGCATTGGGGCACAACAGCGGGTGCTAGCCTCTTAAAGTTTCTTTACCCACTGCACCGGGGTCATCGAACCCGGGGGGGTCGGCCCTCGGGCCGCATGTCCCCCGTGCTCCCCCGTCCGTGCAGCTCCTCAGAGGTCCAAAATCGTCGCGTCGTTGCGGAGGGGAAAGGCGACGTTGTGGATCGGAATCGCCCGCCCCCGGTCAAAGTTCTGCAGGGTCGTCTGTCCCGTTTGAAGTTCGGCGTAGGGGACGCCGCGATGGGCGTGGCCGTGGATGACGAGCTCGGGTCGATGCCGCAAGAGCACCCTCTCCATCCGCTTGGATCCCAGCTGGTCCCAGTAGCTCTCGCCCTCCCCGACCAAGGTGCGATAGGTGGGGGCGTAGTGGGTGAGGAGAACCCGAAACCCCTCCTCCTCCAAGAGCCGGTCGAGGGCTTGGAGCCGTCGGGTGTACTCCGAGGTGACCTCCGGGACGTGCGTTCGTTGCCACCAGGTCGGCCGATCGAGCACGCCCGTGCTTCCCACCACCCGGAGGGACCGGTCCCCGACCTGGATGTCCTTGGCCTCCTCCTCGAGGAAGGTGATGGGATAGGCCGCCCGGTAGTCCGCGTGGGAGTCGGACCACTCGTGGTTCCCGAAGACCGCGATGATGGGGGCGGGCACGGTTTCCTCGAAGACCTCCAGGACACGGCCATACAGGTCGATGTCGTTTCGCTGGGTGATGTCGCCCGCGAGGAGAACGAGGTCGGCGGACCCGGCTTCACGCAGGCGCTCCCGTATTGCCTCCAGATGCTCCTTGCCGTGGATGTCCCCCACGGCCACGATGCGCATGCGAGGGGCCGTAGCGGGGGGAACTAGAAGGGCATTTCCCCCGGGCCTCAGAACGCCTGGGCGAAGGTCTCCCCTGTCTGGAGGTCCACGATGGGGACCATGCCCGGCTTGGGCGTGATGTTATGCATGCGCTGGAAGGCGGTCTGCGCCTGCCAGGTGGAGGCATTGAGGAGCCGGATGCCCCGGTATTCCCCGATTCCGAAACCGTGGACATGTCCCGTGACGAAAACGGAGGGAAGGGGGTCGACGATCAGGTGGTCGACCCGTTCCGGAGCCAGGGGGGTCTTTCCCCCGTAGGAGGGGGCCAGGTGGCGCCGCTTGAGCATCTCCACCATGCCCGCGAGGGGGCGATCGTAGGTGACGCCGGGAATGCTCGTCACCAGGTCGTCCATGCTCTTCCCGTGGTAGCAGAGCACATCCACCCCGTGGAGGCGGAGGAGGGCCGGGTTGCCCACGAAGAGCATGCCGTCGGGGAACACGTTCTGGATCGCCTCGGGCAGGGCGGGCTGAGGCTCCGCGGGCCGGGTGGCATCGTGGTTGCCCGGGAGGATAATGACCTGCAGGTCATCCGGGAGGGCGCCGAGCATGTCCGCGAGCTCCTCGTACTGGCGGTACACGTCGTCCACCACCAGGTCCTCGTCTTGCCGCGGGTAGACGCCGATGCCGTCGACGGCGTCGCCCACCACGACCAAGTACTTGATTCGGCAGGCCTCCTCGGTCCCCAGCCACTCCACGAAGCGGTCCCAGCGGTCGCGCAGGAACAGACGGCTCCCCACGTGGATGTCGGAGATGAAGGCGGCGCAAAGGGCCTCGTCCGCCCCCCGAAAGGCGTGGGGGGTGGGGATGTCCGGCCGTACGATCTCCTCGGCGAGGAGGATGTCATCCTTCCAGGGCCGACCGATGACCCCCAGCACCTCGTCGGGAATGGGCACACCGTCGGCCTTCGGGGCCTCGCTGGGGACGAGGACCTGGCAGGAGGCCTCCTCGTCCTCGATCAGCAACAGGTGGTTCCCCGTCCGGGTCCGCTTGACGGACTGGACCATGCCGATGAGACGGACCTCCCGGGCCATACGCAGGGCGCGGCTGATGGACACAGCGCCTACGAGTTCCCGCCTCCCCCGCAGCAGGGCGGAGAGGGCCTTGTAGCGGTGGTCGAAGTAGCGGGAGAAGTCCTGCATCTCCCCGGTGCAGGTCGAGCGGCCGGTGATGTCCTGGAGGACCACGACGTCGGGGTCATGGTCCTGGCGGTGGACCCCGACGCGTTCGCGTCGGACACGGGGCGGGGCGCGGGCGGGTTCGGAGACCCCCGGGGGCTGCGGAGGCGGTGGATTGAGCGCCCGAACCTCCTCCAGGGTGAGGACGAGCGGCCTAGGATTCACCGCGTCCAGGATGGCCAAGAGGCTGTCGACTGGGCGCTCGCGCTCGGCGAGGTAGTCCGCCAGTTGGGGATCCAAGAGGACTCCCGAATCCATGGCGAGTGAGAGGAGATCCTCCCGCATTCTCCCCCCGATGGAGGGTCGCGTTAAAGAACGTTCGCGACGCCGCGGCCCGAAGCTTTACGCCACCGACAAGATGGGGAGACGTGTACGAGGCGCGGGCAGAAACCCCCTGCCACGCGACGGAGAGCGCCGACAAGGTGCGGAGAGCCGTCCTGAACATCTTTCCGGAAGCGCAACTCGAAGGGGGGAACGAGGAGGGCATCGCGGGGCACGGAGGGACCCTCAATCGATTCGCCGAGCTCCTGCGGAGGCAGCGCATCCGGGACTCCGCCCGCGAGGTCCTGGAAGGGGGGATTCAAGGGAATCGCCTCGTCTTCTACCTCAACAAGCAGGCGGCCTACGCGGGCCGGGTATCCTTCTCCGCCCACGCCCCCCTGGGGGACATCTGCGTGACCGTGGTCTCGGACGACCTCCGCGGCCTAGTCAGGGAACTGACTTCGTCCACCCGGGCTGGGGGTGGAGAGTCTCGTGCCGCAGCGGGGACAAAGTAGCGCCCCCTCCTCGTATCGGGCCTCGTGGCCGCCGCACTGGGGGCACGTCACGGGGAAGAGGAGAGCACCCCCCCGGTCGTCAGGGGGGGATGGCAGCCGAGGGGCCAGGGCCGGCTCCCGTCCGAGCCCCCGGAGTCGTCGGAAGAACAGACCGCCGGTCCGCTTCACGTAGTAGACGAAAAAACCCGCCCCGAAGGCGACGAGGGCCAGGTAGAGGATGCCGACGAGGAACGCCCCGCCGAGGCTGGTCTCCGTCTCGGCCACCGTGAGCAGGATGCCCAGGGCATTAACGGAGAGGTGGAGGAGTATGGAAGCCAGGATCCCGTGGCGGAGGAAGAGATAGCCCAAGGCCAGTCCGGCGAGGAAGGTATCCACGAACTTCCACGCACCCCAAGTCGGGACGTGTAGATACCCGAAGATGGCGGCGGAGGCAAGGACGAGGGCCGCGCCGACGAAGAGGGCGGGGCGGGGCGAGCCCGCGCGCACCTGGCCGCCGAAGAGGTACTTGAAGGATCCCGCGACGTACCTTACGCCCTCCGTGCGGGAGAGGCTCAGGGTGAGGCGGGTGGCGAAGGAGCCCAGGGCCATGGGCGCGCCAATGAGGAGGAGGCGCGTGGCAAGTTCCTCCCAGACCGCGGCGTTCACGATGCTGTAGAGGACATACCACTCAGGAAAGTCGCTGAAGAAGCGAGGGGGCCGCGGGTCGATGCCGAAGCCAAACGGGAGGATGACGGAGAAGTACAGGAGGTCGAAGAAGAGCAGGGCCATGAAGACCTGCCCCACGGCCACCACCGCGCTCCCGGAGCCGAGCTTCCTGTCGAGGCGTTCCGGGGGCAGGCGCATGTCGCGGTACGTGCGCCGGCCGTGGAAGAGGACGAGGTAGACGTAGACGCCGAAGATCACGGCAAGCAGGACGAGAAACCAGGCCAGAAGAGCGGGACCCCCCACCTCGACGAACTCTAGGAAACTCGGGCTCAGGGGACTGATCCAGAAGAAGAAGGCCGTGCAGGCGCGGCACGAGCCGCCGACGATGCCGTCCACGATCCCGGGGCTAATCCACACGAGGGTGCCGAGCATCACGGCGAGATAGACGAGGAAGAGGACGAGGGCGAAGAGCCAGACAACGCCCAGAATCGTCCGAAGGGGCGAGATTCGGAGGGGAAGGGGGGCCCCGGCCGGCCACCCGCAGCGGGGACAGAAGTTGCCGGCGAAGGAGGTCCCGCAGCGTTGGCAGACGATGCGCGGACCACCCGACTCGGCGGGGACCGGGCGACCGCACGCGGGGCAGAAACGGCCTTGAAACGCGGTCCCGCACGCCTCGCACCTCACGGTGAAACGCAGGAGGTCATCCATTTAAAAAAGGTACACCCAGGGATTCAAGCCCGAGAACCGGAGGCCCTCGGGGGCCGGGGGCTTCTCGCGACTATGACCCGCCGAAGAGGAGACCCACGCCCTCGGCGGCGTCCTCCTCCTCCTTCCGGAGAAGGGCCCGCAACGGGGCGGCCTCCTCCTCTTCGAGCCTCTCCGCGGTGTTCTCCGCGAGGGCCGCAAAGCGCTCAATGGCCGACGCGTCACCCTGGACAAACACCAGCGTCCCTTCCCGCTCGGTCCCGAGGGAACGGGCATCTCGCAGCGTCACGCTCTGGCGGCTAATCAGGTCATCCTCCAGTATCTCCCGACTCCTGGCGGTGGCCTCCTTGGGAAACAGGAAGACGGCGTCCATGGTCTCTGAGAGCTAGTCGGCGGTCTCCTAAAGCGTTTTCCCGCGCCGACGGCGCCACGTCCGGAGACCGGTTCCGGACCCGCTGATAACCACCACGAAACCTTTTTGGCCACGCGCCAGGCATAGTTCGTCGTCTCATGCTCGAAGAGAGGAATCTAGGCGAAACCCAGATTCTGGCGGCCCTGATCGGCGTCTCCGAAATGGTAAGCAACCTGTCCGACCTCTCAGAAGTGCTTCGGACCGTGGTGCGCATCTCCCCCCAGCTCGTGAGGGTGGACCGGGCCGCCATCTTTCTCGACGACCCCCGGAACCAGGTCCTCGTCCCGGCGGAAGCCTACTGTCCTCGCGAGACCTTCGCCGAGATCCTGACCGAGCGCCAACTCACCCACTCCGAGATCCCCAAGCTCGTCAACAAGGTAATCACCCAGAAGCTCCCCTCCGTCGTCCGGGACCTTCCCCAGGAGGACCTCCTTCCCCAGAAGGTCATCCGGGCTTGGCAGCTCAAGTCGATGCTCATTGTCCCCCTGGTGTACAAGGGCAAGGCCTTGGGGTTGATGACCCTCGACAGCACGACCTCCCGTCACTACTTCACAAGCAAGGAGATCAACGTGGTCAGCGGCATCGCCAACCAGGTCGCTACGGCGGTGGAGAACGGACGGTTGCAGAAGGAGTCTCATCGCGTCTTCCGCAAGCTCGAGGAGCTGGTCGACACCCTGGCCGACGCGACGGTGAAGGTCGACGGGGAAATGAGAGTCCGTGGCCTCTCCCCATCGAGTGAACGGTTCCTTGGATGGCAAGAAGACCAGCTTCGGGGAAACCCCTGGGCCCGGATGCTGAAACCCAAGGATGGACGCGGCCGACTCCTTGCCGAGATGGATTTCATCGGCCAGGAACCCCTCTTGAATGGGGAGATGTCCGAGGGCAAGAAGGCGTTTTTCGAGAAGGCCAACGGCACGAGAGCCTATTGCGACATTCGGGTCCTCCCGCTGCGGGGGCGAGGCGAGCATCCCTCCTCCCTCCTATTCGTCTTCAAGAAGGCCCCGATTCCGAAGCGGAAGAAGGCCGCGAGCGGGCAGAAGAAAAGCACCCGACGGAGAGTGTCCACGCCCGAACCGTGACGCCCCGCTTCCAATGGTGATAATTCGGGCCGAACGATTAAGTATCCCGGCCCTCCAAAACGGGTTCCGGCCAGCGCTGGAGGGCCGCCAATGCGGCGGAAACTGAAATCGGAACATTCGGGAGTGTCCGAGGTCCTAGGCACCATCCTGGTCCTCCTCATCACGGTCATCCTATTCTCCACCATCGTCCTCTGGGTGTTCACTCTCCCGGCGCCTACTGCCGGAGGGAGTGTCACCTTCGACGGCTTCCTCTCGGGCAACTACGAGGGAGGGATCTGGAAGGGAGCAAGCGTAAACATTACCCACTTGGGCGGGGAGGACCTCCACGAGGGTAGTACGAGGGTCTACCTGTCCATCGACAACAATCGGGAGATCCTGAAGACACAGGGCACCTTCTTTGACGGCGTTGACGTAAAGCAATACGGGGTCGAAGGCCCCGATGCGACGTGGAACATCGGGGAGGTCTGGACCTACCTCAACGAGAGCATCCCGCAGGGGGCGGAGGTCGAGGTGCTGGTGGTCGACCTGAATCGCGGAATCGTCCTGTGGCAGAAGCCCCTCCTCGGCGCCGTGGGGGAGGAAGCGCCCGTCTTCCTGGACAAGTGGTACGATGCCAACATCTCCACCGCCAACCGCGATCCCCTTACCCCCGGCAGCAGGTTCACGATCTTCGCGAAGGTCATCGACCCGGATGGGGATCTGAACCGCCAGTCGGTCTGGGCCTACCTCACCTTCGGGACCAACGGAACTCCCCTGGGATACATCCAGCTCATGGATGACGGGTCCTCGGGGGATAAGGTCGCAGACGACGACGTCTTCACCCGCCAACTCCCCTATCAGGCGGAGCAGAGCTGGGACGGCGGCATCATCATCCTGAACGCGACCGACACGGTTGGCCGAGCGAGGGCCACGCGCCT
>JBHIDH010000031.1:0-14437 GCA_046759985.1 Thermoplasmata archaeon
CCATCATGTGCTTCCGGTAGGGCTTCTGCTCGAAGCTCACCCGGACCATGAAGACGGTACAGGCCATGTCGAAGTAGCTGCACGCGAGGCTGAGGGCCGAACCCCATTGCCCGGCACCCGTCTCGGTGGTGAGTTTCTCCACCCCCTCCTTCGCGGAGTAATAGGCCTGGGCGATGGCCGTGTTGGGCTTGTGGCTCCCCGTGGGACTCAGGTCCTCCCGCTTGTAGAAGATCTTGGCCGGGGTCCGGAGCGCTTCCTCGAGCCGCTTGGCGCGGTGGAGGGGAGAGGGGCGTCCCAGGCGGAGGTAGGCCTCCCGGACCTCGTCTGGGATGTCGATGTACCGGTCGGAGGAGACCTCTTGTTGGATGAGCTCTCCGGGGAAAAGAGGAGCGAGCGCGTCGGGACCGATGGGCTCCTTGGTGGCCGGGTTCAGCGGAAAGGGTAAGGGCTCCGGCAGGTCGGCGGCGACGTTGTACCACTGCCGCGGCACGTCGTCGACTGTAAGCAGGACCTTGCTAAGACCGTCCTCCAAGACCGTGGCCATAGACGACGTAAGATACCATACACTATATAACACCTATGAGCCTTATAGTACTGAAATAGACATCACCATCACGTCCCAGGTCCGCACCTGGGAGCGGCGGGGTTATCTACTCGTGTACGATTTGATGCGTTGGTGCTTCGATGTGGGGCAAGATTCGCCACTACTTTGAGAAGTTTCCCGCCCAGGCCCGGGTCGCCCAGCTGATGCTCACCTACGGCTTTCGGGTGAAGGGAGGCCGTGTCTACTGCGGGGAGGTCGCCGTGTCGGAGACGGCCATCGGCCGGGCTCTGGGGGTGGATCGCCGCGTGGTCTCGGCCACCATCGGGACCATTCAGCAGCACGAGGAACTGGGCCGTATCTTCCGCCGGCTCTGGCCGGTGTGCCACCTGAAGGAGGTGGCCCCCCGCATGGGCTGGGGCGCCATCGAGATCGTCCCCACGGACGCACGGACACCGGGCATCCTCGCGGGCGTCTCCTCCATCATCGCCCGGGCCTCCATCAGCATCCGCCAGGTCATCGTGGACGATCCGGAAGTCGTGGACGAGCCTCGAGGCTTCATCATCACCGACGCCCCCGTCCCGAGTGAGCTGCTCCCGTCCATGAAGGCGGTCGAAGGGGTGCAGGGCGTGGTCCTCTACTAAGGCAGGGGGACGGGTGTCCACAGACCGAGCCATGCTCGGTCTGCGAGGGTCAGTCGGATCCCGGGCCCCCCCGGAGAAGGAGCTCCGTCCGCATGCAACGGTCCTGGACGACCTTGAGCCCCGCCCGGCGGGCCTTTTCGGCGGCTGCCTCGTGCCGAATCCCCGACTGCATCCAGATGACCTGGGCCTCCGTCGCCAAGGCCTCCTCCACGATGCCGGGGACCTCCTCCGGGGGGCGGAAGATCTCCACAATGTCGATGGGGAAGGGGATGTCCCGCAGCCGGCGGTATGCCTTCTCTCCCAGAATCGTCTGCGCGTGGGGATTCACGGGAACGACCCGGTAGCCGCGTTCCTGTACGAAGCGCGGGACCTGATGGGCGTCCTTCGCGGGGTTCGTGGACAGGCCCACGACGGCTACGGTCTTGTACCTCTCCAAGATCTCGCCAATCTCGTCTGCCGGGGAAGAGGCCATCAACCCCTAGAGCGCCCTGCCGTCTGATAGGTCTTACCGGTTGGGGCCCGCCTCTCAGCCCCCTGGAACCGTTATGTACGCCAGCGGCCCATATTCCCCCGTGGAGAGGCTTGCGCGCCAGGCCGCTGAACGCGTGAAACGGGCGGGACACGTCGATATCTTCAGCCACATCGACCCGGACGGCATCACCTCCGGAACCATCGCCTCGCAGGCCCTGGAGAGGCAGGGCATCGACCACGAGATCCACTTCCTGAAGAAGTTGGACTCGGCGACCGTCGAGAAAATCAAGGACCGCAACCCCGAGGCGGTTTGGTTCACGGACCTGGGGAGCGGCCTCTTCCATCGGCTCGCCGACCTGACGGGCGTGATCACGGATCACCACCTGCCCTCGGACGTGGCCGTTCCCGAGGAGCAACGGGACGAACTCCACGCCTACACGACCCCCGACCTGGTCCACGTGAATCCCCACCTCGTGGGCATCGACGGGACCTCCGAGCTCAGCAGCTCGGGGAGCGCCTACCTGGTGGCACGGGCGATGGGTCGGGCGAACCGCGACCTGGCCGCCCTGGGGGTCGTCGGGGCCGTGGGCGATCTGCAGGATCGGGCCGAGGGCCGGCTCCTGGGCGCGAACCGGCAGGTGGTGAGGGAGGGGGAGGAGGCCCGGGTCATCGAGGTCCTCCGCGACCTCCGCCTCTTCGGGCGGGAGACCCGTCCGGTCTTCAAGCTCCTGCAGTACGCGAACGACCCGCCCCTGCCGCACCTCACGGAGGACGAGGAGGCATGCATCGTCTTCTTCCTCGAACTCGGGGTGGACCTCAAGGGGGAGGACGGCTGGCGTCGGTGGATCGACCTGGAGGAGGACGAGAAGCAGCGGGTAGTCTCGGAACTCGTCGTCACGCTGCTCCAGAAGGGATACGGCCACACGCAGGCACGGCGGCTCCTGGGCGAGGTCTATCTCCTGCCGCGGGAGGCCGAGGGGACACCCCTGCATGACGCGAAGGAATTCGCCACGCTCCTCAACGCCTGTGGGCGGTACGAGAAGGCCGAGGTGGGTTACCGCGTGTGCCAGGGGGATCGGGAGGAGGCCTACCGCCAGGCCCTCCGACTCCTGAAGGAACACCGGGGCCACATCGTCACGTCCCTCGACGTGGTCGAGGAGGTCGGGGTGGAGAGCCTCGGCCACATCCAGTGGTTCCACGGCGGCGACCGCATCAAGGACACGGTGGTGGGCATCGCGGCCGGGATCGTGCTCGGGTCGGGCGAGCTGAAGCCGGACATGCCTCTCTTCGCCTTCGCCGAGGCGGACGACGGGGTGAAGGTCAGCGCCCGGGCCCGCCGGAAACTGCTCAAGAAGGGCCTGAACCTGGCCGTGGTCCTGCGGAAGGCGGCGGCAACGGTCGGGGGCGAGGGGGGCGGCCACAGCGTTGCGGCCGGCGCGACCATCCCAAGGGGCACGGAAGAGGCGTTCCTGAAGGCCGCCGACGACCTGGTTCGCACCCAGCTCCTCTCGTAGGGGGGCGAGGGGACCCCTTTGTCCGCGGTCGGGTCCAATCCGCGGCAGGACGGCGGGCGCGCGAGAGATGATTAATAAAGCTGCCCCTTATTCGAGGGGATGCCCAGCGAGTACGACCTCGCCTTCTTCAGCGAGAATGGCTTCACTCGCCAGCTCTGCCCCAGCTGCGGCCGGCCCTTCTGGTCCCAGGGGGACCATGGGACATGCGGGGAGACGCCGTGCCAGGAGTACGAGTTCATCGGCCGTTCCCCGATGAAGAAGAAACTTGAGCTTGCGGCCATGCGAGAGACCTTTCTTCGCTTCTTCGAGGGAGAGGACCATGGCCGCGTCAAGCGCTACCCCGTGGTGGCCCGCTGGCGCAATGACGTTTTCTACACTCAGGCCTCCATCTACCCCTTTCAGCCCTGGGTCATCGAGGGGCTGGCCGAACCTCCCGCCAACCCCCTGGTCATCTCCCAGCCGGTCGTCCGCTTCAACGACCTGGATAACGTCGGGAAGACCGGTCAGCACTTCTCCCTCTTCGAGATGCTCGCCCACCACGCCTTCAACGCCCCGGAGCGCGTCTACTTCAAGGAAAGGACCACGGAACTCTGCCATCGCTTTCTCACCTCCGAGCTCGGCCTCGGCGCCCCGGGCCTACGGTATGTGGAGTCCTGGTGGGCCGGAGGCGGGTACAGCGGCCCCTGCCTTGAGGTCACCACGGAGGGGGCCGAGGTGGCGACCCTCGTCTTCATGAGCTTCCGGGGCGAGGGCGAGGACCGGGAGCCCCTCGACGGACCCGTGGTGGACACGGGCTACGGGCTCGAGCGGTTGACCTGGGTGTCCCAAGGCTCCCCCAGCGCCTACGAGGCGGTCTTCGGCAAGGTGCTCACGACCCTGAAGCGGGCGGCGGGCATCCAGACGAATGAGCGCCTGCTGGCGGAGTACAGCAAGGTGGCCGGCGGGATGAGCATCGAGACCCACGGAGACGTGCGTCGCCTCCGTTCGGATGTCGCAGGGCGGCTGGGCCTCGACGTGGAGGAGCTGACCGCCTACACCCTCCCCTTGGAGCAGGTGTATGCGCTCAGCGACCACACGCGTGCCCTTGTCTTCGTGCTGGGGGACGGTGTCGTCCCGTCCAACGTGAAGGAGGGGTACTTCGCCCGCCTTCTCGTCCGACGCTCTCTCCGGGCCCTGGATCGGCTCGGGATTGATCGGACCCTGTCCGAGCTCCTCTCTCTCCAGATCGACCAGCTCGCCGGCGACTTTCCTGAGCTGCGGGAGGGGGAGGAGGAGATCCTGAAGCTGGCCGAGGTGGAGGCAACCAAGTACAAGGAGACCCTGAAACGGGGGCGGCGGACCGTGGGGGAGCGGGAGGCGAAGCTCCCGCCCAAGGCCAAGGGCCTGACGACGGAGGATCTCATCGAGCTCTACGACTCCCACGGCCTCGTACCCGAGGTCGTGCAGGAGTTTGCTCACCGACCCGTGGAGGTTCCCGATGACTTCTACACCCGGGTGGCCGAGCGGCATCTCGAGGTGGCGGAGGAACGCCCGGGAGGACCGGCTGCGCCCCCGGACCATCCGCCCACGCGGCTCCGCTACTACGAGGACCCCAAGCGTTTCGCCTTCGAGGCCACCTTCCTGGGGACCTACGCCGGCGGGGTCGTCCTAGACGAGACCTTCTTCTATCCGGAAGGCGGGGGCCAAGAAGCGGACCACGGGGCCATCGGCGACCTGCCTGTGACCGACGTCCAGCTCGTCGGGGACGTCGTCGTCCATTCGATTTCCGGGAGGGCGCGCTGGGAGAAGGGGGCCACGGTGGCGTGCCAGATCGACGAGAGGCGCCGCATGCGGCTCCTGCGCCACCACACCGCCACGCACCTCGTCAACGGGGCCGCACGCCGCGTGCTGGGTCGTCACGTCTGGCAGACGGGGGCCCACAAGGCGGAGGACCACGCCACCCTGGACATCACCCACTTCCAGGGCCTCACGGAGGAGGAGGTGAAGGCCATCGAGACGCTGGCGAACCGCATCGTCCTCGAAGACCGACCCGTCCATCAGCACTTTGTCCCCCGGGAGGAAGCGGAAGCCCACCACGGTTTCATCCTCTACCAGGGCGGCTCCATCCCCGGGCGCGACATCCGGGTAGTGGACGTGGAGGATTTCGACGTTGAAGGATGCGGAGGGACGCACGCCCTCCACACCGGGGAGGTCGGACTCATCAAGGTCTTCCGGGCCCGCCGCATCCAGGACGGTGTCGTCCGCCTGGAGTTCGTGGCCGGGGAGGCGGCCTTGGAACGCTTCCGGGAAGGCGAACGAACCCTTCGGGAGGCGAGCGAGATCCTCCGGACGAAGCCCGACGAACTCCCCGCCGCGGCCGAACGCCTTGTGGCCCAATGGAAGGAACTCGCCCGCGAGGTCGAGCGGAGCGAAACGCGGGCTCTCGCCCGCGAGGTCGAGGAGTTGCTCGGGGAGGCGGAGGAGGTGGGGGGTGTCCAACTCATCGTCTACGGGCGGAGGGGGGGCGCCAAGGACCTGGTGGCCCTGGCGCGGGACCTCCTGCGGCGCCCTGGCGTCGTCGGCATCCTGGGGACTCGAAACGGGTCCGCTAGCATCCTCATCGGCCGGAGCGAGGACGTGGCCCTGGACGCGCGGGAGGCTATCTCCGCGGCCGCCAAGGTCCTAGGAGGGAAGGGCGGGGGCAACCCCGACCTCGCCCAAGGCGGAGGGCCCCGCGTGGAACGCCTGGAGGAGGCCCTCGCGACGGCGTCGAAGAAGGTCCGAAAAATGCTGGAGGGCCTCTAGGGCCGCCGACAGTCTCCGTCGGAAGAACCGCCGCCATGCCTTTTAATAAGGGCGTCTCGTAGTTCGGCCGGCATGGAGTCCCTGGCTGACGAGGTCGAGGATGTCAGGGCCCTTGTGGGTCGTCATTTCGCCATTTACGACATCCGGGTCCGCCCCGAGGCCATCGCCTTTTACGTTCGCGTCGAGGAGGGACGGCTCGACGAGAAGTTCGAGGCCCTGCGGCGCGACATGCGGGACGGGAGGAGGTACATCCCCGTGCTCCGCCTCGAGGGGGGCGAGCACATCCTCTACGTGCAGCGGAATCCCCCTCGGCGGGTCCGCGGGCCCTGGCTGAACGTCGTCCTGCTCGCGGCGACCCTGGTGACGACCCTCATCGCGGGAATGGGCCACTGGGCGTCCTACAACGGCTCGCCGGAGTTCTTTTCCCTCTCCAACGCCCTCTTCGGCGGCCTATACTTCGCCCTGCCCCTCCTGACGATCCTGGGCACCCACGAGATGGGCCACTTCATCATGGCACGTCGGCACAAGGTAGCGGCGTCCCTGCCCTTCTTCATCCCCGCACCCCCACCCATCATCTTCGGAACCTTCGGGGCCCTGATCAGCATGCGGGAGCCCATTCCCAACAAGAAGGCCCTTATGGACATCGGAATGGCGGGCCCCCTGTTCGGCTTGGCGGTCGCGCTCCCCGTCACCCTCCTGGGGCTTTACCTCAACGCCCTCGATCCGCGGTCCATCGGGCCCAACGTCGGAGGCGGGACCCTGGTGAACCTCCCCTTCCTCTATCAGGCCCTGCTATTCGCCGTCCCGATCCCGGACGACGCCCTCCTCCACCCCACCGCCTTCGCCGGATGGGTCGGGTTCCTCGTCACGGGCCTGAACCTCCTTCCCGCGGGCCAGCTGGACGGGGGCCACGTCGCCCGGGCCCTGCTGGGGGATCGGGCAAGGTACCTGAGCTACGCCGCCTTCGCCATCCTGCTGGCCCTCGGATTAGTGATCTTCCCCTCCTGGATCATCCTGGCCTTCCTCGTCCTCCTCCTCGGGCTTCGCCACCCGCCGCCCCTGAACGACATTACCCGCCTGGACACGCGCCGCAGGCTCGCCGGGGTGGGCGTGATGATCCTCCTGGTGCTCTCCCTCCACTACGTGCCGCTTCAGGGGATCGACGTGACCCTGGCCGCGGAGTTCCGGGACCCCGCCGACCCCTTGGTAGCACTCACCTACTTGAGTGAGGAGGATCACGTCCAAGAAGACACCAGAACCCTGGTGGCGGGCGAGTTGGCCTACACCTTCATCCTGAACATCACGGGGAATGTCCGTACCGTAGTTTTCCTGAGCTTCGGCACCTCCATCGCCAACCTCCGGGACTGGGACATCTTCTTCGCGAGCGTCGACAACGTGGAGATCCGCGGGGACAACGCCACCGTCACCCTGGATGCGACCGGGTCTGTCGTGGGGACCGTGCTCATCCGGGCTCCCGCCTTCCTCCCCCCCGGGGCCACCCGCCTCCTTGAGATCGTGGCCGACCTCCGGGCGGAGGCCTTTGGCGGCCAGGCGAAGACCGTGCTGGCCCTCACCATCCAGGTCTAGGACCGACGGAAGAGACAGAAGTACCGGTCCAGGGAGCGGTGGACCCGGACCTTGTGCCATTCCAGCAGCCCGAAGTGGCGCCGACCCAAGTCGATGAACTCGGGAGCAGGGAGGGCGATGGCTAACCGCCCACCGGGGTCCAGGAGTTCCTTGAGGGCGGCGAAGGCTCGCTCGAGAAGCCCTGTCAGGTCCTCTCCCCGGGTCGTCGCACCCCGCCCGTAGGGCGGATCCGTAGCAATCGCGTCAGCCTGGTCGACCTCCTCCGCAACCCGCCCCACATCCGACACGTGGAGGTCGGCCTCCATGTCGAAGTGGGCGAGATTTCGGCGACACCCCTCGATTACCTCCTCCCCCAAGTCCGCCCCGACCGGGTACGCCCCGACGAGGAAGGCCTCCATCAGGATGCCCCCCGTCCCACAGAAGGGGTCGAGAAGGGTCTCACCGGCGGCCACACCCGTGAGATTCACGAGGGCCCGCGCAAACCGGGGGTGTAGGACCACGGGGCGGGCGAAGGGCCGGTTGCGCGCGGCTCGGACATCGAAAGCGCTTCGGTCCACCCGGGCGGTGACCGCGTAGAGGTAGGACCGGCTCCCTCGTACCAACCGCAGATCGACCTCGGGGTCTTCCAGGTCCACCACGCCGCTGGCCGTCAGCTCTCCACCGAGCGAGGCCTCGAGGTTCGCTGAAGGCCCGTCCGGTCCCTCGGCCACGCGAAACCGGAACCGCTTCCCCCGCAGGTCGAGGGCGCCAAGTCCCCTCTTGACCTGTTCCAGGCCTCCCCACAGGAGGGCCTTTCCCGCATGGCGTCCGAAGGCGAGGCGGGAGACGAGGTCCGTGAGATCGGCCTCGGTCCGAAGGGCGAGGAACCGGGGTTCGTACCAGACCTCCCGGGGAACATGGCCCATGCCCCGAAGGATGGCCAGCACCTCCGAGATCGGCAGGTTGGGATGCTCCCCCGAGAGCTCGACAACGACGATATCCTTCTCCCTCAACGGACGGCCTCGACGGGGGGTCCACCCATTCTCCGACCCGGGAGATGGGAGTCCACCCTCCCCATGGCGGAAGTGGGCATAAAGGGGGCAGAATCTGGTTCTCCCCCTCCGATTCCACACCGAAAAGCCCTTAGGGGGCCTCGATTCATGGGACGATAGTCATGTCCTCGGCCAAGCAGGAGGATACGTACCACGCGTTCTCCTCGTTGGTCGTTCGGGACTTCCAGCCGGGGGATGTGGCGGAACTCAAGGCACTGACCCACGATGCGCTGGGGGAGGATTATCCACGCTCCCTCTTTCTCGACATCCACGGCTGGTGGCCCGACGGCTTCATCGTTACGTCGTGGCAGGACGAAGTCGTCGCCTTCGTGGCGGGCATCGTCTCGGCGCCCGGGAAGGCACGCGTCCTAATGTTGGCCGTTCGCGAGGACCTGCGCGGCCGCGGCATGGGCACGGCGCTGATGGAGGAGTTTACCCAGCGATGCCGCACCCGGGGCCTCCGTTCCATCGAGCTCGAGGTGCGGAAGAGCAACCATCGGGCCCTGGAGTTCTATAAGCGACTGGGCTATACCGTTCGGTACCTGCTGCCGCGCTTCTATACCGATGGGGAGGATGGCTACAAGTTGTGGCGGCCCCTCCCCAGGACCTGAGGCGGGGTCTCTTATCCTTGTACGGCCCCGCTCCCTCACCCTGGCAGACGATGGCGGGGATCAGTCCTGAGGAGATGATGCATCACGTCCCCGATGCCTCCCGGGAAATGGCCCTCTCACCTGCGCGTCGAGTGTTGAGCCTGCCTGGCGTGAAAGAGACATTACAACGGGGACGACGCAGGGGGGTACTTCGCGGCCCTCTCCGTGGACGAGGAGCCCGTCCTCCGGGGGAAGAGCGGCTAGCCGATGTACCGCTCGTCCTCGGACTCGTGGTAGTTCCAGTAGTGGTAGGGGGAGGCCGCCCGCTGGGCCTGCGTGAGGTCCTTGGAAAGGCCTCCCTCATACGACCCGTAGCGGTCCTTGATCTGATCCTCCGCCGTCCGGGCAATCTTCACGGCCCTCTCGACGTGGGACGCTTCGATATGATCGCTCCCCTCATTCACGGCCAGGTCTCCGGCCGAGCGGATCAGCCCGCCCATCTCCCGGAGCCGGAGCGTCAGGGAGCGGCTCTTCCCCTCCTGCTCCTTCGCCCGCCGTCGCGACTCCTGGATGATCGCCTCCACCGCCGCCTTGGCCGCTGGGGGGATCCGGCGGTCCACGGCGATCTCCTGGGCCACGAACTGCGCCATCTTCGCCCGGTTCGCCTCGTCGTCGGGCATGGTGGTCTCCACGAGAATCTCGTAGCCCGATCCCACGACCCGGGAGCGGAGCGGGGAGAGGACGTAGGGAAGATCCTGGATGTTGCAGGCCGTGACGAAGATGAAGTCGCAGGGAACCGCGTCCACGCGTACGCTCGCTCCCGCGCTCTGGGGGTTGCGGCCGCTGATGGGGAAGCGCTTCTCCTGCATGGCCGTGAGGATGTGGCGCTGTAGGGGGCCGAGCTGCGGGAGTTCGTCGATGAACAGAACACCTTCGTGGGCCTCGTGGATGGCCCCTGCGACGACGCGGACGTAGGGCTCCGTCCCCAGCTGGGGGTGGCCGCCATACGGGTCGTGCTTCACGTCGCCCAAGAGCTCCGTCTCGCTGGCGCCCGTCGCCAGGATGAAAGGGTTGCGTTCTAGGGGGATCAGCGCCTTGTGCGGGCTCTCCTTCTCGATCTTCCGTCGCTTTTCGAGGGCCTTCTGATCCAGGACCTTGACGAGCTCTCCCGCCCGCTCGTAGACCACGACCTCCTCCTTCCCGAACTGCTTCCGCGTGGTGGTGACCCGGTCCTTCTGGCTCAACTGCCCCAGGGTCACCTCCATGATGCCGCTCAGCAGGTCGCCGAAGGGGTTCCCCATGTTCTGCACGGCCCGCTTGGGACGGGTGCACTTGGGGCAGACTGCCTCCGCGGGGGAGGAGTAGTCCCCGCAATGGACGCAGCGGTATCCGAGGCGCTCCGCCACGCTGATGGGGGCCTCCTCGGGGTCGATGAGGTCGCCCTCGGCCCCCTTGAGGGCACGCATCTCCTTGAGGGCCTCCTCTCGCCCCTTCACCTCGACGAGGGGCCGCTCCGGGCTCTCCGGGTTGTGGACAACCCGGATCTCTTCGTTCGGGGGGGGGAGGTGCAGCGCGAGGGCCTGGGCGATCATGGATTTCCCGGTGCCTGGCGGGCCAACCAGAAGGAGGTGGCGCCGCTGCTTCGCCGCGATGCGCGCGAGGCCGACCGCCTCATCCTGTCCGATGACCCGGTTGAGGGGATCCGACGGAATGAGGACGTCTTCGGTGGACTCCATCTCCTCCCAGGAAAAGCCCTTCTGGGCGTCCAGGATGCCCTTGGAGACGATGGAAGCACCTCACTTCACGGCCAAGTCGTCCGCGGTGTAGACCTGGACCTCGTCAGGTCGCTGTTCGATGGTGCCCTCCTTGACCCCTATAACAACCTCCACGCCGTTATCGCCTGCGATATCGAGGATGCGCTGGGTGATGATGCCATCGAAGATGAGGGTCTTGACCCCCTTCCCCTCCTTCTTCATGAGGTTGACGAGGTCCCGGACCGCGACCTCTTTGGGCTTCGCTTTGCCCCCCTTGATGACCTGGGCCTTGGTGGTCCCTCGGAGGGACTGGAGGATCTTCTGGTACTCCTGAAGCTCCCCGGGAACGCGGACCTTGGGCTCGGGCGCCGGAGCCGGGGGCTTCCGGGCCGGAACCTTCCTGGGACGGACCTCCTTCGCCGGTCTGGTCCGTCTCCGACGCGGCTTCGCCTCCCGCGGCTCCTTCCCGGGTCCGAGGCCGAACGTATCGATGAACTGCTCCGCCGGCATCTTGTTCCGGAGGGCCTTCATAATCTGCTTCTGGGTCAACTCCTCCACCTCATGCCCCCGAGGGGCCTTCGCGACGAAGTCGACCTCGGCCACCTGGAGGAGCTCCTTGAGGATGAGGTCGCCGCCCCGGTCGCCATCGACGAAGACCGTCACCACCTTCTCCTTGGACAGGTTCGCCAAGGCGGTGGGGATGTGCGTGCCCTCGGCCGCGATGGCGTTCCTGATGCCGCACTTCAGGAGGTTCAGGACGTCCGACCGTCCTTCGACCACGATGATGGCGTCGGTGTCCTCCACGTTCGGGCCGGCGGGGAGCTTGTCCGTACCGAAACTCACGATCTCCGCCACCTGGACCGCCTGGCGGACCTCCTCCTTCAGGTCGACGCTCGTGGCCTTGGAACCCGCGAGCATCTCGGAGAGGATCTCCTTGGCCCGATCGACCACCTGGGTCCGCTTGGTGACGCGGACGTCGTCCACGCCTTCCACGGTCACCGTCGCCCGACAGGGACCGATACGGTCGATGGTCTCCAGGCCGGCCGCCAGGATGGAGGTCTCCACCTGGTCCAGGCTTGAGGGGATGAGGACCGCGCCCTCCGTCCGCCCCTTCTTGGAGACGACCTCGACCTCGATGCGGCCGATGCGGCCGCTCTTCTGCAGGTCACGGAGGTCCAGCTCGTCCCCCAGGAGTCCCTCTGTCTGGCCGAATACTGCGCCGATGACGTCCGGTTTCTCCACAACGCCCTCGGCCTCCAACTTTGCGCGAATCTGATACTTTGTCGTGTTAGGATCCACTGCCATAGTGTCACCTCTTTGGCAGCATTACACCTCTGAATACCCTACTCCCGAGCTCGCCGACTGCTTCGGCGGGTAAGGGGGATATGGTGATACTAAGGGGTGATGCCCTGTGCAGAAATGACTCGGTCCGGCCGTATTTATATTTTCCGGAATGAGCCTCGGCGAGTAGACTGTCTCATTAGACCGTTCCAGAACAATGGGCGGGCTGTGGCCGCCCAGAGGCACCCTATGGAAAGATGAACATGGTGGCGGAGATGCGTTTTTACGCTTGAGAAGGCCGCCCCTTGTCCATACCAGTAAATACCTAACCCCTCGACAGATTTATGCGCCGGGGTACGTGTTAACATCCCGCCAAACTTCGGGGGTTAAGGCGTTGGCCAGAGGGACCGCGTTGACAGACAGACTGCGTAGGGACCTGGATCTCCTACACCGCCACGTTACCGTCCTGAAGGCCGTGGAGGAACACCAGCCCGTCGGCATCATACGCCTCTCGAAGCTGCTGGGTCACCCGCAACACAAGGTCCGGTACGCCTTGCGGGTCTTGGAGCAAGAAGGGCTCATTCGCCCGTCCCGGGAGGGCGCCGTGGCCACGAAGAGAGCGAAGCAATTCCACGAGGAGCTCCGCGTCGTTCTGAACGCGCTGAAGGAGACCGTCGAGACGCTGAGGAACTCCCTCTGACGCCTCCCTGCGAAGCCTCATGTGGGCACGGGGCTGGAGACGGAGGAGCCGCTAGGAAGCCGCTACCGAGTTTTCCCCACCCTCGAGACCGTCTAGACCGCGCAGAGCGTCCCCAAGGACCGGCCTCGAGGAAGCAACGTCGTGCTCCTCACTGACCGGGAGGGCTGATCCGATTCACAAGGCGCTTGAGGCCCTCCACGTCCTTGACCTCCTTCTTGCAGAGTCGCGCCAGCCGCGCCCGGATCTCCGTATTCGCCCGGAGGTCGTTGGCCGCGAGCCCCTCGCGCAGGAGACGGGACAACTGGCCTCCCCGCCGGTCCCAGTCCGTGAGGATGATGGCCTCGTCGTGCTCCTCCGCCAAGGCCTCGCACAGGCGGAAGACGGTGGTTCCCCCATGCATGCGCACGATCGTTCCCTCGACATCAAGACTCCGCAGGGCCTCGCCGTCCTTCTTCCCCTCGACGATAACCGGCATGTGGAGGGTGAGTTCACGGAGCTCGTCCAGCGTCTCGAGAATCTCTCGGTCCCTCCGTTCAAGGTTCATGGCCCACCAGGGGGGAAAGCGGCGTCTCCCCCGGTGCCGGTTCCACTCCCCCGCAGGGTTTAACCTTCACGTCTCATCAGCACCCTCAAATAAGGTCCCTCGGATAATCCACCGTGGCGGGGGACGAGATCGGCCTGGAGCGGGTTCTCCAGGTCTACCGTGAAGAGAGTCGCCGCAAGGGCCTCACCCCGTTGGAGCCCGACTTCTGGGAGCGGGTGCGGGCCTACGTCGCAGGGCTGGAGGGCGACCTCGCCGAGGAAACCGCGAGGGACCCGAACTCCGCCAAGGCGGCCCTGCTGCGGGACGAGCTCAAGAAGGTCCTGAAGCGACGGGAGCAGATTTGGCAGTACCGGGGCCGGAAGATGGCCCTGATGGCGTGGAGCGCCGCGGCGGGGGCGACCACCGACACCGGCGTCCTGACCCCCCTCGAGGCGAGGAGCTTCGAAGACCTCATGGCCGTTCTGGACGCCAGCCGGCGGCGGGCCTTCCGGGAAGGGGAGGAAATCGCGCCGGAGGAGGCGCCCCCCGAGCCGACCCAGGCCGAGGCGGACAACCCCGCCCCGAAAAGGGCTACCGCACGCCCGGCCAAGGACCAGGTCCTCCTCCGCATCCTGAAGGACGTCCCCGCCTTCGCCGGACTGGACGTGACCTATCGCCTGCGGAAGGAGGATGTGGTGAGTCTGCCCCCCGATCTGGCGAAGGTCCTCATGAAGAAGGGCAAGGCGGAGGAGATCCACCCCCGGATCTAGCCCGTGGAGCCAGAGGACAACCCTTATATAGCCTCGCACCCATTTTCAGCAGACTCTTCAGCGGGGGGCTCTGCCCGCGAATTTGGCATCCCTGGTTGATGTTGAGGAGCATGGGTGCACCCGGTGAGGACACCTCTTCGGGGAAGCGTGGAGAATGCTGGAGGGGCTCTGCCTCGCTGGCACAGCGTTCCTTGAGGCGGTCATACGCGACCTGGACGTTAGTCAGGCCAGTAAGTCTGCGGTTGAC
>JBHIDH010000032.1:0-14410 GCA_046759985.1 Thermoplasmata archaeon
GTCAGCGCATGAACCCCTCGAGGAGGGCGGAATAATCCTCGTAGCGCGCCTCGCAGGGCCGTCCGGCGCTGTAGAGGAAGAGGCTGTCCCGGGGGAAGCTTTCCGAGATGGCGATGAGGGTGCTGGAGACGGTCCCGGCCCGCTCCCCGTGGCGGCACACCGAGTCGTCTTGGTAGACCGTGTGGTCCGAGGCCAGTCTCTGCACCGTCTCGATGGCCGACGGCAAGTCGGAGAGGGTCGGTTCCCGCAGGGCCTCCTGCGCGAGGTGCACCCGGGGCTGCCCCCCGTCGTCCACGTCCATGTTGGCCAGGACGTGCGACCCGGGCCCCAGCTCCACCGTCCGGGGCTCTTCCACGAAGTGAGTTACAAAGGCATGGCCCCGGTCACCGTAGAGGATGTTGAAGGGGTTGTACGGCTCCTCAGCGACCTCCTCCTCCACGAAGTCCTTCACCTCCAAGGCCGACGTGTGCCGGAGGGCCTCCAGGCAGAGCAGGCCCCGAGAGCGGCGGGCCGAGTCGTAGCTCCCCTCCTCGCGGTTCGAGATGGCCGCCACGACACCCACCTCGTTCACCCCGATCCAGGTCCCCCCCGCCTGCAGGTCCCGGGGCGCGAGGATGGAGGTGGGCTCCCGCGTGAGGGTGGGCTCCTCCGAGGGGCGACCGTGTAACTCGTCCCGGTTCATCAAGAGGAAGAGGGGAAAACCGGGTATGTGCTCGCGGAGGAGAATCAGGGTACACATCCACGAGGCAATGGGCCTCGGCCATTAAGCCTTCTATCTCCCAGGGTTCGAGGACGGACGAGTGGGCTCGCGGTGCGACTTCCTGGCCGGAGGGGCGGGGGATTCGCTCCGGCGGATGAAGATGGGGGCGGAGGGCACACCAAGGATGGTCACGCCCGGCGCGACCCAAGCCGGGCCCGCGCCCCATCCCACGGTCATACGAGGCGTCGCCTCATGCCCATCGTGCAGTATGCACGTAGGCCCCAACCTCAGGGGGGCCGCCCCCACCCTCGTTCGTGGCGAACCTCCTGGCTCACGCGCTGTTCGCGCTCGCCCTCTTCTCCGCCGGCTCGTCCCCCATCTCCGGCGCACCCCTGACCGCGTACGGGTTCTACGCGGCCTTCGCCTCCCTTGCGCCGGATCTGGGAGGCGGTCGGATCGCAAGGAGAACACCTTATGGCCACTCCCTGGCCTACGGCTTCGTCTGGGCCCTCCTTGTCCTCTCCCTCCTAAGCTTGGCCGCCTGGACCGGACTCGTCCCCACCGCGTCTTTCCCCCTCCTCGTCGGCGCCTGCCTGACGGGTCTGGTCTCCCACCTGTTTCTGGACGCCCTCACGCCACCGGGAATCTGGACCTGGCCGAGGGGAGGGGCTCGATGGGGGCGCTTCGTATGGCGGGGCCCCAGGCGGGGCTCCGGGCTGAACCTCTCCGTCTCGGCCTTCTCGCTCGCGACGATTCTGGCGCTGCTGATCCTCTACTGATCCCCCAGGGCGCGAATGCGTTCCACGCCGTCGACTTCCTGGATCAAGGCACGGACGGCGGGGGGCACGAGCTCCTCCCAGTCCTCCCCTTCCCGGATGCGCCTTCGGATCTCGCTACCGGAGAGAAGGCTCCGGTCCAGGAGGGGGCGGTCCAGAACCCGGCGTCCCGCCTCCTCGAAGAGGCGACGCGTGAGGGGGTCGTGGCTGACCACGGCCTCAAAGGGGGGAACGAGGGAGAGGAGCTGACGCAGCCAGAGGGAGTGGTCCCCCACGTCGGGGACCGGAACGATCTGGACGCCTTCCACGCCCTCCTCCTCGAGGACCGCCCGGATCATCCGGTCGCGCTCCTCGCGAGTGAAGGGGTTCTTCGGGGTGTGAGAAGCCTGGCTGCTCCCGAGAATGAGGATCACCTCGTCAAAGTCACGGGCCAGGGACCGCACCATGTGAAGATGGCCGCTGTGGAAGGGCTGAAAGCGGCCTACGAAGACCACACGCGAGGGGTGGCCCTCCGCCAACGGGGACCCCTACTGGGGGACGGCCCGGTCGGGGGAGACGATGGGCTTGGTCCGCGGCGAGACCATGTCGGCCAGCTTGCCCACGAGGCTGCTCTTCTTCGGACCGACGAGCGAGTGCTCCAGAACCTCCCTGAGGGTCTCCACCGCGATGATCTCGATCTGGCCGCGGTACCGGCTCTCGATGAGGACGTCGTTGAGGTTGCTCCGGGGAATGATGACCTTCTTGAATCCCATTTCCGCCGCCGCCTCGATCTTGGCGGTGATGCCGCCTACGGGGAGGACCTGACCTCGGATGCTCAGGGACCCTGTCATGGCACACCGTTGGTCTACTTCCACCTCTTCGAGAGCGGAAATGACCGCCGTGGCCACGGAGATGGAGGCACTGTCCCCCTCCACCCCCTCGTAGGTCCCTACGAACTGGACGTGGATGTCGTGGTTGCTGATATCCTCGCCCGTGTACTTCTTGATGAGGGCGGAGACGTTCTGGACGGCCTCCTTGGCGATTTCTCCGAGCTGGCCGGTGGCGATGATCTTCCCGTCGTTCCTGCTCTGGGCCGGGGTGACTTCGGCGACGATGGGCAGGACGATGCCGGAGAACTCCGACATGCTCGGGTCGGCGTTCAGGACGGCCATGCCGTTCACCACGCCCACCATGGACCCCTCGGTCACGAAGGTCTTGTAGTCGCGACGCCGCTCGATGTAACGGTCGGCCACTTGCTGTTCCAGGCTGCGGGCCATCTTCTTCGCCGATACGACGTGCTCCGCCGTGACGACGGGGACGTTCGTCTCCCGGGCGATATCCCCAGCGACCCGGATGAGACCGCCGAGCTCGCGCAGGCGTAGGGTCAACAGACCGCGTCGGCCCGCTCGCCGCTGGGCCTCGTGGATGATCTCTGTAACCGCTTGCTTGTCGAAGTGGGGGATCTTTCCGTCCTTGACCACCTCCTGGGCCACGAACCGGATCATCTTCTCCCGGTTATCCAGGGTGTCGGGCATGGCACTCTTGACGTACACCTCGTAGCCGTATCCGCGGATGCGAGAACGGAGGGCTGGGTGCATGTTCCCCACGGCGTCCAGGTTCCCGGCCGCGACGAGGATGAAGTCACAGGGCACGGGCTCGGTCTTCACCATGGCCCCCGCGCTTCGCTCACTCTGCCCCACGATGCTGAACTGATTCTCCTGCAGCGCGGTGAGGAGGCTCTGCTGGCTCTCCAGTCGGAGGGTGTTGATTTCGTCGATGAAGAGGACGCCCTTGTGGGCCTTGTGGATGGAGCCCGCCTCCACCCGCTCGTGGGCCGGGGTCTCCAAGCCACCGGACTGGAAGGGGTCGTGGCGGACGTCGCCCAGAAGGGCGCCCGCGTGGGAACCCGTCGCGTCGATGAAGGGGGGCATGTCCTCGGGATCGTGCCCGGCCAAAAGCTTCGGCACGACCAACATGTCCTGACGGTTCCCCATGGTCCGCGTGGCCCAGAAGATGATGACGGCGATGAGGATGCCGAAGAGGAGGATCATGGGCTGGGGCGGTTGGGTGATGAACGCCAGGAGCGCGGACATGAGAATGATCACCACGATGATTGTGGTCATCATGGAGGCCCGCTGCTCCTTCCGTCGCATGGCGTCTGCCTTGTGGGCCTGCACGATCTCCTTGCCCTTGCCCGCCGGGACGATTCGAATCTTGGGCTCGTTGGGGTCCTCGGGGTTGTGGTAGACGATGGTGTCCTGGAGGTCCTCCCGCGGGAGGAGTTCCGACATCGCCCGAGCCATCATGGACTTGCCGGTGCCCGGGTCGCCGATGAGCATGACGTGGCGCTTCTGGTCCGCGGCCTTGCGGGTGACCTCGACGCCTTCCTCCTGCCCGATAACCTGGTCCACCAGGCGCTCCGGGACGCGGATGTCTGCCGTGGTCTCAAAATCCTGGGTTTCGATCCACTCGTCAAGGGTAGGTAGTTGATCTTTTGTCGTTGCCCCTGTGTCCCTGACACCCATCGAGCGTCATCCCGTCTGAACGGTGAAAATACGACAGCCATCATATTAAACCTTCTCCCAGAGAATCGAGACGGGGACCCAGACATCCCGTACGGGATGAGAAGCCCTTCAAGCTTCGGGAGAGGCGGCCCTCCAGGCACCCTCCCCTTGCACAACTTCCGCTAACCCGCAAGGAGGAGGAGGGGGCGCGGGAGGACGACGACGAAGGCGAAGGGGCTCCGTACCCGACCATGAAGACCGCGGCCAAGGGGGGCGTACGAGGGAGAGTGCCCCCAGCTTGGGACGCAGGGGGCCCCCCCGCCGTTGTCGGTCGCTTGGAGGCGCAATCGGCAGAAGGCCACTTGGAAGCGAGCTCAGCCGAGGCGCAACGTCCGGGGCGGACTCAGCCCAGCCGCTACTGCGGCACGAGCCGCTTCGAGATCATCCGCGCCAGCTTCTCGAATGCCTCTCCGACGTTATCCCCCGTCTTCGCGCTGGTGTAGAGGAAGGCGGAGTTGTACTTCGAGGCGACATTCTCCAGCTCCTTGTCGTCGAAGCTGATTTGGTCCTCCAGGTCCTTCTTGTTCGCCAGGAAGTGGACGGGAATGTCGCCGGTCACCTTGTTGACCGCCTTGACCCAGTCGTGGAGGTCGTAGAGGGTGTCGCGGCGGGTGAGATCACACACGGCCAGGATGCCCTGGGCGCCATGGAAATAGGCCTCCTTGAGCAGCTCCCGGAAGCCCTTCTCCCCCATGATGTCCCAGATCGTCATGTCCACGGCCACCTGGCCGCCGTTGGCGCCGTCGACGGTGATCTCCTTCTTGGAGACCTTGGCCCCCAAGGTTGAAATGTACCGGTCGTCGAACTCGTCGTGCACGAAACGCCGGATGAGACAGGTCTTTCCGACGGCCCCTTCGCCGACGAGACAGATCTTGACCTTCATCTTCTCTTGCTCAGCCATTGGACACGCCCCACGCGCAATTGGAGCTACTTTGGGTCGAGTTATAAAACCCTATAGACCCCGTTATCATGCCCGATAGCCTCCGGTCGGGAGGATTCCGGGTGGCTCACGCCAGGCGCGCCATGCTCCGCCCGACGGCCATGAAGGCCTTGCCCACCCCGTCCCCCGTCTTCGCGCTGGTGATGTGGAACTCGCATCCGTGACGGAGCGCGAAGGCCGCGATCTCCTCCTCCGTGACCACCTGGTGCTCCGTCAGGTCGGACTTGTTGGCCACCAAGACGAGGGGGATCCGGCCGGCGATCCGGTAGACGGCGGCGATCCACTCCTCCAGGTCCAGGAGGCTTCCCGGTCGCGTGAGGTCGCACACCGCGAGAATGCCGTTGGCTCCCTCGAAATAGGCCTCCCGCAGGAGTTCTCGGAAGCCCTTCTCCCCCATGATGTCCCACACCGTCATGATGATCCGGGACTTGTCGACCCGCAGCTCCACCTTCTCGATTTTTGCCCCGATGGTCGCCATGTACCGGCCCTGGAACGTATCGTGGATGTACCGGTTCACCAAACTGGTCTTCCCCACCCCGAACTCCCCCACCAGGCAGACCTTGAGCTTGAGAACCTGCTCCTTCGGCGGAAGTAGGACCGGCATCCCAAGGACGCTTGGGTCCGCTAGAAGATAAAGCTCACCACGAGCCTATCAACCGTGATTTTCCGGGGCGAGAAGAAGGGACTAGGCCTGGACGGCCGGGGGCCGCTCGGCGAGCCGCTCCTTGGCGATGCGGGCGGCGAGGTTTCGGAACGCCTCTTCCACGTTGTCCCCCGTCTTGGCGCTCGTGAAATGATAGGGGGAGTCGTAGGCTTTGGCGAACTGCTCCACCTCCTCCTCGGTGAGTTCCCGCGTCTTCTTCAGGTCCGCCTTGTTGGCGAGGATTTCGATGGGGATGCGGCCCGTGACACTGTAGACCCCCTCGATCCAGTCGTCGAGGTCGTCGAGGGTGGCCTTCCGAGTCAGGTCACAGCCGGCAATGATGCCCCGGGCCCCGTAGAAGTACGCCTCCTTGAGGAGCTCCCGAAAACCCTTTTGGCCCATGATGTCCCAGATGGTCATATCCACGGCGAAATCCCCGTGCTTCGGGACGTCCAGGGCGATCTCCTTCTTGGACACCTTGGTGCCCAGGGTCTGAATGTACTTGTCGTCGAAGTCGTCATGGACGAACCGGCGAATCAGGCTTGTTTTCCCGATGGCGGCCTCCCCGACGAGGCACACCTTCATCTTCATCCTCTTGCCTGGCATGACCCTCTCCCCCCTCTCCGAGGGTGCGCATATAAACGTTCGGCTAATGTTATCAGGGCCGAAAACCGCGGGTCCAGGTGCCAGGGGGCTCCCGACGGACACGCCAACGATTAAATAGACCCCCCTCATCAAACCGGGGCAGGCTGGGTCAGACGCCCTGGGAAACGGGTTGCCCCAACACCGCGGCCCGAGGGTTCTGGGCCGCGAGAAGCGTCACGACCCGGTCCGGGAGCCCCGCTCCCTACTCAGAGGAAGCATGCCGAAAGTCCGCCGGCCCCGTCGCGGGTCCATGGCCTACTCGCCGCGGAAACGGGCTCGCAAGGAGGTGCCCCGCTTCGCCTCCTGGCCCGAGGCGAGCGGAGGCCCTCGCATCCAATCCTTCGCCGGCTACAAGGCAGGCATGACCCACGTCCTCTTGGTGGACTTCAATCCCAACAGCCCAACGAGCGGCCAAGAGATCCAGGTTCCCGTTACCGTGGTGGAGGCACCGGCCATGCGGGTGGGCGCGGTACGACTCTACGAACGGGGCCCGTCCGGTCTTCGGTCGCGCGGCGAGGTGTGGAGCCCGGAACTGGATCGCGAGCTGGGCCGCCGTCGCCCCCTGGGGAAGGGCAAGGCGGCCGCGGATTGGGAGCGCTTCGACCCGGAAGCCCTGGACGAGATCCGGGTCCTGACCTACACCCAGCCCCGTCTCGTCCCCGGCATCCCGAAGAAGGCCCCGGACGTCATGGAGACCTGCGTGGGAGGGGGGACGGTGGCCGAGCGCCTCGCCTACGCCCGGGACCTCCTGGGGAAGGAGATCACCGTCCGGGACTTCGCGGAGGAGGGGCAGCTCGTGGACGTGGCGGCGGTGACCAAGGCCAAGGGGTTCCAGGGGGCGGTGCAGCGGTGGGGCATCAAGATCCTCAGCCACAAGGACAGCAAGATCCGGCGCCGGGTGGGCACCCTGGGGACGTTCAAGCCTGGCTACACCCGCCCGACCGTCCCCCAGGCCGGACAGATGGGGTATCACCAGCGGACGGAGTACAACAAGCTCCTCCTGAAGATCGGCGAGGACCCCACAGAGATCAACCCCGCGGGCGGCTTCCTCCGGTACGGGGAGGTCCAGAACACGTTCCTGTTGATGAAGGGCTCCGTCCCCGGTCCGACCAAGCGGCTCGTTCGGCTGCGGGACCCCATGCGGGCCCCGAAGCCCAAGGTGGTGGAGGAACCCGAGTTCGCGTACGTCTCCCTCACCTCCAAGCAGGGGGCCTAACGTGGCCAAGAAGAGACAGAAGGGGAAGGCTCCGCGACCGGACTTCCAGCCGAAGGACGTCCGCCGCGCCCGCAAGGCCCAGCTTCAGGATTGGGCCGAGGCTTTGGACTTGGATGCCTCGGGCACCGTTCCCGAGCTGCGGGAGCGCCTCCTCTCGGCGCTGGAAGCGGAAGAATACCTCGTCGTTGAGGAGGAGAAACCCGCCCGCCGTCCCAAGCGCAAGGGGGGGCAGGTGTACCTTTACTCCGTGAAGGGCAAGCCGGTGAAGGCCGTGGACCTGCCGCCGGTGTTCGGCCACGAGGTCCGGCCGGACGCGATTCGGCGGGCGGTCAGCGCCTTCCAGGCCAACCGCCGCCAGCCGTACGGCCCCGGGCCCAAGGCGGGCCTGCGACACGCGGTGGAGTGGTGGGGGAAGGGACGGGGCGTGTCCCGGGTCCCTCGCCTGAAAGGCCGGGGCGGTCGGGGGGCCCAGGCTCCGAGCACCGTGGGCGGACGACGGGCCCACCCGCCGCGGCCGGAACGACACTGGGCCAAGAAGCTGAACAAGAAGGAACGGCGCCTTGCCCGCGTCTCCGCCCTCGCCGCCACCGCCGATCCGGCCCTGGTGCGCGGGCGGGGTCATCTCTTCCCCGAGGACCTGTCCGTGCCCGTGGTCCTGGAGGCGAAGGTCGAGGAGCTGACCGACACGGCTGAGGCCCTCGCGCTCCTCCAGCGGTTGGGGGTCGACCAGGACCTGGCCCGCGCGTCCGTCCGGAAGGTCCGCGCCGGCCGGGGGACCATGCGGGGACGGCGGTATCGGAGGCGCAAGGGGCCCCTGGTCGTTCTCACGCGGCAGTCCGTCGGGCGGCGGGCCTTCGCCAACCTCCCCGGCGTGGAGGTGCAGGACCCGCAGGCCCTCAACGCGGAGGTCCTTGCTCCGGGAGGCCTGCCGGGGAGGCTCACTCTCTTCAGCAAGAACGCCCTGGATGAACTCGGAGACTGGCCATGATCGAGGACCCCCACGGCGTCCTGCTCTACCCCATCGTGACGGAGAAGTCCCTGAACTACCTCTCCGGGACGGCCTCGCAGGACTTCAAGGACGGCAACCGGCTGGAGTTCGTGGTCCGGCGTGACGCCACGAAGGCGGAGATTCGCCAGGCCTTCGAGTCTCTCTTTGAGGCCAAAGTAGAAAAGGTTAATACCCATACAAAGAAAGACGGAAAGCATGCCATCATCAAGCTGCACGCCGACGCCTCGGCAGAGGAGATCGGCATGCGGATAGGCGTGTTCTGAGGGTTCCATGGGAAAGAGAATCATCTCCCAGCGGAGAGGACGCGGATCGCCGACCTATCGGTCCCCCAGCCATCGGCATGCCGGGCCCGTCTCCCTGCCCGCCTTGCGGGAAGGGGTGGGGGTGGTCACGGAGATTCTCCACGCGCCCGGGCGCACCGCCCCCTTGGCCCGGGTCCGGTTTGAACGGGGGGAGTACCTCCTCCTTGCTCCCGACGGCCTGGCGGAGGGAGAGCATGTGTTGGTCGGAGCGGGGGAAATCGAGCGGGGGCATGTGACGGAGATCGGCGCCCTCCCCGAGGGGACGCTGATCTACAACATCGAGGTCAGGCCCGGGGACGGCGGAAAGCTCTGCCGCGCGGCGGGCACGGCGGCGGTCGTCGTCTCGCGAGGCGAGCAGGCCGTGATTCAGCTCCCGTCCGGCGAGTTCAAGACCCTAGACCGGCATTGCCGTGCCCAGATCGGCGTGGTGGCGGGTTCCGGTCAGCGCGACAAACCCCTGGCGAAGGCCGGGAAAAAGGTCATGGCCTTCCGTAGCACGGGCAAGGAGGCCTTCAAGGTGCGGGGGGTGGCCATGAACGCCGTGGCGCATCCGCACGGCGGCGGAAGCCATCAACACGTGGGGCGGCCCAGCACCGTGTCCCGGACGGCCCCCCCGGGACGAAAGGTCGGTCGCCTCTCGCCGCAGAAGGGAAAGAAGAAGGGGCGAGGCAGGAGAGGATAGCCATGCCAAAGCGAGGAACCGGGTCGGCCAAGGCGGCGCGGCGGCGGGCGCGGAAGCGTGCCGGGGCGGCCGACGCGCGACGGAAGCGGGAATTCACCTACCGAGGGCACAGCCTGGAGGCGCTTCAGGCTATGGGCCTCGAGGAACTGCTGCCCCTCCTGCCTGCCCGGGTCCGGAGGACCTATGCCCGAGAGCTGTCCCCGGAGCACCGGACCGTCGTGCGGAAGCTGCAGGACGGAGACGGCAAGGTGGTCCGTACCCACCGCCGGGACATCCCCATCCTCCCCGCCTTCGTGGGCCGGCAGGTGGCGGTCCACAACGGGAAGGAGTTTGTGACGTTTGAGATTCGAGCCGAGATGATTGGACACTACCTCGGGGAGTTCGCGATGACCCGGAAGCCGGTGAGGCACTCGGGCCCCGGAGTCGGCGCGACCCGCTCCTCTAAGTTCCTCCCGCTGAAATAGGGGTGAGCGATGGGATATTCCCTGGACGTGGACGAGGAAACGACGGCGAAGGCGTACGGCCGGGAACTGCCCATCTCGCCCAAGAAGGCGCGTGAGGTCTGCCGGGCCCTGCGGAAGAAGCCCCTCGACGTCGCGAAGGGGATGCTGGAGGACGTCATGGAGAAGCGCCGCGCCATCCCCTACGGCCGCTACAACAAGCAGGTCGCTCATCAGCCGGGCGTGGGCCCCGGCGGGTATCCCCTGAAGGTGGCCCAGTACCTCCTTCGGCTCTTGGAGAGCGCCGAGGAGAACGCGGAGTACAAAGGGTTGAACGCGGAGAGCATGGTGGTCTACCACATCTCCGCCTATCGCGGTCGCCCGGTGAAGTCCTACCGCGCCCGGGCCCACGGGCGGAGCAGCCCCTGGACGAAGGAGATGACGAACGTCGAGGTCATCCTGAAGGAGGTCGAGTAGTGGCGGGGGAGCGGAAGATCGTGAAGGACAACCTGAAGCGGGTGCTCCTGAAGGAATACATCATGAAGGAGACGGCGCGGGCAGGCTTTGGCGGGCTGGACATCCAGCGAACCCCCATGGGCACCCGGATCACCCTCTTCGCCGAGCGGCCCGGCATCGTCATCGGACGCCGGGGCGCCAGCATCAAGGCGCTTACGGCCAACCTGGATCGGGGCTTCGACCTGGACAATCCCCAGATCGAGGTCGAGGAGGTGGGCAATCCTGCCCTCAACGGCCAGATCATGGCGGAGAAGCTCGCGAGCGCCCTCGAGCGGGGCTGGCACTTCCGCCGGGCGGGCCACTCCACCCTGCGGCGCATCATGGCCTCGGGGGCGAAGGGGGCCCTCATCCGGATTTCCGGTAAGCTCACGAGTCAGAGGCACCGCACGGAGAAGTTCAAGGCGGGCCACATCAAGTACAACGGAGAGCCCAAGAACCTCTTCGTAGACCAAGGCTTCTCCACGGCCAAACTGAAGCGGGGGACCATTGGGGTCACGGTGTGGATTACAGACCCCAACGCGAAGCTGCCCGACGAGATTGACGTCCTGGAAGCGGAGCCGCCCGCCGAAGCCCCCGGCCCCGAGGAGGGTCCGCCCACGGAGGAGCCGGTCGAGGAGCCACCGGAGGGTCCCGCGGAGGAGGCCGAGGGGAGGGCCAAGGCCGCGGAACTGTCCGTAGAAGGCCCCACGGAACCGGGCCCGCCGAAGGAGGGGGAAGGCGCCGCGAAGGCCGAAACGCCGGTCGCTCCCGGGCCTGTCCCCCCGACCCCCGTAACCGAGGCGACCGAGGTCGCCAAGGAGACGACGAAGGCAGGGCCGGAGGGGAAGGCCGGGAAACCGTCGGCGAAAGGCAAGAAGGCCCGGCTCTCTCCACCGAAGAAGGCCCCCGCGGCGAAGCCCGGGAAGGAAGAGGCCCCGAAGAAGAAGGCCGCAGCGACCCCGAAGAAGAGGGCGGCCGCGAAGAAGAAGAAGGAGGCGAAGTAGTTGGCCCTCCTGAGGACGAGGGAGATTCGCGAGATGACAGCCGAAGAGCAGCGGTCCCGGTTGAAGGACCTCCGGGACGAGCTGATGTACGAGCGGGGCGTGGCCGCCATGGGCGGGGCGCCGCCCAGCCCGGGGAAGATTCGAGCCCTCCGGCGAAACATCTCCCGCCTACTTACTGTCCTTACCGAACAGGAAGGATTCAAGGGAGTGAGGGAAACCGTGACGGAAACCACCGAGGAGGAAAGGGCCTAGATGGCGATCTGCGCAACGTGCGGGCTTCCCGAGGAGATCTGCATCTGTGAGGAGATCGCCAAGGAAACCCAGCGGATACGCATCACGAGCGACCGGCGACGGTATGGCAAGGTCGTGACCATCGTCGAGGGTCTCGACGCCGGGGACGTCGATCTGGACGAACTGGCGCGGACCCTGAAGACGAAGGTGGCGGCGGGCGGGACCGTCAAGAAGGGGCGCATCGAGTTGCAGGGCGAACACCGCAAGAAGGTCGAACAGACGCTCCAAGACTTGGGGTACCACGTGGAGATTTCGTGAGGTGAGGGATCCGCGAAGGAAGGACCTGGTCAAACACGAGCTCATCGGACTCGAGGTGGAGGTGGTAGACGCCACCGACCCGAACCAGCGCGGGATGCAGGGCCGGGTGGTGGACGAAACGCGTAACACGCTCCTCCTGGAGGTGGCCGAGCGGGAGGTGCGGATTCCCAAGGCGGGCGCCACCTTTCGCTTCGCCGTGGGCGATGGCGTGATCGTGCCCGGCGACCGGCTGCGGTACCGGGCCGAAGACCGACTGAAGAAGGCGAGGTGACAGACATGGCGCAGCAGGCACGAGACATCGGACTGGACATCCCAGCCCCCGAGCGGTCCTGTGAGGACCCCCGCTGTCCCTTCCATGGTCACCTGAAGGTTCGCGGCGCGCTTCTCGAGGGACAGGTGGTCTCCGACAAGATGGATCGCACGGTGACCGTCCGGCGGGAGTACGTGTGGATGATTCCCAAATACGACCGGTTGGAGAAGCGAAGCTCGCGGTACAAGGCCCACGTCCCTGGCTGCCTGGACGTCCAGGTGGGGGATCGGGTCATCCTGGGGGAATGCCGTCCCCTCGGGAAGACCGTGGCCTTCGTCGTGCTGAGCCGGCAGGGGGCCTGACGTGAAGGGACTGCCTGGACGTCAGACCCGCGGCCTTCCCCGGGGTGCGCGCCTCGACTGCATCGACAACACAGGGGCAAAGCAGGTGGAGGTCATCGCCGTCCTGCGGTACAAGGGAGTGAGCCGCCGCTACCCCGCCGCGGCCTTGGGGGACATCTTCGTCGGCAGCGTGAAGAAGGGGAGTCCTGAGATGCGCAAGCAGGTGGTGAATGCCGTCGTCGTCCGCCAGCGACGCCCTTTCCGGCGCCCCGATGGTCTCGTCGTCCAATTCGAGGACAACGCCTGCGTCATCACCACGGAGACCGGGGAGACCCGCGGGTCCGACATCAAGGGCCCCGTGGCCCGGGAGGCGGCGGAACGCTGGCCTCGGATTGCGGCCACGGCCTCCATAATCGTGTAGGAGGACGGGAATGGGGAGTCAACAGGCCCGGAAGCAGCGACGCCGGATGCACCGGAGTCCTCTTCATCGCCGGGGTCACCTGATGCGGGCCCACCTGAGTGCCAAGTACCTCGAGGACACGAAGGTCCGTTATCCGCGATCTCTCCCCGTGCGGGAGGGAGACACGGTGCAGATCATGCGGGGCACCCACCGGGGCCAGGAGGGGAAGGTGACCCGGGTGGACCGGCGTCGGCGCCGCGTGTACGTCGAGGGCATCACGGTCGCCAAGGCGGACGGGACGGAGGTGGGTCGCCCCGTCCACCCGTCGAACCTCCTGATCACCCGCCTCGATATGACGGACCCGTGGCGGCGGCGCCTCGTGGACCGCTCGGGAGGCCGCTCATGACCCGGGTGAAGCGGTTGGCCGCCCCCAGGGCCTGGGGCATCCCCCGCAAGACGGGCAAGTGGGCGGTGCGCCCCTCCCCCGGGCCGCACCCCCGCCACCGATGCATCCCCCTCACGATCGTGCTCCGGGACATGCTCGGCTACACCGACAACGCCCGGGAGGCGAAGGCGGTCATCCGGGCCCGGAAGGCGCACGTGGACAACCGCCCCGTCCGGGATCCTGGCTTCCCCCTGGGGCTCATGGATACCCTGTCCCTTCCCGACGTGGGCGAGCATTACCGCGCTCTCCTGGACACCCATGGTCGCTTCGCCCTGGTCCCCATCACGGAGGCGGAGGCCGGGTGGAAACTCGTCCGGATCGACGACAAGACCGTTGTTCGAGGGGGTCGGATCCAGCTGAACCTCTCCGACGGCCGGAACCTCTTCGCGGAGAACGGACACAAGACTCGGGACACCCTGAAGATCGCGGTGCCCTCCCAGGAGGTCCTGGACGTGCTCCCCCTCAAGAAGGGCGGGGTGGCCCTCCTCATCGGAGGCAAGCACGTCGGGCAGACGGGGCACGTGGAGGACGTGGTGATTGAGCGCGGGTCACGCCCCAACCAGATCCGGTTCAAGGAGGGCTTCTCCAGCGTCCTGAAGTACGCCTTCGTGGTGGGGAAGCAGAAGCCCGTGATCGCCCTCCCCGAGAGCGCGGCGGTGTGAGGTTCCCATGAACTCCATGCGTGAGGTCCAGATCGACAAGGTGGTCGTCAACATCGGCGTGGGCGAGGCCGGCGACAAGCTCCTCCGGGCCCAGAAGGTCTTGGAGAGCCTGACGGGTCAGAAGGCGATTCAGACCCTTTCGAAGAGCACGAACCGGGATTTTGGCATCCGGAAGGGCATGCCCATCGGGGCGAAGGTCACCCTCCGGGGCGAACGGGCCGACCGGTTCCTTCGGGAGGCCTTCTACGCCCGCAACAACGTCCTCTTCCGCTACAACTTCGACCACCAGGGCAACTTCTCCTTCGGCGTGGCCGACTACACGGACTTCAAGGGGGTGAAGTACGACCCGGACATCGGCCTCTTCGGCA
>JBHIDH010000033.1:0-14394 GCA_046759985.1 Thermoplasmata archaeon
CTAAAGGCCTTGTGCGGGATGGGGCGACGTGAAGTTCGCGCCACGCCCGGTCCTCTTCGCCCTCCTCTGGGGCGGAGGCTTCGTGGCGGTGGCCGTGCTCATCGCGTTGACCTTCTCGGCGGGGGATCTCCTGCTCCTCCTCTTCCCCGCCTCCCTCTTCTGGCTGGTCCTGCCCTTCGTCGTCCGGGTCCTCTGGCGACGGTTCGGGCGACCGCGGACATAGCCCCGGGGACATGTAGGCTGGGATTGGAATATCACCAACTGTTCGCCTTTCATGGGATTTGAATTCGTGCCATCGAGGGTAGAAGGCCAATCGCCTGCGGCTAACAACGGGTTGACGGCCGGATGCCCCCTTGGGGACGTGCTGGTGATAATCGTCTCATCATCCTTACGATCTTGATAACACGATCTGTGAACAGACCAGCATGAAACGCGTGGTGCCGTGGGGCCAGCGCTCGGGATCGTCGACTTCCCGGAGCCAATCGGTTTGATGAACATCGTGATGGGTCGCAGGTTTCGTATGAGCCTTTGGATGCCTCTGAAGTTCTCGATGGCGAGTTCTTCGGTCCTCGCCGACCTCCCTTGCCTGGCTCGGCGAGCAACGCGCCTGTTGAAGACCGCCGGATCGAGCTTCTTCATTCTCTTTGGGACTGCTTGTCTATTAGGACGCAATCCGACTTGGGACGCATGTTCCTCCCCGGCAAGGCCATCAACGCGGCCCGCGACGGACAGCGCTAGGCCCTTGTTGAATCTCTTATTCCCAATGTTCCTTGATATGATTCTACTCGACCGAAGTTGAGGCCATTGCACCAATAAGCATATGCTCCGCCATGCCTCTTCCTGATGGGGGCGAGGAACTGGGCACTCTGATATTCGACGCCCGGTGTTCAACATGCGGCGCGATGGCTCTCGACCTCAGTAAGGCCGGAAGGGGACGATTCGAGATATTGCCTATCCAGACCGAGGAGGCGAAGGAGATCCTCGATCGCGCCTTCCCGGGTGGCTGGACGAAAGATGTCTATTACGTAGAGGTATCTGAGGTCACTGTCCGGGCGTGTAGCGGACCGCGTGCTGCCTGGAAAGTAATGCTCCAGACCGGATTTCGTAACTTCTGGAGAGCGACCCATTCCTTCCTCGTATTGCACCCAAGTCGCGGTCGCCGCCTCAGGACCCTGTACCAAGGTCGACCTGGGAGACGAGGAAGTCCAGGAATGGACTCAGCAGGCTCTGGCGGACCATGAAATGAATATGATGCGAGCGTTTCGTAGGGAGAGCGGGTTCACCGAGTTCCCAGAGTTTGCCTACGTAGCACGCTCGAACTGTGAGGGCGAAGAGAGGACAGCGGTGTCCGTCCCTTATCGAAAGCTTGATGGCGAGACGTTGGCAGGGAAGGCGATCTCGGTGTTCGTCTCCGACCAGGGCGGGAGGAGGGCGTTCGGAGCGTCCGTAACCAGAGGCCCGAATGATTTGGATGTAAGGAGTTTCAGAGTCATCGGGGGACGGGTTACAGAAGTCGAGACCGGGGGAGCCAAAACACAGTCCGCTGGCTGTGACTGGTTCTGTTTCAACATGTGCGTTGAACTCGGGGGATTCAGCTTCTGGGGAGATTGCTTCTGGCCATGTTTCGAGGACTGCCCGTATTGGAAGCCTCCGGAGGTCTGCTGGACCGAGTGCAGGAACATGTGCGACCTCTTGATTGTTCAATACTGTTGCGGTCTATGCAACTGCTATCCGTGTCCGACCTAATACGTGGATATGTATGAGATATCGCCACTTGGTGCCAGTCCTGTGGGTTTCCCTCCTGCTAGTCGTCTCAGGGGCCTACATCGTTTTGACCTTCTCGTTTCCCAAGCCGCCTGAAGTTGAGCCAGTTTCCCCCGTCATTCCCTGGTTTCTCATGAGGGCGCTAGCGCCGAATGGCAGGTGAACAGGCGAATCAACGAGTTCTGGAGGAATGGCAGCGTAGAAATGATCGTCGCCGAGGTGGGGGCTGAAGAGGTTACGATGGTCATAAACGAGATGGACTCCTCCCAAAACCTGACACGACCCGTTGCCGAACTCGTCGCCGAAATGACGACGCTGGCTGCCCTGTTGAACTCGTTTCATCCGTCGGAAATAGACATATTGTCGTACGAGGCGGAAGTCCGTCCCTATGAAGGCGGTTCCTGGGCCGTAATCTCCGAACGGAGTGAGTACGAGTTTGTCGGAGGTGGCAACACGAGTTCGGAACGCGTCGTGGATCTCTCCCACTTCGTCCTGTTGGAGACGGCCACGACCATCGTGGACGTCGCCCTTGGAGCCGAAATCCAGGAGACTCGTACATTGGTCTCACTGGAGGGCATAAGCCCTCTCAAACCCGAGGGGATGACAACCCAATCATTCGATCTTCCCAGAGGAGAAGTGACCTTTCAACTGTTCGGCAGAGGGGAGGTTAACGGAGTCTTTGGAGAAGGCACATTTAGTCTCGATATCGTGTTGGATGAACCCGCCCTCCTTGCGTCCGTCCTCGGTTCCGACGTCTTCAGTTCTATCCTGGAGGAAGACATCGAGCTCGACAATCTCCTCTGGCACCTGAACGAGACTCACTCTCTCCTGATAGTCCAGCTCTTGCCAGGACAGCATCGAATTTCCTTCCAAGTCGGGGGGCAACTCTTGCTGGCCCCTCATGGCTCAAGCGTGGTCGAGCTAGAATTTTCCTCTCGACGTGCATCAGCTCTGGAAGCCAGTGAAATCAAAGGCGTTGCTTCAAGAGATTCTGCCAGGCGAGCGGGTCAAACGCATCCATAAGCCTGGTTAGCATCGCCTCGTAGCGGGCGGTGTTGGACGCATCCCTCCCGGGCCTACGTCCATATATATATTGTTCTGAAGTATTTAAATCACTTCGGGTCATCGCAACTTGGAGGTAATAGCCCCGGGGAGATTCGAACTCCCGTCACCAGGTGTCTCCTCGGCGAGCCGCCGATCCAAAGCCTGGGATCATTGTCCTCTAGACCACGGGGCTCCGGGCGTGGACAGGGCAATCGACCTTTAAAGCATCCTGGGGGGACGGGTTCTGCACAATCCGTATAGCCCGATGACCGATGATGCCCCGGAGCCGAGGGAGGGACATGCAGGGGGAAGAGCTGCCCGACACGGTCCGCTGGCGGGTGCATCTGCAATCGGCGCCGGAACGAGTTTACGCACTCCTGAGCACGGCGGAAGGGAGGGCGCGGTTCTGGGCCGTCTCGGCGCCGGAGCGGGACGGTGTCGTCCACTTCGCGTTCCTGAACGGGATGACACACGAGGCGCGCATCCTCGAGAGAGAGCCACCCAGCCGATTCGCACTGGAGTACTTCGGCGGCAGCCGGGTGCAATTCGACTTGGTCCCCGACGGCGCGGGCGGGACGGACCTCGCGATGACGGAAAGCGAGGTCCCGGTGGCGAACCGCCCGATTCACATCCCCGGATGGATCCCCGTCCTTCTCGGGCTCAAGGCCGCCGTGGATTTCTCGGTGGACTTGCGGAACCAGGACGAACACCGTACCTGGGAAGCGGGGTACGTGGATGTGTAGGGCCCGGTGAGGGCCGTGGGAGGGCGAGGCAGGGAGGTCCCACCTCGGTCTACGCCCCGACGACAATCCTTTGTATCCTGCGCCCCTCCCGCTCCCATGGAGACGTGGGCGTGCATTCGGGGCCGCGTGGCGGTTCGGTCCTTCACGGATGAGGAGGTCCCCGAGGAAAAGGTCCTTCGGATCCTGGAAGCGGGACGATGGGCTCCGAGTTCCAAGAACACCCAGCCCTGGCATTTCATCGTGGTCCGGGACCGGAACACGCTCCACGAACTCTCCCGCCTGACCCGCACGGGCCCCCATCTGGCCCAGGCGCCCATGGCCATCGTGGTGGCGATGATTGGGGCCAAGTTTCCCGAGGCCGACGCCGCCCGCGCCATCCAGAACATGGTCCTCGCGGCCTGGGACCAAGGGCTGGGCACCTGCTGGATCGCGAATTTCGATCAGGGGCCCACGAAAAACCTCCTTGGCCTTCCCGAGGAGGCCGTGGTCGTCACGGCCTTCCCCCTCGGTTTCCCGACGCCGGAAGCGAGGCGGACGGGAAAGCGACGCAAGCCCCTCTCGGAGGTCGCGTCCCGGGAGAGGTTCGGCCAGCCGTGGCCAGGGTGAGCGAGGCCAGACCTTTGGGGAGACGTCGCCGTAGCCGTGACATGACGAGATCCGCCGGTCCGATCCACTCCCGGAGAGAAAGCGACCTGTTGAGAAGCTTGATTAGGAGGTTCTCGTAGAATTGGAGGTGAACCTGCATCGCCATGGACCTGACGCCTCGAAGGATGCCTTTCTCAAGGGGTTTCCGTGAACGCCGAATTCCCTTCCAAGTCGGGGTCGAAGGGACCGCGTGGCTGGACGGTGTATGAACCGGGCCTCATGGCGGTCGGCCTCCTTCTCGTGGGGGCCGGGACCCTCCTCGGTTGGTGGGGACTCGAAACCGACACCTCGAACATTCCCTATCGCGCGAGTCAGGGCGTGGAGTTCGGCCCTTGGCTGGCCACGGAATGGACATTTATCATCCTTCCTGGGGCCATCCTGCGCCGCGCGGTGACGATGCCGTGGTGGGAGTTCGTCGGGGCCCACCCCGAATTCGCGGGGTACTCGACGATCGCGATCCTCCTTTCGTCACTCTATCTGGCAGCCGCTGGACTGACGCTCTATGCACTCGTTCGGCGTCGGGCGCCGGGTCCTCGCCGGAATGGCTGGCCCACCCTGGCCCAGGCCGTTGCCTTGATCGCCGTGATCGCCGCCTTCGTCATTGCGACCTTGGGCCTGCCCGCTGTGGCCGAAGCGTCCTCCTTCCTGGGATCCTCGGGAAGGGTGCAGTGGGGTCCCCGGGCTGGGTGGTTTGTGGCCCTGGTCGCCCCGTTGTTCTTGGGGGCATCCACGGTGTACGGATGGCGCACGGATAGAAGGCTCAAGGGCCTGTGCTGGAAGTGCCACCGCCCCGTCCCGGCTGACCCCTGCGAGTACTGCGGAATGGCTCAATGAGGCTGAGGCGGATACGGGAGTCCGATTGCGGGCTTAGAAGGGGAATGCTCGACGCGGGGAGGGGGATTCGAACCCCCGCGCGGTTGCCCGCACAGGATTAGCAATCCTGCGCCCTACCAGGCTAGGCCATCCCCGCCCAACGATTCCGATGGGGAGCCCGTCTATTTGGCTTTTCTCGTGACCGGAGCGGACGTGCTAAATAGCCCGGCGCGACTGCAGCGGGGGACGCCCAATGCCCCTCCTTCACACCTCCATCCGGACGAGCGACATGGACCGAACGGTCGCCTTCTACACGGAGGTCTTGGGCATGGCGCTCGTGCGCCAGAAGGCGATCACCGAGCGGAGCCTGGAGATTTCCTTCCTCGAGTCCGATGGCGGCCACCAGATCGAAGTGGTCCGATACGCCAAGCAGACCTCGTTCCAGACCCCTTCGTACGAAGAGCGGGTCTTTGACCACCTGGCCTTCAAGGTCCCCGACCTGGACGCCGTCCTGGCGAAGTGCCAAGCATGGGGTGGGCGCGTCGTGGAGGACCCGTTCCACCTCCCCGGCAGCACCGGCACCTACGCCTTCATCCGGGACCCCGACGGAATCACCATCGAGCTCATTCAGCGTGCCTAGGGCCTTCCCCGACCACCTCGGCCTCTTCGGCGTAGGCAGCCGAGCCCGTATACGTCCGGCCTGCGGAGATCGGACAGCCGACGGTTTCCGGGAGGCTTCTCAGGGCCGTGGGTCCGTCTCGCTCCCCCGGAAGCCCCGTACGAAGGACCGGGCGTCCGCATCGTAGATGGCGTACTCCGCGAAGCCGATGGAATGGTGGAGCCAGTAGGTGGGCTCCGTCCCGGTGATCTCGGCCAGGAAGAGGGTCAGGAGCGTGGCGTGGGAGACGGCCCCCGCGTCGACCCCGCCGCGGCCGATCGCCCTCACCGCCCGCCGGACGCGGGCCTGCGCCGCCTTCCGTGCCTCCCAGCCCGAGGGAGCCTTGCCCTTCAGAAAGGCCCGCATCTTGTCCTCGAAGCCCCGGGCCTCAAAGGGCCGACGAACCTCGCCCAGGTCGGGCGTGATTTCGACGGGGAGGCCCTGCTCGTCGCCGAGGATCTGGGCGGTCTCCCGGGCTTTCGGCTCCGGACTCGTGTAGATTCGCCGGACCGTTTCCCAGACTGCCGACCGACCGAGCGCTCGGACGGCCTGTCTTCCCGCGTGGGAGAGTGTCCACCTGGAGGGCGTATCTCCCTCGATGCAAGGATGTCCATGCCGGACCAGGACCACCCGCGCCATAGACGCCCTGGCAGCGGCAGGGGAACGAAAAACCCTTCTCCCGTCCACCCCTTCCCACGGTGTGCGTCTCCGGTTCACCGAGGCCGTGCGGGAAGCCTTCCCCGCCCTGACGGCCCAGTTGCTGACCCTGGAGGGCCTGGGTGTCGTCCCTCGCGATGCCGCCCTCGAGGCGTTCAAAGACGGTGCCCTCGCCGGGTTGCGGGAGAGCCTGCGGATCGAGTCCCTGAAGGACGAACCGCGGCTCCGGGCCTACCGGGACTTCTACTGGCGCATGGGCGTCGACCCGACGAAGATACGCCCCGCTTCGGAGGCCCTCCTGCGGCGCGTCCTCCGGGGCCGCGACCCGCCCCGCATCAACACCCTGGTGGACGCCTCCAACCTGGCCTCCATGCGGACGCACGTGGCGCTGGCGGCCTTCGACACCGAGACGATGCAGAGCGATTTCGCCATGCGATTCGCCCGGGAGGGGGAGCCCTTCCTCGGGATTGGCATGCGGGAGCCCATGACCCTGCGGGGGAAGGAAGTGGTCGTCGAGGACGACCTGGGTCCGGTGGCGGTCTATCCGTATCGCGATGCCGAGCGGACGAAGGTGACGCCCAAGACGAGGGCGGTGGCCATCATGGTGTGCGGCGTGCCGGGGATCGGGGAGGCAGCCCTCTCGGAGGCCGCGACCGAGACGGTGGGGCTCGTTACCCGATTCTGTGGCGGTCGCAAGGTCGGCGGGTGACTAGAACCCGAACCGCCACGCGGCGATGGCCGCCGTGAGGAGGAAGACGAAGGCGAACTCCAGATCGATGAGGCGCCACTGGAGGCGGCTCGCCCGGATGGGCATCACGAGCCGGCTGGCACACACCTGGCCATGGCAGAGGGTCTCCCCCCGGTCCCGGGCGTAGTCGAGGCACGTGTGGCTGTGGTAGCACTTCGTGTTCCCGTACTTCCAGAGATGGGCCACCCCCAGCACGGCGGCGAAGGCGCCCAGCAGGAGGACGGAGGGCGGGGGGAACACGAGGGCGTGCAGGAAGTAGCTCCCCACGACGGGACCGAAGCCCCACCCCGCTCCGTACCAGAAGGCGTTGTGGAAGGTCCCGCGGGACACCTCGAGGTTGTAGACGAGGATGGTGAAGGCCCCGAAGGCCAGCAGGGCGAGGATCCACCAGGAGTGGAGGGCGGCCAGGTAGACGCCGACGGCGACAAAACCTCCCAGCCCGATGACGGCACGGATTTTCAGCTGGCGATCGCTGAACTGGGTCGAGGCGTGGCGGCCCTTCAGCTCGTCGAGGGCGTACGCCCCGAGCTGGAGACCGAAGAAGAGGGCCACGAAGCTCCACAGGAGGCGGTCCCAGGCCACGACGGGGGCCAGGGCGGCCCCCAGGACGAGGTAGGCGTACACGATGGCGGCCCGGGGAAGGTGAAGGAGCACGCGGACATCCTGCCAGAAGGTGCGGGGTCGCGAATAGGCTACCTGACTCAACGCCACGGATTTCCCCCAGGGCCGTCAGGGACGGGCGGCTCTTAACGCCTCCCAAGGCGGCGACATGCAGGGTGCCTGTAAGACCGGCCTTCAAGCCTCCCCCCTCGGGTCGAAGTCCCATGAGCCATCCAACGCGGAGAGAAGGGAAAGGGCCTCGGCCGGCGGTTCGTCTGGCCCCTCGACCGAAGATTGCCTTGCTTGTCGTCGCGATCCTCATTGCCGGGACCGCCCTGGGCCTGGTCTCCAACAGCCTGAGCCCCATCGTCAGCCGGGACATCCCGACCATCGATCCCAACATCACGCTGACGGTCACGGGCGTCCCCGCCACGGCCTCCGCCGGGGACGTGTTCAACGTGAAGGCGACCCTCAAGAACAACGCCAATCGGCCGGCCCCCGCTGTGCTCCGCTTTGACGTCCGGAATCCCGGAGGAATCACCTTCGACGAGATCACCGTCTACGCGCAATGCGGCGCGGAGGCGCGGGTTTCCTCCAAGACCCTCATCTACTACATCGGGTGGCACGGACCGCTGCTGGCACCGAACGGCACCCAGTTCCCCGCGGGTGCGACCGTCGCCGAGGTGGAGACGACCCTCGGGGCCCTTGCGCACTGGCCCGTGGTCCTCCGTGAGATCCAGGAACGGGATCCCAGCGGCTACGCGGCACTCATCAATCCCGGGCAGAACGCGTCCGCGGGCCCCCGCGTCTCCTTGAGCGATGCCTTGAAGGTCCTCTACTACTACGGGATGGTCCGGGCGTCCGACGAGCGGAGCCCCAACCCCGTGGATTGGCGTCTCACCCTGCCCTTCTCCGACACCCTCGTCGCCACGGGCGGGGCCTCCCAGTACGGCTTCCTCGTGGAGATTAGCCTCATCGCGAAGGGGAGCTACGAGTTCGACTTCTGGGCGGAGCGGCCCGACGGCTACGGGGTGCCGAACCACACATGGAAGTGCGCGCCCCTCTAGTGCATGCGAGGGCCGTGAGAAACGGAGTGAGAAGGGGGAAGAAAAGAAAAAGGGGAAGGGGGGAGGTTTACTCGAACCTCCCGTAGGCCGGAGGGATCCGGCGGCGCTTGGACCGGCGACGCATGTGGATCGCCACCCCGAGGAGGGTGAGGGTCGCCACCGAGGCCATGGCCAGGAAGGCCAGGGGCCCGAGGTCGAACGCAGCCTGGATGTCCACCAGGACGGCCTGGACCGAGTAGCTCGGGTCGTGGAAGATGTCCGACCCCGCCGGGTAGATGTAGCCGCCCAGGAGGGCGACGCCCCGGAACTTGTCGGCACTCTCTTCATCCACGATCCGGAGACCGTTCGTGCCGGCGTGGAGCTGGAAGTACATCTCCCGCTCCTCATCGTCCACCGTCACGTTGCTGACCCAGGTCAGTTCGCCGTTCTTCCGCCAGTTGTCGCGGAAGGTGATGGAGTCCTTGCTGAGGATGGTCGCCTCCGGGGGGATGTCGTCGTTGGACTCGAGGTCCACCGCGCCACCCGTGAAGGTCTCCAGCTCCGCGACGCCCGTGCCGTCTTCCACGTAGTCCTCAACGAACTGCGCGTCGAGCCACTCGTTCACCTTCCCCGGGATGAAGGTCCCGAAGAAGATCAGGCTCTCCAGCATGAGCTTGGACGTGTCGGACTTGGCCGTGTAGTCCCAGCCGCGGATCAGGTGGTCGTACTTGAAGTCGGCCGAGAGGGACACGCCCTCGTAGAGGCGGGGCTCCGCCTCCTCGCTGTCGACGATGGTGTTGTTGTCGTCCAGGGTCACCCGGTAGAAGGGCACCATGACCCCGATCTCGTCCACCCGAGCGCCCACGTGGAAGATGAAGGAGATCTCGTCGATCACTCCGTCTTCCTCGGTGCCGGGGCGGGAGCCGTCGTCGAAGAGGCCAGGCTGCCGGTCCCAGATCTTGTCGTACGTGACGTTCCGGGCGGTCAGGCTGAAGGTCCATTCCTTCTCGTTTTCCTCGCCGACCGTGGAGGTCTCGATGACCTCGGACCGCTCCCAGGCTCGCTCCAGGCTGACGGCCTTGTAGATCGGCTCCGTCGCCGTGATGTCGAAGTCCATCATGGAGTCGCTGGTCTTGGCGAAGTCAAAGACGCCGTTGCCGGCGCCGATCCGACCCTGGCTGGACGGGAATCCGGTGTCGTTGAACTCGATCAGCAGGCCGAGCCCCTGGGCGTACACCCTGAGGACCGGAATGGGCACGATGCCCATGATCCCGCCGTTCTCATCCCGGATCTCCGCCCCACCCAGGTAGGCCACGTAGGCCGAAACCAGGATGATGGCATTCGGGTCCTCCTCCGTGCCGTAGACGACACCGAAGAAGGCGAGGGTTTCGTTCTGGGTCATGTCCAGGGCGACGTAATCTCCGCCGCCGAAGTCTTCCGTTGTTCCGAGCGCCAACCGCACATGGCGGTCTACTACTGTGGGCGCCGCCGTCGCCAACCCCGCTCCCAAGGAGCTCAAGAGCAGGGCTACCATGGCGAATCCCACACCAAGGCTTATCCCACGCATTGTTGGGTCACCGACGATCGGCTTCCCGTGGCGGGGCTTATAAGGGCGAGCAGGAGTCTTCCGGAGGATTCTTTCCTACTCTTTTATATACCGATCTGGCGGAGGAACGGGCGTGCAGAAGGGGGACGTGCGGGCCGTCGAGAACCCCATCGCCGCCGTCTTCGATCTGGCGGAAGAGGTGAACGAGCAGGCCCCGAAGATCCGGAAAGTCATCGGCTACTCCCGCCTCTTCATCATGGTCTGGCTCTTCGTGGATTTCGTCCTCCTGGTGGTCCTCTCGGAGCCGGGCGGACCATTCGCGGCCCTTGCGGTCCTGGCCCTCACGACCACCCTCTTCGTCGCCGCCCTGGCCCTGCGATGGTCTCACGGCCCGATTTCCCGGACCTTCCTGTTCGTGGTCATCGTGTTCGTGGGCATCGCCATCGCCCTCTCCTTCGGAGGCCAGTTCCCCCTAGGAGGCCTCCTGGCGGCCCTTTTCGTCCTGGGCATCGTGATCCTGAACCTCATGAAGGACCTCCGGGGGTTCTTCAACTACTACGCCCTCCGCCACCGGGCCATTCAGAGCGTGCGGGAGGGGGACCCCGTGGTCTACGTCCCGAAGGGAGACGACGCCGTGCAGCGCCTTCTCAGCTATTTCTCGGAGCGTCATCCAGAGGTCCGGCAGCAAGCCCGGACGGGCCGCGTGCAGGCCCCGGCGCTGGTCAAGGGGCGCTCCGGACTCGTCTACTCCTTCGACGGCTTCATCCACGGCCAGCCGTCGGCCCTGTGGAAGCCCTTCGGGCTCGGGGAGACGGGCTACGCCATCTTCATCAAGGTATTCACGGAGGCGCCCACGGCGAAGGACCTGCGGGCTCTCAAGGGGGCGGTCGAGGACGTCTGCCAGGCGTTGAAGGTGCCCCCGACCCGTGTCATCGCGCTGTGGACGCCGCCGGGGGAGCCGGAGGCCCTGAGCGACGAGGCGTACGACCTCCTGACCCACGAGGTGGTGACCTACCGTCGGGCGGGGACGGACTACCGCTGCTCTCTGGAGCTCATCACGGAGTCCCCGGACGGGACCTACGACTTTATCCCCTTCGTCACCGAGGCCCTCTACGCCTAGCGCAGCCAGAAGGGGAGTTCCCGGAAGCGGTAGTGGTCCCGAATCTGCTCCTCGTAGATCTCCTTGTAGAATGAATTGTACTTCCGGATGTAGAGGACCCCCATCTTCGTCACGCGGACCCGGTAGCGCCCGTCCTCCCTGGCCACCGTGACGAGCCCGTCCTCCTGGAGGTTGTCCAGGACCTTGTTCGTCATATGATGGTTGGACCGGATCTCGTGCTTCACCTCCTCCTTGGACAGGCCCGGCTGCTCCTCCGTGAGAAGCATGTCCAGCTTGTCCTCCAATCCCTCCTGGTAGAGGTCGATGTCCAGCTCGGAAACCAGCCGGTTGAGGACGAAGCAGGAATAGATCTTGTAATCCTTGTAGACCCGGCTGGCCATGGCCCGGGCGTCAATGACCCCACTCTTCTTATAACGCTTATTCGGTCGTTCTCACCCGAGGCACCGTTCTGGCGCGGGCGGGGGTTCATAAGAGGGCCGACGCTCTCCTCCGAGACCCGATGCCCCGCCTTACCCTTCTCGTCTCTCACGGCGCGCCGCGCCTCCGCCTCTACCTGGGTGCCGCGTGGGAGAGCGTGTGGGCCCGGGTCCTGAGCTGCGAGCCCTGGTACTACGGCGTCCGCCTCCTGGCCTTGGCGTTCACACGCCCATCGGGGGCGGAGGCCCGGGCGGAATCGACCTAGTGCGCGAAGCGGGGGAGCCGGGATGATGGCGCGTGTCCTCTTCTCCGCCGCGGCCTGGGTCGCCATCGCCCTCCTCAACGGCCTCCTCATCGCCCCCGCCCCGGTCTTCCCGCAGCTGATGCAGGCCTACGGCATCGGAAGCGCCGCCGCGGGCAGCCTGGTCTCCGCCATCCTCCTCACCGCCCTCCTCGCCCAGGTGCCCGGGGCCTACCTCATCGACCGGCTGGACAACCGAAAGCTCGTCGGGGTCGGCATCGTAGGCCTTAGCCTGGCGAGCGTGCCCGCCTTCCTCGTTCCGACCTACGAGGTCGCCCTCGCCTCCCGCCTCGTCACCGGGGTCTTCGTGCCGTTCATCTTCGTGCCCCTGGCCAACCTGGTGAGTGAGGCGTACCCCGAAGCACGGACCCGGGCCCTGGGAGGCTACCTTTCGGCCCCCCCGGCGGGGTACGCGCTGGGCACCTTCGTGACGCCCCTCCTTCCGCCCGTCCTGGGGCTGTTCTCCATCTACCTCGTCTACGCCCTCCCCATCCTCCTCCTGGGGCCTGTCCTCCTGTGGAGCTCGCGGAGCCTGGCCCGGGATCGCGGCCCCATGCTCCCCCTCCGCGCCTATGCCGCCGCCTTCCGGAGTCGGGAACTCTGGCGTCTCGGCCTGGCCTTCGTGAGCACGTACGCCCTGTACATCCTCTTCACCTCGTGGATGCCCACCTTCCTGACGAAGGTCGGCGGGGTGACCGTGGTGGCGGGCGGGGCCCTGGCCGCCCTCGTTCCCGCCCTGGGGATCCTCGCCCGTCCCCTCGGGGGTCGATGGGCCGAGACGCGGTTCGCGGGCGACAAGAGGTTCGTCCTCCTGGTTTCCTTCCTCCCGCTGATTCCCCTCAGCCTGGTCTGGCTCTCCGCTTTCTCCCTGCCGTGGGCCTTCCTCCTCCTGCCCCTGATCGGCTTCTTCATTCAGCTCCCCTTCAGCGTCTACTACGCCTTCGCCTCCCAGATCCTCCCGGACCGGTTGCGCGGGAGCGCCTATACGTTCGTGAACATGATCAGCCTCCTGGGCGGCGTCCTGGCCCCGCTCCTGGCCGGGGTCCTGTTGGACCTGACCGGTTCCTTTGCCCCTTCCTTCCTCTTCGCCGCCGCCCTCGCCGGCGTGGGGCTGCTGCTGACCGTGACCGCCCGGGTGCGGTAGGGGCCTGGCGCGGTCCTTTTAAGGCGCGGCCTCTTCCCGACATGGCGAGACCATGGGGCTGCTTTCGGACGAGGAGATCGAGGCGCGTCTGGGCGAACTGGAGGGCTGGACGCGGGAGGACCGCTTCATCCAACGGACCTTCAAGTTCCCCCGCTTCAAGAAGGCCATCGCGTTCATCAACCGGGTGGCGGACCTGGCGGAGGAGGCCGACCACCATCCCGACCTGTACAATGTCTGGCGGTCCGTCACCCTGAAGTTCACCACCCACGACGCGGGCGGGTTGACCGAGCGGGATTTCAACATGGCCGCCAAGATCAACGCCTTGGACGTGGAGGATCGGGAATAGCGGGCCCGGACCGCGTTCCCCCTTACGTCCCGAGGGGTCCCATGCTCCTCTACTGGATTGAGGAGGACCGCCTCGCGGGGGGATCCTGCCCCTTCCCCGAGGATCTGCCACGTCTCCAGCGACGGGGATTTGACACCCTCGTCTCCCTCCTGGAGGATCCACGACAGTGCGCGTATGACCCGGAGGAGGCGAAGACCCGGTTCCAGTGGGTGAACGTCCCCATGGCGGACCACCGGACTCCGGATGTGACACAGCTCCTGGCCGTCCACGAACGGCTTACGGCCGATCCCCCGCCCCGCCGAATCCTGGTCCACTGCTACGCCGGCATCGGCCGGACCGGCCTGGTCGCCCTCTCCTACCTCATGGCAAGGGGCCTGCCGGAGGCGGAGGCCGCTCGTCGAGTCGATGGCTGGACGGAGGCACCTTCTCGTGGGAGGTCGCGACCCGCCGAAAGGAGGTCCGGCGCCTTCTCCGTCAGTTCCTGGCCCGCTGGCCCCCCACCCCGAAAGCCTAATATAGGCCACGACACCATGCAACGGATAGGGTCCCGCCATGGGCGCCGCGTTGCGCGGTCGTACCGGCGAGGCCTTGGGCAGCTCTCCTGGCGAGGGTTGTGATTCGTGAGCAATCCGATCCGAGGCTGCCGACAGTGTGGGGAGACGAGAAACCCGGCTCGCAGCCGCGATCTCTCCGATCCGACGTTCGACGAAGGATAGTTTGGCTTCCCCCAATTCCTTCAGCCGCCAATCAACTCCGGTTGATCCTGCCGGCGGCCACCGCTATGGGAGTCCGATTAAGACAT
>JBHIDH010000034.1:0-12981 GCA_046759985.1 Thermoplasmata archaeon
GTGACCAGGGGGATGCTCGGGGTTAGCCGTTCCTTGACGGGACGCCCCCGTCGGACCGGCCAGGCCTGCATCGGGCGGAGGTCGGTGCCGTCGTCGAGGCTGACCACGACGTCCTCGACGTTGACGGTGCCCTCCCGGGCGTCCTTCACGGTGCCATGGACGTTCGGAGGGGCCAGGACCCGATGCTCGACGTGCTCCGCCTCGGGGATGGTCCCGATGACCTGTCCCCCGGTAACCTCGTCCCCTTGGCGCACGCGTGGCGCGAAGGCCCACTCCTTCGTCCGGTCGAGGGCGTTCGCGCGGACGCCCCGCAGGATGTAGTCACCCATCCGATCGACCAGCGTGGGGAGCGGTCGCTGGATGCCGTCGAAGATGCTTCCCAGAAGGCCTGGGCCCAGCTCCACCACCAGGGGTTGGCCGGAGTCGAGGACCTTCTCACCCGGGCGCAGCCCGCTCGTCTCCTCGTAGACCTGGATGATCGTCTTGTCTCCGGCGAGCCCGATGACCTCCCCCATGAGCTCCTCGTCCCCGGCGAACATGACGTCGTACATGCGCGGCCGCAGTCCCGTGGCCGTCACCACGGGACCCGCCACCCGGTAGATTTCGCCTGTGCTCCCCGCTTTCGCCACGCCCTCACCTACGTCCTCTGGAAGAGATCGATGCCGATGGCGCGCTTGACCTTGGTCCGGAGGTCTTCCTCCTCTTCCCCGCCGACGGCGATGACCACCGGCCGTGCCACCGCCTCGAGGCGCCGCCGGAGACCCGGGGGAAGGCCGGCCATCTCGTCGCTACGCAGAACCAGGATGCCCACGTCCTCGTCTTCCAGGAGCGCGTCCACCGCCTTCTCCAACGCCTCGGAGCCAGCCCCGACGGCCTTCCGGATCCCCGCCAGGCGGAAGCCCAAGACGAAGTCCTCGCTCCCGACGACGGCGATCTCCACCTAGATCACCAGCATCTCTCGCATCTGCTCCACGTCCAGCCCGCTCTCCTTCCCCCGTGCGATGATCCGGAGGTTCTCCACCTCCTTCGTCTTCGCGATGATGTAGTTCAACACGGGGAGGATCGAGAGCGGGTGGATGTTGGCCCCCGTGCTCGCCTGAGCCAAGAGCCACTTCTCCAGGCTCCGGATCCCTCGGGTCAGATCGCCGTCGTCCTCGTGGAGGTGCGGCGCCAGCACATCGTGGTAGGGGGTCTTCCGCAGGCGCTGTAGGACGGCGGGCAGGTCCAGGCCCGCCATCTCCCGGAGGGCGGTTCGCGAGAGGTGGCGGCCCTTCGGGATGAAGAGCCGGTGTCGTTGGATATCCGCGAGGCCGCGGACGCGCAGCAGGGTCTTCAGATTCACCACGTCGACCTCGAGGCGAACGAAGTTATGGAAGAGGCTCGTCGGCTCCGAGGTCGGCGGAATCGCCTCGAGGAGGTTCACGTAGTAGATGCGGTCCAGGAGGTCCTCGTAGGGGGCCAGCGTCGTCACCTCCTCGCCCACGGCGGTGAGGCCGAGGATGGCGCTGACGTAGGGGGTGTCCTCCAGGTCCACCACGACCTCCTCGATGGTCTCCCGAGCCACCAGCTTCTCGAGGAACGCGAGGGGAAGGGTCCCTGCGGCGATCACGTCCTCGAGAATCTCCTCGTCCGAGGCCCCGTAAAACTTGCCCCGGAGGATTGTCTTTACGTTCCAGACGTCCCACCGATCCAAGTAGCGCCCAATCATCTCGCGGAGCGGCCCCTCGGAGAACGCGAGGATCTGGGCGAAGACCTTCGCCAGGTTGTCCCGGGTGGCCATCTCCACCAGGTCGACGCCGCCGTAGCGGGCCCCCAACGCCAGCATCTCGTCGTGGTACTGGCCCTCCCCCAGGAAGCGCGCGATGGCCGGTACGGCCATCTGGAGGAGCCGTTCGTAGGTCTCCGCTGGCAGCAGGAGGGACTTCTTGGCCTTCACCCGGGCCGTCACGTAAGGGTAGTTGCCCCGATCGATAGGCAGCCTGTCGACGGCCACCTTGAGGAAATCGGCGAAGGTGTTCTCCGCCACCATGCTAGGCCTCCTTCCAGAGGATGTTCGCCACCTCCCGGACAGTCTCCTCCCACAGGCCCTCGAGGAAGGTATCGTAGGTCAGGTCGATGCGCCGATCGCCGTCCGGGGATTCGATCACGAAGCCCCCGACGATGTCCAGGTCTCCCTTGACGCCGCGTCCCAGGAGCCTCCGGAGGGTCTTGACATCCCGCTTGTGGCAACGGATCAACGCGCCCTCCAGGTCCCCGCGATTCTGCGCCACGAGGGTCTCCAAGAGACGGGCGTTGCTGTCGAGCTTACGAAGGCGCGCCCGCGCGGCCTCTCGGACCTCATCCAGGACCTCCTTCTGGGCCTGCAGGAGGGCCTTGCGTGCCTCCAACTCGGCCCGGGCGGTCTCTCGCACCTCCTCGCGCGCGGCCTGGTCTTCGGCCTGGTGGGACCGCTCGCCCAGGAGTTCCTCGCCTCGCGCCCGGACCTCGGCGAGCATTCGCTCCCGCTCCTGCCGGGCCGCCTCGATGATCTCCTCAGCCTCCCGCTGGCCCTGCTGGCGAATCTCCTCGATCATCCGCTCAAGGGACATGGTCCCACGCGGTCAATCAGGGAACTGCGGCGACCTGGGGAATTAGCCCCAGGAGGAGAAAGCCGATGACGAAGCCGAAGAGGATGATGGTCTCGGGAATGACCATCAAGACCAGGCCTCGCCCAAACAATTCGGGCTTCTCTGCCATCGCCCCGATGGCCGCCCCACCAATCACCTTCTGGGCCCAGGCCGTCGCAACGGCGGTGCCGATCAGTGTCAGGGCCACCGATAACGCGACCATGCCCGCTCCTAAATCTCCCATGCTGTGTTACCTCCTTCACGCTGTTTTGACGGTTGGCGCCCCGAAGGGCTTGAAGGGCACCCCGTTGCCATTGAAGAACTTGCTGAAAAACTCGACGTAATTAAGCCGGAGGGCCTGGATGCCCGCGGAGATGCCCCCCAGGAAGAAAATGAGCATCTGGGCCACGACCAGGGCCGCAAAGCCGCCGATGGCCAGGGCGATCTGACCGGTGAAGATCAGCCTCGTGAAGATCACGCTCATGAGGGCCTCCGCCAGGGCGGCCTTGGCGATGGCGATGCCGGCCAGCCGGGTGTAGGAGATCACGTTGGCCAGCAGACCGGCGATTTCGATGGGGCCGAGGAAGCCCGCGATGTTGAGGGGCTTCTGAAACGCCTCGAGGTAGACGATCAGGACGGCGCCCACGAGCAAGAGGACGAGGGCGACCAACGGAATGTCGAAGCCGGCGATATTCGCCGTCGCCCGGGGGACGAAGAAGAGGATCTGGTTCCAAACGGCCCCCGCCACCCGGTTTCCGCGCACCCGCTGGATGAGGAGGACGAAAAGGCCGAAGAGGACCAGGATCCACGCCCCCTTCGCCGCCGCGTGACGTCGGCTGCGGGGAAACTCGTTCACGATGCCGATGACGTAGCCGGCGCCCAGGTGAACGGCACCGGCGATGACGGAAAGGACGAGCATGTCTCCGACGTCGGTCAGCTTGTGCACGAGGGCCGGGAGGGGCACATGGACGCCGAAGGTCTCCCAGGAAAGGGCGGCTTCCTCCGCCACGACAGGCTGGGCGCCCTCCGTGCCCGGCACGGTCAAGGGGTGGAAGGGAATCCCAAAGGCCTCCGCGAAGACGAAGGCGCCGAAGAGCGCGGCGAAGACGCCGCCGAGGAGGATGACGGCCATCAGGTTCCGGAAGTCGGACGGGGGGCGGATCTTCCAGAGGGCGACCAGCCCGAGGATCACGAACACCGAGCCGTAGCCGAGGTCGCCGATGATGAAGCCGAAGAAGATCGGGAAGACGACGAAGAGGGGCAGCGTGGGGTCGATCTCCTTGTAGCGTGGGGTCGAGAACAGGTTCGTCAGGAACTCGAAGGGGCGAGCGGGCTTCGGGTTTTCGAGGAGAACGGGGGGGTCCTCCTCCCCGGGCGGGTTCGCCAGGTCGACGTACACGGCATCCATGCCGCCGAGGCGTTCTTGGATTTCCGGCCATCGATCCCGTGGGACCCACCCTTCGGCGACGAATGAATGGTCGCTGGCGGCAAACATGAGGGGGGCCTCGGCCTTCTCAATTTCGACGGTTAGGAAGGCCTCGGCGGATATGACGAAGTCCGCGTACCGCTCCCGTAGGCTCGTGAGTCTCTCATGCACCGCGTCCAGGCGGCCTTGCCACCGCGCCCTCTCCTCGAGAAGGCTCCGGAGGAGAACTCGGGGATCACCCTGCGGCGCGGGAACCTCGAGGGAGGTGAACCCACGGCCCACGAGAAACTCTCGGACCGCTTCCGCCTGCGAGACATCCACGAAAAGCGCCAGGGTGTCCGCCGCCTGAAAGACCTCGAAGCGCTCGGTGACCTCGTCCAGGCCTTCGAGGTTGCCGCTGAGCCGGCCCACAAGAACGGCCAGGCTCTCGTATTCCGCGTAGTAGGACAGATCGAGGCCCAGGGCGGCAAAGGGCTGGAGCGCCTCGATCCTCGCGCTCTGCTGCGCCAGCAGTTCGTCGATGCGCTTCCTCGATTCCTCCTCCTCCCGGATGTTCACCTCGAGGGTGAGAATGCGCTGCTCCGCATCGGGAACGGCTTCGGTCATGGGAGCGGTCTGGTCCGGCTCCACTTCGAGAACGGAGGCGATGGACCGAAGCTTGACGAGGGACTCGGAGACTTCGGTGGCCTGGGCCAGGGGCTTCCCCAGGGCGAAGGTCTCGTCCTCCCCCAGGTGCTCCAGGACGTGGAGGGCCTTCAGCTCGTAGAGGACCTCGATGGTGGAGGGGAGGAGGTCCCGGGGTCCCGCGATGAGGACCCGGACCATCTCCTTAGGCCTGAACATGAACGGCCTCCTCGAACCTCCGCAGCAGTTGCCGAACGGCGGCCTCGACATGGGCGCGGGCGGCCTCCTTCACCGCACCCGCTTCCCGTTGTCCCGCAGTCAGGATCTCCTCTCTCTTCGCCCCGATCCGCTCGCGTGCCGCCGCGAGGATTTCCCGAAACGCGGCCTCGGCTCGGTTTCGGAGGTCTTCCTCCAGGTTGAGGGCCTCCCGCTTGGCCTCGCGGAGGATGCGATCCCGCTCCTCCTCTGCCTGGGCCTTCAACGCCTGCACGTCCCGCTCGACCTCGCGGATGCGATCCAGGGTTTTCAGCTTGGAGGCCATGGCCAGGCTCAGCTAGATTTGGCGGCGACTTAAACCTTACGCGGTGTCCCTTCTTGACCCGGTGGACCGGGCGGGGGTGGGGAGTCCCCTCCTCGGAGGGAGCGCAAGGAGGGAATCTGTAAAGGGCGAGGGAGACCTGAGAGGGCCATGGAGGAGTCGGAGGGAGGGCTGACCTTCGACCCAGAGCGTCAGGCGTTGGCGAGACGCCGGGAGGGGGAAGCCCTGCGCTTGGGGCTCTCCGGATTCGCCCTCTTCCTCCTCCTCGTCTTCCTGACCCTCCCCTCCGGCCTCACCCTTCGCCTAGAGGGTTGGGCACTCTCCCTCACACGCAATCCGTGGGCCGTTGTGGCCCTCTACGTGGTCGTCGGCTACTTGACCCTGACGGCCCTCGCCCTCCCCCTGCGGGTCGTGGGCCGAAGGTCCGACGTAAGGTATGGGATGTCGCGCCAGTCCTGGTCGTCTTGGGCCCTAGACAGGGGGAAGGCAACCCTCCTAGGCCTTCTCTTCGCCCTGGCGGCGGTGGGGGCTCTATACTGGACCCTACGCAACTTCGGCACCTTCTGGTGGCTGGTCTTCTGGCTCCTCTCCCTGGCGTTCACCCTCCTCGCCGGGATCCTGGGGCCGGTCGTCCTGCTTCCCCTCTTCTACCGGGTGGAGGAGATTCGGGACGGAGGCATGCAGGCGCGCTTGCAGGCCCTCTCCCGGCGAGCGGGCGTTCGGGCCCTCGGGGTCTACGAATTCCGCTCGAGCGCCAAGACGGAACGAGGGGCCGCCGCCGTCGCGGGATGGGGGCGGACCCGCCGCATCCTGCTGAGCGACCACATCCTGAGGGAGTACGCCCCCGAGGAGGTGGAGGGCATCCTCGCCCACGAGCTGGCCCACCACGTTCAGCGGGATCCGGCGCGCTTCCTGCTCCTCTCGGCCGTTCTGTCTCTCCTCGCCCTGTGGGGGATGAATCGATTCGTGCAGGCCACCATGGGCGTCTTTGCGATCGCGAGCCTCGCGCAGGTCGCGAACCTCCCCCTCTTCGTCCTCTTCGGGGGTCTCTTCTACGCAGCCACGGGCCCCTTGAGCCGTTCCTTCTCCCGTTGGCGGGAGGGCTTGGCCGACCAGAAGGCGGCCGAGCTGTCCCGCAATCCGGAGGCGCTGGCCCGCGCCCTGGTCAAGCTCCATGATCAGAACTTGAGCGTGGCCGATCCCCACCCGTGGGTCGAGCGTCTCTTCTACACCCATCCCCGCGGGACCCGGCGGCTCCGCAACCTCCTGCGCCTCCGCCCGGGAATGCATGACGATTCCCAATATCCGAAGAAGGATTAATGAGGGGCCGACCTCATGAGGACGCACCCGCCTCGCCCCCAGCGAGGGATGATGGGCCAGGGGAACTCATGAATGCCATAGAGGTCCGGGACGTGCGCGTCCGCCTGAAGAGGACGATGGTGCTGGAGGACATCACTCTGAGCGTGCCCGTCGGGGATTTCGCCGCCCTCATCGGGCAGAACGGGGCGGGGAAGACGACCCTCATCAAGGTCATCCTGGGGCTCCTCCGGCCGCAGCGGGGCCAGGCCTTCCTCTTTGGGGAACCGGTGGAGACGTTCCAGGGCTGGGAGCGGGTCGCGTACATCCCGCAGCATGCCACCCGCATCGACTCCCGTTTCCCCGCCTCCGTGCGGGAGGTGGCGTCCCTTGGCCGGGTCGCGCCTCGCGGGCTGTTCCGCTTCCTCTCGGCAGAGGACCAGGAGGCCGTCGATAGGGCCCTGGACACGGTGGGCATGAGAGCGAAGGCACGGGCGCGGGTGGGCGACCTCTCCGGGGGGGAGCTGCAACGGGTTCTGATCGCCCGGGCCCTTGCCTCCGAACCCGAACTCCTCATCCTCGACGAGCCCACGGCCGGCGTAGACCCCGGTACGCAGGCGGGGTTCTACGGCTTCCTTCGGGAGCTCAACGAGGAGCGAGACCTGACGATTCTTCTTTCCACCCACGACCTGGGGGCCGTCATGGAGATGGCCCGGACCGTGGCCTGCATCAATCGACGCCTTGTCTGTCATCGTCCCGCCGCCGAGGGCTTAACGACGGAGGAGCTCGTTCAAACCTACGGTTCCCCGCTCGCGGCGGCGACCCACAGCCACTAGAGGCCCCGCGATGAGTCTGTTGGAGTTCCTGCAGATGGTGACCGTGCAGCACGCGCTCGTCGCCGGTGTCCTCGTGGCCGTGTCGGCCGGTCTCATCGGGAGCTTCGTCGTCCTTCGGGGCATGTCCCTCCTGGGGGACTCCCTCGCCCACGCCTCCTTCAGCGGTCTCGCCTTGGGCCTCCTCCTCGGCCTCGCTCCCTTCCCCTTCGCCCTTCTGAGCGCCGCCGTGGCGGGCCTGGCCATTCACACCCTGGAGCACCGAGGGATCGTCCGGGGAGATACGGCCATTGGGATCATCTTCGCGGGGGGACTGGGAGTGGGCATCGTCCTCGCCACCCTGGGCGGCGGGTTCGATGAGAGCCTGTTGGAGGCCTTTTTCGGGAGCATCCAGAAGGTCACCGGGGGTGACCTCCTCATGCTCGGAGGCCTTCTGGGCGTCCTCCTCCTCGCCATCGTGGGGTTCTACAAGGAGTACGTGTACCTGACCTTCGACGAGGAGACGGCCGAGGCCAGCGGCCTGCCCACCCACGCCCTCAACGTCCTCTTCGTCGTGCTGACCGCCGTGGCCGTGGTGGCCGCCGTCAAGATCGTCGGGGTCCTCCTGGTTTCCTCCCTTCTCATCCTTCCCGCCGCGGCCAGTCAGCACGTCAGCAGCAGCTTCCGTCGGTCCGTTGTCCTGGCGGTGGTCTTCGCCGTCACCGCGACCCTCCTCGGCATCCTCCTGGCTTTCCTGCTGGGTTGGCCCCCTGGAGGCGCCGTCGTCTCGGTCAGCCTGGCCCTGTTCGCCGCGGCCGTCCTGGGGATGCGCGTGTGGCAGGGCGTACCGGGGGCGGCCTAGCGCGGCGCCCCGAGTTGCAGGTTTTTAGGGGACCCAGCCCTTGGTTCCCCCCGTGGCGGAACCCGACCCCACCAGCCTTCTCACGCGGGCCCAGCGGTCCCTGGAGGAGCAGCGTTTCGAGGAGGCGAGGGCGGCCATCGACGAGGGACAGGCCCGGTTCCCCCACGACGACAAGGTCCGGGATCTCTTCCAGCAGATTCACCTAGCTGACGGCATCCGTCGTCATCAGGGGGCGCAGGACCTGCGCCGGGACGAGATACGGGCCCTGGGCAAGAAGGAGCGGGCCGCCTATCGGAACAGCGCCCGCGTTACGGAAGGATTCCGGGAGGCGATCGGGAGCCTCGACCGAGTGTTGGCCCTCGATCCCGATCATGCGAAGACCCTGATGCTCAAGGCGGGAATTCTCGACCGGATGGACCGTGAGGGGACCCGGGAAGAGGTCCAAGGCCTCCTGAACAGGGCTCTCTCGCTTCACCCGGGGAACTCGGAACTCCTCTTCGCGCGGGACCGGCTGGCCACCCCGTGCTCTCACTGCCGGAACACGGGTTTCTGCCGCGACTGCCAGGGGTCGGGGGAGATCTCCGCCCTCGTCATGAAGCGTCCCTGCCCCACCTGTAGGGGACGGGGGGCCTGTCCCCGTTGTGGCCTGTTCTGAGGGCCCGAGGCAGAAGCGGTGGAGGCGGGGTTACGCTTGGGGCACCACCCGGAGGGTGCCTACCTCATCCACGTGACCAGGTGCGATGATCAGGCAACCATAGGTGAAGGTCCCGGCGAGATTCGCGTGGAACCGAACTGGTTCCGTCTCGCCGGCGGAGACCCACCGGGAAATCCCGAACGCCGTCAGCCCAAAATGATGATCCTCGTCCACCGAGGTCAGGTTCAGGGACACCAGGCTCCCCTGGATGACCTGGATGGTATCCGGCTCGATGGTGGACAGCGCGATGCGAATGTCGAAGAAGACGAGGGGAGCCTCGGGCACGGCTTCGGGGTCGGGGGGCCGGTAGAGGAGGGCGAAGAAGATCGTGGTGAGGAGCAGCATGATGAGGAGAACCAGGGTTGACTTGGCCCATCCCTTCACGGCGGGTGTATTCTCTTCAGGCTTAAAAGAACAGGTTGATGCCCGAGGTTCCGGGAGCCGCCTTGAAGGCTTCTGCCCACACCGACTCGGAGGGCTGACCCTTCGCGTCCGGTGGCGCCGAATCCCCTTTACACAATATATTTATACGCCACGGGCCTAGGCCGGCCGGACCATCGGTCCAGCAGGGATGAGGACTCGATGAGCGGGAGCCGTTATTCGACCCTTAGTCGAAGCGCGGGCCTCGTGATTGTCCTTTTCTTGGCCTCCTTCCTCGCCGCAATCCCCCTCGCTGGCGGCCACCATCTCACGATCGAGGGCGTGGAGGTCTTCCTCACCGTCGTCGGGGGCGGAACCTCCGATCCTTTCAACCTCTTCTTCGACAAGGACGAAATCATCCTGGGCCCGACCCCTGTCTTCGTCAATGTGACCTTCGTCAACATGGATGCGGAGAACGACTTATTCCACAACTTCACGACCGTGCTGAACGGTACGTTCTACACGACGCCCCTCCTGAAACTCGGAGAGACAGGATGGGTGGAGTTCTGGATCAACGAAACGGGGAGATTCCCCTACTGGTGCTCTGTAGGAAACCACCGGGAAGACGGGATGGAAGGCTTCTTCGTCGTCACTGACACCGGCGACCTCGGTGGAGGGGATGGGTTTGCCCCCTCGGGCGTGGCCCTCCGGGCCTACTGGATCGGCCTTATCGGCATCTTCAGCATGGTCGCCGTCATCCTCGTCTCTTACTTCATCATCAAATACGAGAGTCGCCACCACACGGATCACCGGGAACACCGGCGGAGGGGACTGCCGTGACGGAGATTGTGCGAACCGAGGCCCCCACCGAGTCCATCACGGCCCTCCTGGTCATCTACGTCTTGGCCTTCTTTGAGCTGTTCTTCGGCGCCCTCGTCGTCGTCGGACTGGTCCAGGGGTGGAACCCTGCGTGGCTGTCCCTCTGGATCGGGATTATGTTCGTCGGCCTAGGGGCGCTCATCGACCTGTACCGCCGAAACTTCCTCCCCGACGAGATGCTCGTCAAGGTTCGGATCCCCAAGGTGGTGCCGCGGAGGAAACTGAGGGAGTAGGATGAAGCGACGGGGGCTGGACGAGGAGGAGAGAGCGGGGATCACGCGCCGCTCCTTTCTGCGAGGGGCCGTTGTCGCAGGTTCGGTCGGTCTCGTCGGGGCGGCGGGCTTCGGCACGGTGGTTTCCCTCATCAGTCCGCCAACCACGTGCCGGGGTGAGCTGCTGAGCTCCTTCCTCTACATCAACCCCGAGGGCGTGGGGGACGTGTGGTTCGTCAGGGAAGGCCTCGTAGGAGAGGAGGCACGGATCACCGACTTCCAGCCCGGACGGGCGGCAAACGCGCTCTGGAAGGCCACCATCTCCGATGACGGCCAGATTGCCTGTGGCTTCTCGGCCCTCCTCATCCAGATGGACCCGTCGGAGCTGACCTTCCCCGACGACTTTGTTCCCGCGGAATTCGTCCTTGGCGGTCTCTACGCGATCTTTAATTGCTGCACGCATGCGTGCTGCCGACCCAGCTGGCAGCTAATCCCCCGCTCTGGATACAAGGTGGATCTGGGCTACGAGAACATCTACTGCCCCTGCCACGACAGCCAGTACAACCCCCGAGTCATCACCAAATACCAGCACCCGCCGCCCCCCGATGCGAGCGGGGCCGAGTACTTCGCCGTCCACAAGGAGGTTGGCGTGGGGCCGGCTCCGCGCGGGATGCCCCTGATTCCGCTGGAACTCGAAGGCACCAAGATCATCGGTCGGGTGAAGAACCAGGGCTGGTACCAGTACTTGGACTCGAAGAGCAAGACCATTCCGGTGGCGGAAGGGGAGTCAGGATAGCATGGCACGCAGACCCTTTGGAGGGCTCACCAAGGCCATTTTCGACTGGTTCGCCGAACGGTTCCCCGTCACCCCGTGGGCCGAGGCAACCCGGAAGGGCTTCCTTTCGATCCACCGCCAGATGCCCCGAAGCCACGCCGAGAAGTACGAGCTGAAGACCATCTGGTACTGGTATCCCCTCTACTGTCTCGGGGGCCTGGCCTTCATCGGGTTCCTCATCCTGACGGTCACGGGCATCATCCTCGGCTTCTACTACGTGCCGGAGGGCAACCTCCGTATCCTCGCCGACGGGACCCGGACCTCGGAGGCCTTCGAAAGCCTCCAGTTCATCATGACTGAGGTGCCCCTGGGCTTCGTCTGGCGAGGGGTCCACCATTGGGCGGCCCACATCTTCATCGCGGCCGTGTTCCTTCACATGGCCCGTGTCTACTTCACGGGAGCCTACAAGAAGCCCCGGGAGCTGAACTGGCTCCTAGGTGTCACCCTCCTCCTCATCTCCCTGGGCTTTGGCTACACGGGCTACCTCCTGCCCTGGAACACCCTCGCCTTCGCGGCGGCCACCATCGGCATCAACATGGCGAAATCCATTCCCATTATCGGCGATCTCACCGCGGAGATCATGTTCGGGGGGCTCGAACTCGGGGCCGGCACCGTGTTGCGCATGTACTGGTTCCACATCTTCATCCTGCCCCTGGTGGGCATCGGGGTGATGTTACTTCACATGACCCTGGTATGGGTGCAGGGCATCGCGGAGCCGCATTGAGGAAGAGCGATGGCGACGAACCACGGATTGGCCGACATTCGCGCGGAGCGGGAGATTGGCTTCCCGGTCCAGTACGGGCCCACGCGGTCGGACGCGAAGCCGGGCCACGCCCTCATGCCCCACGAGGTCAACCGGGATCTGGTCATCATCTTCCTCATGACCGGGGTCATGTTCCTCGTCACCGGTATCGCCGTTCCCGCGCTCGGGGAGTCCGCGAACCCGGATGTGGTGGCGCGGGTAGAACTCCCAGACTGGTATCTCCTCTGGTCCTGGGGTATCCTGAAGATCGCCGAGATCATCCCCGAGATCAGCGTCCTCGGCTTCACCCTGTCCTCCCTCTTCTACGGGGCCATCCTGTCGGGCGTCCCCTTCATCCTCCTCCTCATCCTCCCTTTCATTGACAAGGGCACCGAGAGCCGCCCGGCGAAGTCGAACGTGCGGGCTGCCATTGGCGTGGCGGGCATCGTGTGGGTGACCACCGCCTCCATCTACTCGGTCAACGTGCTGATCATCCCGCGGTTCATCACGGCGGGTGGGGTGTCCCTCGTCACGGATGACACCCTCAAGTGGATGTTCATCGTACAGCCCGTCCTTGCTGGCCTCGCCACGTACGTGGCCCTGCGACGCCTCGCCTTCAAACCCATGCGCCGGGTGAACACGGCCATGAACGCGGGGGCCCTCCTTCTCCTGTTGGTCTTGACGGTTGCGGTTCTCGGCCTCGCCCTGACCAGCGGGGCGGCCCTAGGCGACCTGCTCACGGTGCAGAACCTCTGGCTGGCCCTCTACGTGACCCTCGCCGTGCTCACCGGCCTCGTAATGCTCTACATCGTCTACTTCCTCGACGAGCCCCGGGGCCGCCGGGCCCTCTTCCGGTGGCTTGGCCTCGTCCTTCTCATCCTCGTCCCCGTGAGCTGGTATCTCGTCGCCTTCGCGCAGCCCGTCTTCGACCACATCCAGGTCTTCATCATGACCTACTCCCACGTCTTCATCGCCCTCCCCGTCTTCGCCATCGTAATCGCCTATTTCGGGCAGCGAACCCCGTACAGCGACTACGAGTACAAGCTCAACGAGTGCTACCAGTGCGGGCGGTGCCACCTGGTCTGTCCCATCACC